>JAFAEH010000100.1 GCA_023424135.1 Actinomycetes bacterium | reverse complement strand
GCTCGGGGCCGGCACCGCCGGTGCGCTCGCGCAGTGGGGGCCGTGGCGCACGGGCACCCCGTACCTCGTGCACGCGTGCGTCGCGCTCGCGGCCATGGCCGCCGTGCTGTCGGTGCCCGAGACGCATCCCGCACCGCCGCGCGCACCCGGCGCTCGGCTGCGCGACGACCTGCGCGTGCCCGCGGTCGCGCACCGGCGGTTCTGGCGCGTCGTCGTGCCGGTCGCGCCGTGGGTCTTCGGTGCCGTCGGCAGCGCCTACGCCGTGCTGCCCGGGCTGCTGCGCCGCAGCGCCGGGGGCGTGCCGATCGCGTTCGCGGCGTTCCTCACGGTCGTCACGCTCGCGAGCGGGTTCGCCGTCCAGCAGCTCGCGCGGCGCATCGACACCGCGCGCAGCGCGCGGGCGTCGGTCGTCGCGATGGCGATCGTCGTGCCCGGCATGGCGGCCGCGGCCTGGGCGAGCGCGACGCTCAACCTGGCCGTCGCGGTCCTCGCCGCGGTCGTGCTCGGCGCCGGCTACGGGCTCGCGCTGGTCGCCGGGCTCTCCGAGGTGCAGCGCATCGCGACGCCCGACGACCTCGCGGGGCTCACCGCCGTCTACTACTCGGTCGCGTACACCGGGTTCTTCGTGCCCGCCGCGCTCGCGTGTCTCTCGACCCGGTGGGCGTACCCGGCGATGTTCGTCGCGGGGGCCGTCATCGCGACGGCGTGCCTGGTCGCGGTCGCGTGCGCGTGGCGCGCCCACCTGCCCACGGGTGACAGGACGACCCCGCGAGTGCGGTAGAGTTTCCGAGGCCCCTGCGGGGGTGACGGGCTGTGGCGCAGCTTGGTAGCGCACTTGACTGGGGGTCAAGGGGTCGCAGGTTCAAATCCTGTCAGCCCGACGTAGAAGCCCAGGTGAGAACAGTTTCTCGCCTGGGCTTCGTCATGTCTGGGGGTCTTTCTCCGTGGTCCCCCTCTGGTCCCCCGGGGTGGTGCGGGACGACCGCTTGAACCTGCAACCGGCCGCACGACGTCCACACCGGCCGCGCCGACCCCCTTGTCCCCACCTCCCCCCAACCCCAGGACCTGCCATCTGCTTGACGCGAGACCCTGGGTCAGGGAGTCACGAGAACGTCGTGGAGGGCCTTGGTGGCGGGGGCGTCCTCGCTGCCGGTGCGCGTTGAGGCGGTGATGGCGCGGGTGTTCCCGGTGGGGATGAGGCGGACGTCCGGCGACGGGGTGTGGCCGAGGCGGGGCAGGAACGCGACGCCGCGCCCTCGGGCGACGATCTCGGCGTGGAGACTGAGGTCAGAGGTTTCGTATCGGACGTGCGGCTCGAATCCCGCGGCGCGGCACGCAGCCGCGGACCAGGCGCGGGCGGCGGTGCCTCCATGTTCCATGACCCAGGGAGCCTCGGCGAGATCGGCCAGACTGCGCGCGGGCCAGTCGGCGGGGACGGCGAGCAGAAGCGGATCGTCGATGATGGTGCCGGTGGTCACGCCCGGATGTGGCGACGAGGGGTTACCGGGATAGTCCTCGGAGAGCACGAGGTCGAAGTCTCGGGCCAGCAGGGCCGGGATGGCCGCTTCGGCGTTGAGGTGGGCGAAGGCCACGACCAGGTGGGGGTGCTTCTCGGCGAGGCGGTCGATGGCGTCCAGGACGAGGGTGTGGGCGGCGGTCTGGAAGGTGGCCACGCGCACCGTGCCTGTGATCTCCGTGCGGCTGGCAGCGATGGAGGCCTCGGCGCGTTCGAGTTCACGCAGGATGGACTCGGTGTGGGCGACCAGGGTGAAGGCAGCGGGTGTCAGGCGTACTCCGCGCCCGGCGGGTTCCAGGAGCGGTGCTTTGACTTCGCGTTCGAGGATCGAGAGCTGGTGGGAGACCGCTGACGGGCTGTAGCCGAGGGCCTCGGCGACTGCGGCGAGGGTGCCGCGGTGGGCGAGTTCACGCAGCAGCCGCAACCGGTGCAGGTCGTACACGCGCCCTCTCCTCCTGATCATGCAATTTTTTTCACTGGTACTCGCCGAAATCATGCTATCGCTCACTGAGTCTCCGGTCCGTAGCGTGACTGGTGAGACCGTTCAGAGCCGGCCCGCGGGCCGGTGAAGACCTCCAGGGAGGGCACCGTGACCACCGCTGCCGTACATGCACGCGCTCCGCGCGCGCTCACGATCGACGGCGATCGGTTGTGGGCCTCGCTCATGGAGCTGGCCGCTGTCGGGGCCTACGACGATGAGGCCACCGGCCTGGTGGGGGTGAATCGGCAGTCTCTGACGGATGAAGACGCCGAAGGGCGCCGCCTGCTGATTGGGTGGATGGAAGAGGCCGGGCTGGAGGTGACCATCGATGAGATGGGAACGATCTTCGGCCGCCGCGAGGGCGCTGAGGCTGAGTCGGCTCCCGTGATGGCGGGATCGCACATCGACTCGGTCGGCACAGCGGGCGCGTTCGACGGCTGCCTGGGGGTGCTTGGCGCACTGGAAGTGGTTCGCTCACTCAACGACGCCGGCATCACCACCCGGCGTCCGCTCGTGATAGCGGCGTGGACCGAGGAGGAAGGGGTCCGGTTCGGCACGGACATGCTCGGCTCCGCGGTGGCCGCTGGCCGGCTGAGCCTGGACTACGCCTACGATCTCACCGACGTGGACGGTCTGCGGTTCGGCGACGAGCTGGTGCGGATCGGTTTCAAGGGAGAGCGGCCGGTCCGCCTGGCCCCGCCCCATGCGTATGTGGAATGCCACATCGAACAGGGCCCGGTGCTGCTGCGCGAGGAGCACGCGATCGGCGTGGTCACCGGGGTGCAGGCGATCTCGTGGCAGAGGATCACTCTTCACGGCCGCGCCGCGCACGCCGGCACCACCCCCACCGAGCTGCGCGTCGATGCGGGTCTGGCCGCAGCCCAGATCGTGGTGAAGGTCCGCGAGATGGTCGACTCCGGCGAGTACGGTCGCCTGCGTGCCACCGTGGGCCACATCGCCACCTCGCCAGGCCTGCCCAGCGTGGTCCCGGATCGGGCCGAGCTCACGGTGGATCTGCGCAACCCCGACGACGAGCACATGGTCGCCGCCGAGGCCGATCTGGCCGCCTACCTGGAGAAGCTCCCGGAACTGCAGCCGGCGCCGGGGCTGCGGGTGGAGACGAAGCGGATGGCCAAGACCAACCGGGTGCCCTTCGACGGAACCATCCAGGACACCATCACCGAGGTCGCTGCAGGGCTCGGCCATGAGACGATCCGGCTGATGTCCGGAGCGGGCCACGACGCCCAGGAGATGGCCGCGATCACTCCGACCGCGATGATCTTCGTCCGTGGCCAGTACGAGGGCATCAGTCACAACCCCCGTGAGTACTCCACCCCGGACGACTGCGCGGCAGGCATCGCCGTGCTGGCCAACACCGTGCTGCGCCTGGCCGAGGGGACGGATGCCGCATGAGCGCCCCGAGCGCTCCCGCGTTCTACCACAACCCGGCCGCCCGGAACTGGCGCGCCGAGCCACTGCGCGACTCCCCGCTCGGCTTCCACCGCTCGCTGCCCGGATACGCCCAGACCCCGCTCACCCCGGCACCCGCCCTGGCCGAGGCCCTGGGTGTGGGAGCGGTGCTGGTGAAGGACGAGTCTCAGCGTCTCGGGCTCTCGGCGTTCAAGATCCTGGGGGCCTCCTACGCGATCGCTCGTGCGCTCTCTGCCCGGCTCGGTCTGGACGCGGCGCCGCCGCTGGACGATCTGCGCGAGCGGCTCGCGACGCTTGAAGGGTTGTCGCTGGTCGCAGCGACCGACGGCAATCACGGCCGCGCGGTGGCCCATGTCGCAGGCCTGCTCGGCCTGCCCTCGACGATCTACGTCCCACCGGGGGTCTCGCCGCAGGCGAAGGCCGCCATCGTCGCCGAGGGCGCGCAGCTGGTGGAGCTCCAGCAGTCCTACGACGATGTCGTCGCCCACGCCGCCGCGCAGTCCGGCGGAAAGGCCGTGCTGATCCAGGACACCTCCTGGGACGGATACGTCGACGTGCCGCAGTGGATCGTCGATGGCTACGCCACCCTCGTCCAGGAGAGCGATGAACAGCTCGCCGAGCAGGGTCTGCACCGGATGGATCTCGTCGTGGTGCCCGCCGGTGTCGGGTCGCTGGCCCAGGCGGTCGTCCACCACTACCGCTCCACCGGCCATGCCCCGGCACTGCTGGTGGCCGAACCAGACGCCGCAGCCTCGGTGACGACCTCTCTGCACGCGGGCAGGGTCGTGCCCGTGGACACCGCTGACACGGTGATGACGGGACTGAACTGCGGCACCGTCTCCGAGATCGCCTGGCCCACGCTCCGCGACGGCCTCGACGCGTCCATCACGGTGACTGACGCCCAGGCTCTGGCCGCGGTGAACGAGATGGCCGGGCTCGGTGTGGACTCCGGGCCCTGCGGCGCGGCGACCCTGGCGGCTCTGCGCGCGGTCGCCACCGATGACGCACAGCGCACCCGACTGGGCCTTACCGGTGACTCGGTCGTGGTGCTGCTGAGCACCGAAGGTACCGCCGCGAACCCCAAAGGCACCCCATGACGCCCTCCGCTGTGGTGACGTGGCGTCACCGGCTCCATCAGATCGCCGAGACCGCGTTCGCAGAACACCGTACGGCGGAGTTCGTCGCCGAGGTCTTGCGGTCGCTCGGTATCCAGGTAGCCACCGGTGTCGGCGGGACCGGGGTGGTCGGCACCCTCACCCGTGGCACCTCCGGCCGGGCCATCGGCCTGCGGGCCGACATGGACGCACTCCCGCTGCACGAGGCCACCGGGCTCCCTTACGTCTCCGAACACGAGGGGAGCATGCATGCCTGCGGACACGACGGCCATATGGCGATGCTTCTCGGCGCAGCCGCTGCCCTGGCAATGGACAGCGACTTCGACGGCACCGTGCGCTTCGTGTTCCAGCCCGCCGAGGAGCCCGGCAAGGGGGCGGCTGCGATGATCGAGGACGGCTTGTGCGACCGGTTCGGTATGGATGCGATCTTCGGACTGCACAACATCCCCGGAGTCCCCGCAGGCCAGCTGGTCACCCGCACGGGCGCGATCATGGCAGGTGAGGACAACTTCGCCATCACCATCACAGGTCGGGGCGGTCACGCTTCCGCCCCGCACCTGGTCATCGACCCGCTGGTCATCGGTGCGCAGACGGTCCTGACGCTGCAGACCATCGTCGCCCGAAGCATCGACCCCGTCGAGGCAGCGGTCCTCTCCTGCACGAGCTTGACCACCGACGGTGCCCGCAATGCCATCCCCACCACGGTGCGCATCACCGGTGACACCCGCAACTTCGACCCCGCGGTCAGCGCACTGCTGGAGCGTCGCATCCGTGAGATCGCCGAGCACACCGCCCGCACCCACGGCGGCACAGCAGACGTCGTGTACACCCGGGAGTTCGCCACGACGGTCAACCACTCCGACGCTACCGCCACAGCCGCCGCCGCGGCCCGCGAGACCGTGGGCGAGGACCGGTGCGACTCCACCACACCGCCGATCATGGCCAGCGAGGACTTCGGCCTCTACGCCGAACACGTTCCGGCGAACTTCACCTTCATCGGAAACGGCACCACAGACGAACCTGGTGGCACCCCTCTGCACAGCCACGACTACGACTTCAACGACACCGTCCTGCCGATCGGGGTGCGCTACTACCAGAACCTCGTACACAGGTGCCTGCCCCGATAACCTCGCGATGGTGGTCTCCACACCACGGACCGCCACGCTGTCGGTTCACCGGTGAGGACGTCCAGGTCGCCGGCGGGTACGCGCTGTGACCGACCGTGCGCCGGCCGGTCCGCGCGTGACGCGGGACGTCGGCCGGTCACACCCGGGCGACATCGTGCGCCGGTTAGCGTTGCCGACATGGTTACCGCTCCGTCGTCCCCGTCGCCGTCCACCGCGACCGCCCGCCAGGTCGCCGACCGCTGGGTCGAGACCCTCGCCGACCTGGACCCGAGCGTGGGCACGGCGCTGGGGACGCGGCCCGACGACCGGCGCATGCCGGACCTCTCACCGGACGGTGCGGACGCGAAGGCGGAGGCGTCGCGGCGTGTGCTGGCCGAGCTCGACGGGGCGCAGGTGCTCGACGACGACGACCGGCGCTGCGCGACGCTGCTGCGCGAGCGGCTCACGGCGCAGCTCGCGGTCCACGACGCCGGTGAGCACCTCGCGGCGCTGCGACCGATCGCGTCCCCGGTGCAGACGCTGCAGTCGCTGTTCCTCATGATGCCCACGGCCACGGCTGACGACTGGGACGTCGTCGCGGACCGCGTCGCGCAGGTCCCCGCGGCCGCCGACGGGTTCCGCGCGACGCTCGCCGAGGGGCTGCGGCGCGACGTGCGCAGCGCGCTGCGCCAGGCGTCGACGGTCGTCGGTCAGCTCGGCGACTGGCTCGCCGCCGCCGACGGACGCGGATGGCACGCCGGGTTCGTCGCCGGCGCCGAGCAGGCCGGGGTCTCACCCGCGCTGCGTGCCCGCCTCGACGCCGCCGCCGTGGACGCCGCGGCGGGCCTCGACGCGCTGCGCACCTGGATCGCGCAGGAGTACCTGCCCGCCGTCGTGGACGTCCCCGACGCGGTCGGGCGCGAGCGGTACGCGCTCAGCGCCAGGCTGCATACGGGCGCCGACCTCGACCTCGACGACGCGTACGCCTGGGGCTGGGACGAGCTCGCACGCATCGAGGCGGACATGGCCGCCGAGGCCGAGCGGGTGCTGCCCGGTGCGAGCGCGCAGCAGGCGCTCGCGCACCTCGACGAGCACGGCGAGGTGGTCGAGGGAGTCGACGAGGTCCGTGCGTGGCTGCAGCGCATGATGGACGACGCGATCGACGCGCTCGACGGGACCGTCGTCGACGTCGCCGACCCGGTCAGGCGCGTCGAGGCGATGATCGCCCCGCCCGGCGCAGCGGCCGCGCCGTACTACACGCGCCCCTCGCTCGACTTCTCCCGGCCCGGGCGCACGTGGCTGCCGACCCTCGGCCGCGACCGCTTCCCCACGTGGGACCTCATCAGCACCTGGTACCACGAGGGCGTCCCTGGGCATCACCTGCAGCTCGGGCAGTGGGCGTACCGCGCCGGGGACCTGTCGGTCTTCCAGACGTCCGTCGGGTCGATCCCGGCGACGACGGAGGGCTGGGCGCTGTACGCCGAGCGGCTCATGGACGAGCTGGGCTACCTGCGCACACCCGGAGCACGACTCGGCTACCTCGACGGGCAGCGCATGCGCGCCGTCCGGGTCGTCATCGACATCGGCATGCACCTGGGCCTGACGATCCCCGCGGACCGGGCCTTCCACCCCGGGCAGCGGTGGACCGCCGACCTCGCCGAGGAGTTCTTCGCCCAGCGCAGCGGGTCACCTGCGGCCTTCGTGCACAGCGAGATCGAGCGCTACCTCGGCTGGCCGGGGCAGGCCATCAGCTACAAGCTCGGCGAGCGGGCGTGGCTCGCCGGACGCGCAGCCGCGCGGGCCCGCCGCGAGGCGCAGGGCGAGTCGTTCGACCTGCGCGCCTGGCACACCGCGGCCCTCGGCCTCGGCTCGCTCGGGCTCGACGACCTGGAGCGTGAGCTCGCCGCGCTCTGACCGTCACAGCGCCGGTGAGGCGCGGGAGCCGTCTGCTACGCCCGCGCCTCACCGCTCGTCGGCGCCCCACGCCACGTCCGGACGTCCGGGTCCCACGTGGCGTGCGGATCGAGGTCGGTGACGACCGGGTCCGCGAAGACCGCCACAGCATCGAGGAGGTCGGCCAACGACGAGGGGAGTGACCCGCCTGCACTGCCGAGCGCCCGTCGGTACGCGCCGTAGGTCGACGCGCGCAGCGCAGCGAGCCCGGCCGTCGCCTCTCGCAACGGCGTGATCGCCACACCGCGGAAGTCCGCGGTCGCCGCGATGGCACTGCGCACGTCCTCGCACCTGGGCCGCTGCGACCCCGTCAGCAGGTGCACGTCCGCGAAGTCGCGGACGCGCGTGTTGGCACGCCCGAGAGCCATGGCCGTCACCAGCTTCTCCGCCAGGACGGTCTCGACGGGATAGCCCAGGATGCGGATCGGCGGCGTGTCGGGACGCAACGCAGGCAGCTCGACGACCCGGGGCGCAGGTGTCACGGGATCACCGAAGTTCACGTCGAGGCGCAGCTTCACCTGTGCGGTCGCAAGACGAGCGTCCATGACCACCCGCACTCCCGAGTACAGGGCGTCGTCGCGGATGGTCGACGTCGTGACGGTGTCGACGAGGAACTCCACACCGTCGTCGTCCGCCGCACGCAGCGAGGCGATCTGCGTGACGCGGCGGGCCACGGCATCGTGCTCGGCAGGCATGTGGCGGGCGAGCGTGTCCGCATCGACGGTCGGCCGCCGGTTGCCGAACGACGCCAGGAGCATCCCGCCCTTGAGGACGAAGTCGTCCGCGTAGGGCGAGGACGACAGACGTGCCAACCAACGTTCGACCACGTACATGGTCATCAGCTCCTGGGTGCCGCGCCCCTCTCGCCGTGCGCGGTTCTGCAGGTCCAGATAGGCACGACCGCCCGCGCTCGCACGCGTCGGGCGGCTCAACGCGCGCTCGCGACGTCGACGGCAGCGCGCACGGGTTCCAGGACACCGAGCTCGTCGGCACGGTCCAGGAGCAGACGAGGACCGCCGCCCGGCGACCTGAGGTACCGGTGCAGCGCCCCGTAGGCGATCGGCTCGCCGAAGCGGTGCCGGAGCCGGATCAGGTCCACCACGGTGCGCGGCGGGTCGTAGACCTTCACGCTCTCGGACGGAGCCGCCTCGAACGTGGACTGACCGACACCGAAGTGCGACTCGTCGAAGCGGAGCACCTCCACGGGCGGATGGTCGATCGACGGCACATGAGACCGGCGGGGGAGCGCGATCTGGACGGCAGCAGGCATCTCATCCGTCAGGTCGTGCACGACGGCCGCGGAGACGCAGCACAGCACGGCACGAGGGCTTCGGTACGCGACCGCGAGAGCGTCGGGGTACGACGCAGGTGGGGCGTCGGATCGTCGGAACACCCCCCGCGAGAGCTCGACGACCACGCCCGTGTCGCGCCACCGGTACAGGTCCCGCGGATGGACCCCGAGCCGACGGGCCGTGCGCGTCGTGAACGTCGTCGGGATGCGCTCGGTCAGGACGGACATGGATCAAATCCTTGCACAGATATCCTCTGAGTGCATGGAAACGATCCATCGTGTCGGCAGGAACCAGCACAGCCCGGGCGGGGCTGTCACGGTTTCCGTCGGCTCAGCACCCCTGCGTGTCGTACCCGCACAGCAGCTCCCACGCGGCGGACGTCAGCGACGTGACGCGCTCGCGGGCGGCGCCGACCGTGCTCTCGCCCCCGTCGAGCGTCACGAGCGTGACCGCGTTGCCGCGGCGTGTCACCGCGAGGTAGGTGCCGAGCGCCCCGTCGAGATCGCCGCCGGCGGAGGACCCGTCGTGGTCCGTCGCGAGGCCGAGGCCCTGGGCGCCGATGTCGAGGGGTTCGGCGACGTACAGCGTCGGTGCGCTCTCACCGGCGTCGGTGCAGGCGGTCAGGGCGTCGCCGAGGCGTGCGGCCTCGCTGACCGCCGTGTCGGCGTCGGGGAGCACGGCGACCTGCTGGACGCCGACCGGTGCTTCCTCCTGCCCGTCGCCGTGGGTGGCGGTGAGCATCGCGACGGCGTCGGCGGGAGTGCCGGTCTCGCACGACTGCGGTGTGCGCCACGCGGTGACCTCGGTGGACTCCTCGCGGGGTGACGCCTGCGGGCCCCACGCGTCGGCCGGCAGCAGGTCGGCCGCGGCGACGTCGGTCCGGCGCTCCGGCGGGGGAGGAGCGGGCGACCCGGGTGCCGCGGTCGGGGTGTCCGTCGGGCTCGCGGGTGGGGGTGACGTCGGGGCGTCGGTGTCGGTGGCGGCGCTGCAGGCGGTGAGCGTCAGGGTGGCGCAGACCGCGAGGGCGGTGTGTCGTCTCGTCAGGCGCATCGCTCCACCCAAGCACCGGGGCACGCATCGCGCCGCTGGGGGAGGGCCGGGCCGGGTCGGCGCGGAGGTCGTGCGCCGGGGCCGTGACCCGGCGCAGGTGCGGCAGATCCGCGTGATCGCGCCGGTCCGCGGCCTCGTTCGTCCCGCGCCATCCGAGATGTCCGATAACGGAACCTGGCGCCTATGCGCACCCAGCACACGCCACGCCGACGACTCGCCTTCACGACAGGCCCAGGCGGATGGGGACTCCGGTCCCACGTCGGTGCCCCGGACGGGTGGGAGGGTCGACGCGCGGCGCCGGCCCGTGACACGGCGCCTCTGACAGGGAGGTCGGCAGGGTGGCAGTCCCGACGAGCGCACGTCCGGTCGACGCAGGGGGAGTACCTGCGGTGGCACGCCCGACGGCGAGCCCGCCACCACGGCCCGCGACGTGGGTGCTCAAGGTCGTCATGGCCGTCACCGGCACGGTGTTCGCGGCGTTCGTGGTGTTCCACCTGGTCGGCAACCTCAAGGTGTTCCTCGGCCCCGAGGAGTTCGACGGGTACGCGCACTGGCTGCAGCAGGACCTGCTCGCGCCGCTCGTCCCGCACGGCTGGTTCATCTGGATCTTCCGCGGCACCCTCACGCTGTGCCTCGTGGCGCACGTGTGGGCGGCGGTCGTGCTGCGCCACCGGGCACGGGTGGCGCGCGGACCCCGCCCGCGGCGCGGGTTGCGCGGGCTGCGCAGCTTCCAGGCCCGCAGCATGCTCGTGACCGGTGCGGTGCTGCTCTTCTTCATCGTGTTCCACGTGCTGGACCTGACGACGGGCACGCAGCCCGCAGCGTCCGAGCACTTCGTCCGGGGCGACGCGTACGCGAACCTGGTGCACTCGTTCCAGCGACCCGTGGTCGCGGCGTTCTACATGCTGGCGATCGGCACGCTGTTCCTGCACCTCGCGCACGGGCTGTGGTCCGTCGTCAACGACCTGGGCGCGACCGGCAGACGCCTGCGCGCGACCGGAGCAGCCGTCGCAGGTGTCGTCGGCCTGCTCGTCCTCGTCGGGAACCTCCTCATCCCGGTCGCGGTCCTGACGGGGGTCGTGGCATGAGCGCACGCAGGAGGCAGGACGACGTGACGGCACCGCAGAGCGCGGCCGCGGCGGTGACGCCCGACGACGTGCGCAGGGTCGGCACCCCGGTCGACGGCAGGGTGCCCGACGTGCCGGCGGCCGAGGCATGGGACGCGCGGCGCCTGCAGTACCGGCTCGTCGCACCCGCCAACCGGCGCAGGTTCACCGTGATCGTCGTCGGCACGGGGCTGGCGGGGTCCGGGGCGGCCGCCGCGCTGGGCGAGCTGGGCTACCAGGTCGAGTGCTTCACCATCCACGACGCTCCGCGCCGTGCCCACTCGGTCGCCGCGCAGGGCGGCATCAACGCCGCCCGGGCGCGCAAGGTCGACAACGACTCCGTGCACCGGTTCGTCACGGACACCGTCAAGGGCGGGGACTTCCGCGGCCGCGAGGCCGACGCGTACCGGCTCGGACAGGAGTCCGTGCGGGTCATCGACCACATGAACGCCGTCGGCGCGCCGTTCGCCCGCGAGTACGGCGGGCAGCTCGCCACCCGGTCCTTCGGCGGTGTGCAGGTCTCACGGACGTACTACACGCGCGGGCAGACGGGGCAGCAGCTCCAGGTCGCGGGCGCGAACGCGCTGCTGCGTCAGGTGGCGCGCGGCAGCGTCACGCTGCACACGCGCCAGGAGATGCTCGACGTGATCGTCGCCGACGGACGCGCGCAGGGGATCGTGGTCCGCGACCTCGTCACGGGTGAGGTCCGCGCGGTGACGGCGCACGCCGTGGTCCTGGCCACCGGCGGGTACGGCAACATCTACTGCAAGTCGACCCTCGCGCGGAACTCGAACGCGACCGCCGCGTGGCGTGCGCACAAGCGCGGCGCGTACTTCGCCAACCCGGCCTTCATCCAGTTCCACCCGACCGCGCTGCCGTTGATGAGCCAGTGGCAGTCCAAGACCATCCTGATGTCGGAGTCGCTGCGCAACGACGGACGGATCTGGGTGCCGGCGCGCGCGGACGACGACCGCGCACCGCACGACATCCCGGAGGACGAGCGCGACTACTACCTCGAACGGCGCTACCCGACGTACGGCAACCTCACCCCGCGCGACGTCGCGTCGCGCGCCGCCCGCGAGCGCATCGACGCCGGGTTCGGGGTGGGGCCGCTGAAGAACGCGGTGTACCTGGACTTCGCGGACGCGGTCGCCCGGCTGGGGCGCGCCACGGTGGTGTCGCGGTACTCGAACCTGTTCCACATGTACCAGCAGGCCACGGGTGACGACCCGTTGCGCACGCCGATGCGGATCGCCCCGGGTGCGCACTTCGCGATGGGTGGTCTGTGGTCGGACTACGACATGATGACCGCGGTCCCGGGGCTGTTCGTCGGCGGGGAGGTCGGCTGGGGGTACCACGGGGCGAACCGGCTGGGTGCGAACTCGTTGCTGTCGGCGTGCGTCGACGGGTGGTTCACGCTCCCGTACGCCGTGCCGGGGTACCTGGCGGCGCTGCTGGGGACGCCGACGCTCGCTGCGGACGACGCGGCGGTGACGCAGGCGCTCGACGCGGTCCGGGCCCGGACGCAGCGGCTGCTGACGAACGGTGGCTCGCAGGGGCCGGACCGGTTCCACCGGCGGCTGGGGGAGATCCTCTACCGGTACGCCGGGGTCACGCGCACGCCCGAGGGGCTCGCGCAGGGGATCGCGGAGGTCCGCGCGCTGCGCGAGGAGTTCTGGCGGGACGTGCGGGTGCTGGGCGAGGGTGAGGCGCTCAACCAGGAGCTCGAGCGTGCGGGGCGGGTGGCGGACTACCTCGAGATGGCCGAGCTGCTGTGCGTCGACGCGCTCGACCGTGACGAGAGCTGCGGTGCGCACTTCCGGGCGGACCACCAGACCCCGGACGGCGAGGCGCTGCGCGACGACGACGCGTGGTGCCGGGTGTCGGCGTGGGAGTCGCCGGCGGACGACGACGGGCGGTTCGTGCGGCACGACGAACCGTTGACGTTCCAGGCCGTGCCGCTGCAGACGAGGAACTACGCATGAGGCTCACGCTGGAGGTCTGGCGGCAGCGCGACGCGGTGTCGCCGGGTGCGTTCGAGCGGTACGACGTGGCGGACGCGACCGCGGAGATGACGCTGCTGGAGCTGCTCGACCGTCTCAACGACCAGCTCGTCGAGGAGGGCCGTGAGCCCGTCGCGTTCGAGTCCGACTGCCGCGAGGGCATCTGCGGGTGCTGCGGGGTCGACGTGGACGGTCGGCCGCACGGGCCGCAGGCGAACACGCCGTCGTGCGAGCAGCACGTGCGCTCGTTCGCGGACGGTGACGTGGTGCGTCTGGAGCCGCTGCGGTCGGCCGCGTTCCCGGTGCTGCGCGACCTCGTCGTCGACCGCTCGGCGCTGGACCGCGTGATCCAGGCAGGTGGGCACGTGGCGCTCGACGCGGGGACGGCACCGGACGCCGATGCGACGCCCGTCGACCACGCGACGGCGGAGATGGCGCTGGACTTCGCGGCGTGCATCGGGTGCGGTGCGTGCGTCGCCGCCTGCCCGAACGGGTCGGCGATGCTGTTCACGGGCGCCAAGCTCACGCACCTGGCGGCGCTGCCGCACACCCGCGCGGAACGCGGGCGGCGTGCGGTGGCGATGGTCGACCAGATGGAGCACGACTTCGGCCCGTGCTCGACGTACGGCGAGTGCGCGCTCGTGTGCCCGGCGGGCATCCCGCTGAGTGCCATCGCGGCCGTCGGCCGGGAGCGGATGCGTGCGTTCCTGCGCGGCCGGGCGAGCTGAGGTCCGGTCGCACGGCACGGGGACCGGCGCACCGGGACCCGCGACGCACGACGGGCCGCGACCTGCTGGGCGCGGCCCGTCGTGGTGGTGCGTCCGGTGGGGGTCAGCCCGTCGTGCAGGCTGTGCCGTTCAGCGTGAACGAGGTTCCCGCGGCGGCGTTGCCGGTGTGCGAGGCCTGGAAGCCGAAGCCGACGGAGGCGCCCGGTGCGATGCCGGGGTTGTAGCCGACGTTGCTGGCGACGACGCGTCCGGACGTCGGGCTGAGCGTCGCGTTCCAGGCGGCGATCACGGCCTGGCCGGCGGGGAGCGTGAAGGCGACCTGCCAGCCGTTGACGGGTGCGGTGCCGGTGTTGGTCACCGTGACGTTCTCGACGAGCCCGCCGCTCCAGGCGTTGACCTCGGTCCTCACGCGGCACGTGCCGCCGGTGGGCGGCGGGGTGGTGACGGTCGGCGTCGGCGTCGGGGTGGTCCCCGGCGTGCTGCTGGGCGTGGGGCTCGGCGTCGGGCTGGGTGTCGGTGACGCGGTCGGGGTCGGTGAGGGCGTGGTGCCGCCCGCGACGACGTACGTGACGATCGAGCGCGCGGGCACGGTCGCGCGGAACGTGCCGTCCGTGACCTGCACGGGCGACTGCCGTGCCATGGACGCGCTGTTGCTCGTCAGGTGCGGGGTCGCCGTGCCGGACGTGACGCCGGCGTTGCGCAGCGTGTAGGTCGCGTCGGTCGCCGACGACGCCGTGTTGAGCGCGACGAGCACGAGCGAGCCGTCGGCGTTGCGGTACGTGGAGGTCCGCAGCGCGGAGTCGGACGACGTGGTGCCGAGGCGCTGGGCGCCGGGGCGGATGTAGCGCGAGTACTGCGCCATGGCCCACAGCCGCTTGGACACGCGGTAGCTCGCCCCGTCGCCCTGCAGGAAGGCACGCGTGGTACCCGAGGAGATGCCGTACCAGAAGATGTACGCGTTGACCTGGCCGCCCGTGAGTGCGGTGTGGATCGACTCGGCGACGCGGATGCCGTCGGACACCTGCCCGGAGTCCCACGCCTCGTTCCACGAGTCGCCGTCGGGGCCCCACTCGGCCATCCAGGTGGGCTTGCCGCCGACGGTGAGCGGTGTGCCGGGCTGCTCGCTGTACGCGTGCCCGGTGTGGATGTCGACGTACCGTGCCGCGTTCGCGTCGGCCATGATGGCGGCGGAGAAGGTGCGGGCGCCGTTCCAGCCGACGGTGTCGCAGCACGTGAGGTTGAGCCCGGCGGCGTCGGCCTTGGGCCCGACGATCTTGGCGAACTCGGCGGCCTGCGCGGGTGTGAAGCGCATCGACGAGTACGAGGTGGTCCAGTCGGGCTCGTTGGTGAACGCGAGGTCGGTGATCTTGATGCCCTCCTGCGCGTAGAACTTGGTGTACTGGATCAGGTAGTTCGCGTACGCGTCGCGCCAGTCGCCGCTCGAGCAGGACGCACCGGACAGCCCGCACAGGGTGCCGCCGTTCGACTCGTCGTTGTTCGTCTTCATGTACGCCGGTGCGCTCCACGCGTTGGCGTAGAAGCGGGAGACGCCGTACGACTGCGCCTTCTTCGAGAGCCACACCTGGCCGTCGTCGTCGCCGTTCCACACGTACCGCGGCGTCGCGGTGGGGCCGCCCGGGTTGGTGGGCTGGATCGAGCTGCCGGACGAGCTGATGCCCAGGCGCAGGATGCTCAGCCCGGCGCCGGTGGTCGGGCTGAACAGCAGGTCGCTGACCTCGTCCTGGCGGGCGGTCGTCATCCTCGTGATGAGGCTCGTGCGCCCGAACGCCTCGGAGAACCCGAAGCCGTCGATCTCCTGGAGCTGCTGGGCGCCGTCGACGGTGACGGTCGCGGTGGCCGCCTGGGCGGGGCCGGCGAGCGCGGCGACGAGCGAGACCGCGAGCGCGGCGACGAGGCCGGCGGTCGCGGCGCGTCTGCGTCGGGCGGGGGTGCGAAGGGGTGGGCGCGGGGCTGGGCGGACGGACACGGCGGGACCTCCTGGCGCGGGCCCGTTGCGGGGCCCTGGACGGGACGGCGAGAACGTTCACATCGCCTGTTCGCACGACACCAGCGCGGGGTCCCGGGGTCAACGCACCGTCGGGTTAGGAAACGTTTCGGGGTGGTGGTCAGGCGCTCTCGCGCACGACGAGCCGGGCCGCCATGGTGACGGACTTGTGGGGGGCGCCCCCGACGACCTCGAGCAGGAGCGCGACCATCTCGGCGCTGATGCGGTCGAACGGCTGGTGCATCGTCGTCAGCGGCGGGTCGAGCGTGGCTGCCAGACCGGAGTCGTCGAAACCGCCGACGGCGACGTCCTGCGGGACGCGGCGGCCCCGTCGGCGCAGCACGCCGAGTGCGCCGGCGGCCATGAGGTCGGACGCCGCGAAGACCGCGTCGAGGTCCGGCACCCGGTCGAGCAGCTCCTCCATCGCGGCGGCGCCGGACTCGGCGGTGTAGTCGCCGTGCGCCACGTAGCGCGGGTCGTAGTCCTCGGCGAGCTCGGCTCGGTAGCCCTCGAGGCGGTAGCGCCCGCCCGGGGTGTCGAGCGGGCCGGTGATGGTCGCGACACGGCGGCGCCCGGTGCTGCGCAGGTGCGCGACCATCGCGCGTGCACCGGCCGCCTCGTCGACGGAGACCGATCCGACCTGACCCGCGTGTCCCAGCGGGATCCCGCAGGCGACGGTGGGGATGCCCTGTGCGACGAGCGTGTCGAGCAGCGGGTCGTCCGCGTGCGACGAGATGAGCAGGACGCCGTCGACGTGGCCGGCGGCGACGTAGTTCGCGACGTTCTCGCGCTCGGCCGGTGTCCCTGCGACCAGGAGGATCAGGGTCATGCCGCGCTGGTCGAGCGCCTCGGCGGCGCCGCGCAGCAGGATCGAGAACGTGGGGTCGGCGAACAGCAGGTGGTGCGGCTCGGTGAGCAGGAACGCGAGCGAGTTGCTCCGGCCGGTGACGAGGCTGCGGGCGTGCTGGTTGGCGCGGTAGCCGGTGCTGCGGATCGCCTGCTCGACGGCCTTGCGTGCCTCGGGGGAGACCCAGTGGCCTCCGTTGATCACGCGGGAGACGGTGCCGCGGGACACACCTGCGGCGGTCGCGACGTCGCGGATCGTCGGGCGCCGGCGCGTGGGCGAGGTGGGTTCCACAAGTCCGCACTCTAGACGCACGCACCCGTGTGGGGGACCGGGATACGCCCGATCGGCCTGTGCACGATCACAGTCGGGTAACGAGCGGGTGACAGGCCTTCCGCGGTGCGGGGGTCGGGTGCTTATGCTGTGCACGTTCACAGTCTGTGACCGTGCACAGCGGCACAGTGCGACCGACCCGATGGAGCGTCATGAGCGACCCGACCTGGCCCACCGGCCACGCCATCTCGTTCGGGGGGGACTACAACCCCGAGCAGTGGCCGCGCGAGGTGTGGGACGAGGACGTCGCCCTCATGCGCGAGGCCGGCGTCAACCTGGTCAGCGTCGGCATCTTCTCCTGGGCGATGCTCGAGCCGCGCGAGGGCGAGTACGACTTCGCCTGGCTCGACGACCTGCTGGACCTGCTGCACTCGAACGGCATCGCCGTCGACCTCGGCACACCCACCGCCTCGCCGCCCGCGTGGTTCTACGCCACGTACCCGCAGGCGCGCGTCGTCACCCGTGACGGCGTCACGCTCGGCTTCGGGTCGCGCGGCATGGCCTCGCCCAGCTCGCCCGAGTACCGGGCGGCCGCCGTGCGCGTCGCCACCACCCTCGCGCAGCGGTACGCCGAGCACCCCGCGGTCGTGCTGTGGCACGTGCACAACGAGTACGGCGCACCCGTCGGCGAGGACTACTCGCCGGCCGCGGTGACGGCGTTCCGCGACTGGCTGCGCGCACGCTACGGCACGCTCGACGCGCTCAACGCCGCCTGGGGCACCGCGTTCTGGGGCCAGCGCTACGGCGACTGGGACCACGTCGGCGCCCCCGCCGCGACCGCGTCCGTCGCGAACCCCGCCCAGCGCCTCGACTTCGCCCGGTTCACCGACCACCAGCTGCGCGCGTGCTTCGTCGCCGAGCGCGACGCGATCCGCGCGCACGCGCCGCAACCCGTCACGACGAACTTCATGGCCAACGAGTGCCCGACCACCGACCTGTGGGCGTGGGCGCGCGAGGTCGACATCGTGTCCAACGACCACTACCTGACGGCCGCCGACGAGCGCGGGCACGTCGGGCTCGCACTGGCCGCCGACCTCACGCGATCGGTGGCCGGGGGCCGCCCGTGGATGCTCATGGAGCACTCCACGTCCGCCGTGAACTGGCAGCCGCGCAACGTCGCGAAGCGTCCCGGTGAGATGGTCCGCAACTCGCTCGTCCACCTGGCCCGCGGTGCCGACGCCGTGATGTTCTTCCAGTGGCGCGCCTCACGCTCGGGCGCCGAGAAGTTCCACTCCGCGATGCTCCCGCACGCCGGGACCGGCTCGCGCGTGTGGCGCGAGGTCGTCGCGCTCGGCCACGACCTGACCCGGCTCGCCGAGCTCGCCGGCTCGCGCGTGCGTGCCGACGTCGCGCTGCTCTGGGACACCGAGTCGTTCTGGGCGCAGGACCTCGAGTGGCGTCCGTCGGTCGACGTGCAGCACCGCGAGCGCGTGCGCGCGTACTACGAGCGGCTGTGGCGTGACGGCCTCACGGTCGACATGGCCCACCCGTCGGCGGACCTGTCGGCGTACCGGTTGGTCGTCGCCCCCGCGTCCTACCTGCTCACGGCCGAGTCGGCGGACAACCTGCGCCGGTACGTCGCGGGCGGCGGGACGCTGGTCGTCTCGTTCTTCTCGGGCGTCGTCGACGAGCACGACGCGGTGCACGCGGGCGGGTTCCTCGCGCCGCTGCGCGATGTGCTGGGGCTGACGGTCGAGGAGTTCGCGCCGCTGCGGACCGGGGACCGGCTGCGTGTCGCGTGGGAGCACGGCACACCGCGCGAGCTCGAGTCGGACGTGTGGGCGGACCACGTGGTCCTCGACGGTGCCGACGTGGTCGCACGCTACGTCGACGGTCCGGCGGCGGGCGGTGCGGCGGTCACGCGGCACGGGCTCGGCGACGGCACGGCGTGGTACGTCTCGACCCGCCTGGACGTCGATGGTCTCGCCCCGGTGCTCGAGGCGGCGTACGCGGATGCGGGCCTGACCGTCCCGGGCCTCCCGCAGGACGTCGAGGTGGTGGTCCGTCACGGTGAGCACGCCGACTACGTGGTCGCGGTGAACCACACCCAGGACGACACCAAGGTCCCGGTCGGGGAGGGCGTCGAGCTGCGTACCGGCGTCACCGTGTCCGGCTCGTTCGCGCTGCCTGCGGGCGACGTCGCCGTCGTCCGCGTCCCGCGCACCGTCGGGGGTGGTCACCCCGCGTCCTGACGCATCCGCCGGGCTCGTCCGGCATCCCGTCACACGTCGCATCGTCGCGCGTCCATCGGTGGACCGTGAGCGTGCGGCACCACCGGAAGGAACCTTCAATGCGCAAGTCAGCACTCTCGGTCGCGGTGGTCGCGACCGTCGCCCTTCTCGCCGCGTGCGGCGGTGGCGACGACCCGGGCGCGGCGCCCGAGGAGACGACGCCGGCCCCCGGCGCCGGCGCGAGCATCGTCGTGTGGGTCGACGAGAACCGTCTTCCCGCGGTCGAGGCCGCCGCCGCGAGCTTCGAGGCGGAGACGGGCGTCGGCGTCGAGCTCGTCCAGAAGAACTTCGAGGACATCCGCGCGGACTTCCTTGCGCAGGTGCCGACGGGCGAAGGCCCGGACATCACGGTCGGCGCGCACGACTGGCTGGGCTCGTTCATCGTCAACGGCGTGGTCGACACCGTCGACCTCGCCGACAAGACCGGTGACTTCGAGTCGGTCGCGCTCGAGGCGTTCACGTACGACGGCCAGCTCTACGGCCTGCCGTACGCGCTCGAGACCGTCGCGGTGGTCCGCAACACGGCGCTCGTGCCCGACCCGACGCCCGCGACGTTCGACGAGATGATCGAGGTCGGTCGTGCGGCCGGTACGAAGCTGCCGTTCGTCATCAACACCGCGGGCACCACGGGCGACGCGTACACCTACTACGGGTTCCAGACGTCGTTCGGTGCGCCGGTCTTCCAGCAGAACGACGACGGGTCGTACACCGACCAGCTCGGCATGACCGGCCCCGAGGGGCTCGCGTTCGCCGAGTGGCTGGGCGCCAACGGCATGGCGGGCACGGGCCTGTTCAGCACCGACTGGACGTACGACATCGCCAACCAGGAGTTCGCGGACGGCAACGCGCCGTTCACGGTCGCGGGCCCGTGGGCGATCTCCACGTTCACCGACGCAGGCATCGACGTCGCGGTGGACCCGATCCCGTCGGCCGGCGGCCAGACGGCCGCGCCGTTCGTCGGCGTGCAGGGCTTCTACGTCTCCGCGCAGAGCGACAACGCGCTGCTGGCCAACCAGTTCCTCGTGAACTACATGTCGACGGCCGAGGCGCAGAAGGCGCTCTACGACGCCGACCCGCGCATCCCGGCGCTGAGCGAGGTCGCGGCTGCGGTCGCGACGGACGCGGTGACGGCCGGCTTCCTCGCCGCGTCGCAGAACGGCACGCCGATGCCGTCGATCCCCGAGATGGGTGACGTCTGGGATCACTGGAACAGCGCGCAGTCCGCGATCATCTCCGGCGCGTCGGCCCCCGCCGACGCGTGGAACAAGATGGCGACCGACCTGCAGGCAGCGATCGGCTGACCTGCCCCGAGCAGGGCGGGGCGCCGGTTCCCCCCCATCGCGCGAGGTCCTTGTCCCTCGCGCCCGGCGCCCCGCTCCACCCCTTCCGCGTGCCTGGCACGCACCCCCCTCGACACGGAGGACCGATGTCCACGCAGCAGACCCTCGAGCCCGCGACGCGGCGCGCCGCACGCGAGCCGCACGCGCGCCGCTGGGACGGCAGCGGGTGGGGCTTCCTCGCGAAGCTCGTGCTCATGGCCGCCGTCAACGCCGTCGGCATCGGCATCGTCTGGTCGGCGTGGGTCCAGGGGTCGTGGGGCGTCCTCGCGACGTTCGCGGGCCTCCTGGTCGTCGCCGACTGGGTGTACTTCAGCAAGCGGGCGCTGCCGCTGAAGTACATCCTGCCCGGCCTGGCGTTCCTGCTGGTCTTCCAGCTGTTCACGATGGGCTACACCGCGTACGTCGCACTGACGAACTACGGCACGGGCCACAACGCGACCCAGCAGCAGGCGGTGGACGCGCTGCTGATCCAGAACGAGCGGCGGGTCGAGGCCGCACCGACGTACCCGCTGACCGTCGTGCAGCGCGACGGTGAGACGGGCTTCGCGATCGTCGCCGACGGCGTCGTCCGCGTCGGTGCCGCCGAGCAGCCCCTGACGGACGTGCCCGATGCGACCCTCGACGGGGGCCGCGTGACGGCCGTGCCCGGCTGGGACGTCGTCCCGCTCGCGACCCTGCTGTCCGACGCGACCCTCCAGCAGGAGGTGCTCGCGCTGCGCGTGCCGGCGTCGCAGGACGCCGACGACGGGTCGATCCGCACCCGCGAGGGCACGACGGGGTCCGTCTACCGCTCCGCGATGACGTGGGACCCGGACGCCCGGACGATGACGAACGTCGAGACGGGCGTCGTCTACACCGCGACGGACGAGGGGTCGTTCGTCGCGGCGACGGGGGAGAGGCTGCCCGTGGGGTGGCGCGTCAACGTCGGCCTCGACAACTTCACGCGCGCGTTCACCGATGACGACTACTCGGGCCCGCTGCTGCGGATCACGGTGTGGACGTTCGCGTTCGCGATCCTCACGGTCGCGTCGAGCTTCCTGCTGGGCCTGCTGCTCGCGATCGTGTTCGACGACACCCGGGTCCGCGGTCGCAAGCTGCTCCGCACGCTGTTCATCCTGCCGTACGCGTTCCCCGCGTTCCTGTCCGCGCTGCTGTGGCGCGGCATGCTGAACTCCAACCCGGACTACGGCATCGTCAACCAGCTGTTCCTGTTCGGGACGCGGGTGCCCTGGCTCGAGGACCCGACGCTGGCCAAGCTCGCGATCCTCGGCGTCAACCTGTGGCTGAGCTTCCCGTACTGGTTCCTGGTGTGCACCGGCGGGCTCCAGTCGCTGCCGGGCGACGTCATGGAGGCCGCGCGCATCGACGGCGCGGGCCGGTGGCGCACCTGGCGCACCATCACGATGCCTCTCCTGCTGATCTCGACGACCCCGCTGCTCATCGCGTCGTTCGCCTTCAACTTCAACAACTTCACGATCATCTACATGCTCACCGAGGGCGGGCCCCGGTTCACCGACACGTCCGCCGTCCTGGGCCACACCGACATCCTCATCTCGATGATCTACCAGATCTCCGGGGTGGCGGGCGGACGGGCCGACTACGGCCTGGCGAGCGCCCTGTCGATCATCGTGTTCGTCATCGTGGGGACGATCTCCGCGCTGGCGTTCCGCCGCACCCGCCGCCTGGAGGGGATCCTGTGAGCATCACGACATCCACCGATCGCGCGAAGATCCGGCGGTCCCGCTGGCTGGCCGACGTCGGGTGGAAGTACCCGTTCGCCGTCGTCGTCGTCCTGTACTCGGCGTTCCCGCTGCTGTACGTCCTGTCCGCGGCGCTGGCCGACAGCGGCACCCTGACGGGCTCGACGTCACTGTTCCGCTCGTTCTCGGGCGCGAACTTCGAGGCGCTCGGCGCGACCCGGTTCTGGACGTGGGCCGGCAACTCCCTGCTGATCGGCGCCGCGACGTCCTTCGGGTCGGTCCTCATGGGGGCCGCCGCGGCGTACGCGTTCTCGCGGTTCTCGTTCCGGGGCCGGCGCGGCGGCCTGACCGCGCTGCTCATCATCCAGATGTTCCCGCAGATGCTCGCGTTCGTGTCGATCTTCCTGCTGCTGCTGGCGCTCGGCGAGGTCGTCCCGGCGCTCGGCCTCAACAGCAAGATCGCCCTGGTCGCGGTCTACCTGGGCGGGGCGCTCGGGTCGAACACCTTCCTGATGTACGGCTTCTTCTCGACCGTCCCGCGCGAGCTCGACGAGGCAGCCCGGATCGACGGGGCCACCCACGCACAGATCTACTGGACGATCATCCTGCGCCTGGTCACCCCGATCCTCGCGGTCGTCGCGCTGCTGTCCTTCATCGCGACGTTCGGCGAGTTCATCATCGCCCGGCTCGTGCTCACCTCGGAGTCCAACTGGACCCTCGCGGTCGGCATGTACGCCTGGGTCTCGCAGCAGCTCAACGCGAACTGGGGGCTGTTCGCGGCCGGTGCGGTGATCGCCGCGGTGCCGGTGCTGGTGCTGTTCCTCGCGTTGCAGAAGTACATCGTCGGCGGGCTCACGGCCGGCTCCGTCAAGGGCTGACCCGGCCGCACCCGCCGCACCATCGCACGTCCGCACGACCCCGGCGCACCGCCGGGCCGATCCAGCCACGCCCGCCCACGCGGGCCGGCCGACGACGTCCGACCTGGAGGGACCCCCGTGCCACCACGCCACCGCACCACCGACCGCCCCCGCACCAGCCGCGGCAGCACACCGCCCCGTGGCGCAGGCCGCCGCACGTTCGCGCGCGGCGCGCTCGCCGCCGCGACCGTCGGCGCCCTCGTCGCCGCCCCGCACCTGGCCTGGGCCGACGAGGCTCCCGGTGACGGCCCGGTCGAGGCCGGCATCACCGTCGCGAAGGTCGACGGCCTCGCCGCCGACTTCGTCATGGGTGCCGACGTGTCGTCCGTGCTGTCCCTCGAGGAGAGCGGCGTCGTCTTCCGTGACACGGACGGACAGCCTGCCGACCTGTTCGACGTGCTGGCCGACGCCGGCGTCGACCAGGTGCGCGTGCGCGTCTGGAACGACCCCTTCGACACCTCGGGACGCGGGTACGGCGGCGGCAACGTCGACGTCGAGCGTGCCGTGCTCATCGGTGAGCGTGCGACCGCCGCGGGCCTGAGCGTGCTCGTGGACTTCCACTACTCGGACTTCTGGGCCGACCCCGGCAAGCAGCAGGCCCCCAAGGCGTGGGCCGGGTACTCCCTCGACCAGACCGTCGCGGCGGTCGGGCAGTACACGGCCGACAGCCTGCAGGCGTTCGTCGACGCGGGTGTCGACGTCGCGATGGTGCAGGTCGGCAACGAGACCAACAACGCGGTCGCGGGCGTGACCGGCTGGCCCGGCATGGCGCAGGTCTTCGCGGCGGGCAGCGCCGCCGTACGCGCGACCGTCCCCGAGGCCCTCGTCGCCCTGCACTTCACCAACCCCGAGACCCCGGGCCGCTACGCCGGCTACGCCCAGGAGCTCGACCAGCGGGACGTGGACTACGACGTGTTCGCGTCGTCGTACTACCCGTTCTGGCACGGTTCGCCGACGAACCTGACGCAGGTGCTGTCCGACGTCGCCGACACCTACGGCAAGAAGGTCGCCGTCGCCGAGACGTCCTGGGTGCACACCCTCGAGGACGGTGACGGCCACGGCAACGTGATCGACCTGCCCGGTGAGGCGACCGCCTACCCCGTGAGCGTGCAGGGTCAGGCCGACGCGGTGCGTGCCGTGATCGCGGCCGTCGCCGCCGTGGGCGACGCCGGGTACGGCGTCTACTACTGGGAGCCCGCGTGGCAGCCCGTCGGGCCGCCGAGCGCGCTCGAGGCCAACAAGGTCCTCTGGGAGCGCGACGGCTCCGGCTGGGCGACGAGCTTCGCGGGGGAGTACGAGCCCCACGACGCCGGCCAGTGGTACGGCGGCTCGGCATGGGACAACCAGGCCCTGCTCGCGTTCGACGGCACACCGCTGGAGTCCCTGCAGGTCTTCCGGTACGTGCGCACCGGTGCGGTCGCACCGCTCGCCGTCACGCAGGTCGTGCCTGCCTCGGTCACGCTCGCCGCGGGCGACCCCGTGACCATGCCCGGCACCGTCGAGATCCGCTGGAACGACGGGTCCGTCACCCACGAGGCCGTGACCTGGAGCGACGCGGTCGACTGGATCCGCGGCGCCGGGACCTACGCGATCACGGGCACGACCGTCGGCGGCCACCGCGCGACCGCGACCGTCACCGTGACCGACGCCGGCACGCAGCTCGTGCGCAACCCGTCCTTCGAGGACGCGGACACCTCGATGTGGGAGATCACCGGCACCGGCGCCGCGATCGAGTGGACCGGTGACGCGTCCGACGGCGACTACGCGGTGAAGTTCTGGGCGGAGGACGACTACCAGTTCGCCGTCGCGCAGACCCTGACCGACGTGCCCGCCGGCACCTACACGCTGACCGCGGTCTCGCACGGCGGTGCCAGCCAGCTCGCCGACACACGCACGCTCAGTGCGACGTCCGCAGGAGTGACACGCACCGCACCGCTCGTGCTGACCGCGTGGGGCGAGCACCACACGGCCACCGTCACCGACGTCCAGGTCGGCGACGACGGGATCGTGACGGTCGGCGCACAGCTCCAGCTCAGCGCCGGTGCGTGGGGCACGCTCGACCTGGTGCAGCTCACGCCCGCCGGGGGAGCGAGCGCCGACACCTCGGCACTGACGTCCGCACTGGCCGACGCCGCGGCCGTGGACCGGTCCGCCTGGACCGCAGACTCCCTCGCGGACCTCGACGC
Source organism: Actinomycetes bacterium (assembly GCA_023424135.1). Classification (GTDB taxonomy): domain Bacteria; phylum Actinomycetota; class Actinomycetes; order Actinomycetales; family Cellulomonadaceae; genus Cellulomonas. Next base: position 13,955 of record JAFAEH010000100.1, on the reverse strand, counting down.
GGCCGTCGAGATCGGTCAGGTCGTCCTCGCGGGTGCCGCGGCGACGCAGGACGACGTGGACGCGGCGAGCGCGCTCGTGCGCACCGCGCTCGGTGCGCTCGTCGCGGTGCCGCAGCCCACGCCGACGCCGACCGTGTCGCCGACACCGACGCCTTCCGTGTCGCCGACGACCGGCCCCACGCCGGGACCGACGCCCACGTCGGAGCCGACCACGGCGCCGACGACGGCACCCACCGCGGCGCCGACGACGGCACCCGGCGTCACGCTCACCGCGAACCGCACGAGCGTGCGTCCGGGCGACACCGTGACCGTCACGGTCCACGGCCTGACCGTCGACGCGGTCGAGATCGGCGTGGCGAGCACCTACCAGCGGCTGGCGGTCGTGGCCGTCACCGACGGGACCGCGACGGCGACCGTCACGATCCCGGCCGACCTGGCACCCGGGACGCACCACCTGCAGGTCCGTGACGCGTCAGGGACCGTGCTCGCGCAGTGGGAGCTGCAGGTCCTGGCCGCCGCGCTCGCCACGACCGGGGCCTCGGTGGCGCTCGGTGCGGGCCTCGCGCTCGCGCTGCTCGCGGCCGGGACCGGTGCGGTGCTCGTGGCACGGCGCCGGGCGGGGGTGCACGCCGGCCTCTGACCGACGGCCCGCCCCCACGACCCGGCGGACGCATCCCTCCCCAGCACCACGCGTCCGCCCGATGCGGCCGTGTCGGCGGTCCGTCACCCTGCGCCCCGCCGTGGACCTCACGTCCACGGCGGGGCGCACGTCTGCACACTGTGAGGATGACCGGGCCGTTCGAGCACGCCGTGCGCACGCACGGCGGCACCGTCCTGCGGGTGTGCCGTGCGGTGCTGGGGACGCACGACGCGGACGACGCATGGTCGGAGACGTTCCTCGCGGCGCTGCGTGTCTGGCCCGACCTGCCGGCCGACGTGAACCTCGAGGCCTGGCTCGTGACCGTCGCCCGGCGCAAGGCCATCGACGAGCTGCGCCGCCGCGCACGTCACGCCGTCCCGGTCGAGACGCCCGACCTGCTCGACGGCACACCGCTGGTGGCGACCGTGACGGGACCCGGATCACGCGACCTCGACCTGTGGCGGGCCGTCGGAGCGCTGCCGGACAAGCAGCGACGCACGGTCGTCCTGCACCACCTCGGTGGTCTGCCGTGGGACGACGTCGCCGCGCTCGTCGGTGGCACCACCGCGGCCGCCCGCCGGTCCGGCGCGGACGGGGTGGCCACGTTGCGTCGCACCTACGGGGAGGGAACCCGATGACGACCACCGACCCGCACCGCGCTCGGCCCGATGCGTCCGACGACGCGGCCCTGCGAGCCCTGCACGCGCGTCTCGTGGTCCGTGCGCAGGAGGCCGGGCTGCTCGACGTCGCCTACCGGGTGGTCGACTCGCCGGTCGGGCGGCTGCTCGTCGCGGCAGGGGAGCGCGGCGTGCTGCGCGTGGCCTTCGAGGTGCAGGACCACGACGCCGTGCTCGACGACCTCGCCACGCGCGTGAGCCCGCGGGTGCTCGCGGGCGGCGACCGGCTCGACAGCGTCCTGCGCCAGCTCGACGAGTACTTCGCCGGTCGACGGCGCACGTTCGACGTGCCGCTGGACCTCCGGCTGACCCGTGGGTTCCGACGTGACGTCGTCGAGGCGCTCCCGTCCGTCGGGTACGGCGCGACCGCGACGTACGCGCAGGTCGCCACTGCGACGGGGCGGCCCACGGCCGTGCGCGCGGTCGGCACCGCGTGCGCACGCAACCCGGTCCCGCTGCTCCTGCCGTGCCACCGCGTCGTGCGCTCCGACGGGACCGCGGGACGGTACGCGGGCGGTGACGCCGCCAAGACGGCGCTGCTGGCGCTCGAGCGCACCGGCCTGGCCGAGGGCCCCGAGCGGGCGTAGGTTCACCCGCATGTGCCGGAACATCACCACGCTGCGCGGCCTGGAGCCGCACGCGACCGACGAGGAGATCGAGGCGGCGGCGCGTCAGTACGTCCGCAAGGTGACGGGCGTCCAGACCGTGTCGGCCGCGACCCGCGAGCCGTTCGAGCGCGCCGTCGCGCAGATCGCGCACATCACGGCGCACCTGCTCGACGAGCTGCCCGAGCGGCGTCGCCCGCCGACCACCGTCCCGCCGTTGCGCCGCCCCGAGGTCCAGGCCCGCATCGCGGCCCGCGAGGCCGCCGGCTGACGACCCACGTCGCAGGGGACTCCCGGCGGTCAGCGTGCAGGCTGCCCGGTCTGCCCCTGCCAGGTCGGCACGAGCCGCGGGATGCCCGGCGGGGCGACCGCGGACAACGCGAGGAAGCGCGCCTCGGCGCGGTGCAGCCGGATGTGCTCGTCCAGCGACCACCCGGGGCCGTTCGTCAGGGTCATGCCGCACGCGCAACCGATCGTGACCGCCCCGTCGGGATCGACCACGACCTGGCCCACCGTCGTGTGGTCCGTGAACGCCCGTACCTTCGCGTGCCGCATCGGTGCGCTCACCGGCACGGGCAGGTCCTCACGCGTCCCCTCGTCCGGCGCTCGCTCGCCGTCGGGACGCCCGCGCGCGTCGTCGCGGTGCTGCCGGGTGCTGCCCTCGGGATGGTCCACGAGGTCAGTGTCCGCCCGTGAGCGTCCCCTCGTCGACCAGCTGGTCGAGCTCGAACGCCGTGTCCCACGCGCCGCCGCCCAGGCTCGGCATCATCCGCTGCAGGGCAGGACGCCACGCCCCGCTACGGTCCGGGAAGCACCGCTCGAGCAGGTCGACCATCGTGGCGACGGCCGTCGACGCACCCGGTGAGGCACCCAGCAGACCCGCGATCGACCCGTCCGCCGACGCGACGAGCTCCGTGCCGAACTCCAGCACACCGCCGCCGGGGCCGCGCTTGATGACCTGCACGCGCTGGCCCGCCGTGACGAGCTCCCAGTCCCGCGGGTGCGCCGAGGGCATGTACGCCCGCAGCGCGCGCAGCCGGGCGGTGTCGTCCGCCGTGACCTCACGGATGAGGTACGTGAGCAGGTCGAGGTTGCGCAGCCCGACCGCGAGCATCGGCAGGACGTTGCCCGGGCGGACCGAGCGCAGCAGGTCCGTCCACGAGCCGCGCTTGAGGAACTTCATGCTCCAGCCGGCGTACGGCCCGAACATCAGGGCCCGACCGCCGTCGACCGCGCGCGCGTCGAGGTGCGGCACCGACATCGGGGGCGCACCGATCGCGGCCTTGCCGTACACCTTCGACCCGTGCTGCTCGACGATCCGCGGGTTCGTCGTGCGCAGGAACTGACCGCTGATGGGGAACCCGGCGTAGCCCCGGATCTCCTTGATGCGCGAGCGCTGCAGCAGGTGCAGCGCCCCGCCGCCGGCACCGACGAACACGAAGCGCGCCGTGAGCGTGCGCGGCGGGCGGCCGTTCCAGCGGCGGTCGGCGACGGTGACGCGCCACCGGCCGTCGCGCAGCCGGCGCAGGCGCGTGACCTCGCTCGCGGTGTGCAGCGCGGCGCCCCGAGCGACCGCGTCGGTGAGCATCGCGCGGGTGATCGCACCGAAGTCGACGTCGGTGCCCCAGGCGGCGCGCGTGGCCGCGACGGGCGCGTCGTCGGTGCGGTCCGCCATGAGCAGGGGGGCCCACTGCGCGATCACCGCGGGGTCGGTCGTGAACTCGAGGTCCGCGAACAGCCGGTGCGCGCGCAGCGCCTCCCACCGGCGACGCAGGTAGGCCACGTCGTCCGCGCCCCGAACGAACGTCAGGTGCGGGGTGGTGGTCACGGCGTCCTGCGCGCCGGGCAGGCGCCCGGCGGCCGCCAGGTGGTGCCACAGCTCGCGCGAGAGCTCGTACTGCTCGTTGATGGTCACGGCCTTGGTGACGTCGACCGTGCCGTCCGCACGCTGCGGCGTGTAGTTCAGCTCGCACAGCGCCGCGTGCCCGGTGCCCGCGTTGTTCCACGGGTTCGAGCTCTCCAGCGCCGGTGCGTCCAGGCGCTCGTGCACCTCGATGCGCCAGTCGGGCTCGAGCGTCGAGAGCAGCGACGCGAGCGTCGCGCTCATGATGCCCCCGCCGACCAGGAGGACGTCGACGTCTGCTGCGCTGCTTCCGTTCGATGGAGCCACCTCGCGATGCTATGTCGACGTCGAGAGATCGCCCACGGGCGAGTCATGTGATGTTTGTCTCGTGGGACCTTCGTCACATGCGGGCGCCGTGACCAGCACGAACATGACGGTGCCCCGGCAGCCGGGGGCTGCCGGGGCACCGTCGTCGGAGCCGTCAGATCACGACAGCGTGCACGTCGCGCCGTTCAGCGTGGCCGACGTCGGCGGGTTGTTCGTGCCCGTGTGGGACCCGTTGAACCCGATCTCCACCGAGCCGCCCGCAGCCAGGTTGCCGTTCCACGCGGCGTTCGTCGCCTGGATGACGGCACCCGACTGCGACCAGTCGGCGCTCCAGCCCTGCGTGACCTGCTGGCCGTTCGCGAAGGTCAGACGCAGCGTCCACCCGGTCAGCGCGGACGTCCCGCCGTTGGTCACCCGGACACCGGCCGTGAAGCCGGTGTTCCAGCTGTTCGCCGAGTACCGCACGGCGCACGCACCGCCCGGGTTCGACGTCGGCGTGGGCGACGGCGTGGGGGTGACCGTCGGCGTCGGCGTCACCGTGGGGGTCGGGTTGACCGTCGGCGTCGGCGTGGGCGTCACCGTCGGGCTCGGTGTGGGTGTGGGCGTCGTCGTCGGGGTGGGCGACGGCGTCGGGGTGGGGGTCGCCGTGGGCGTCGGCTGCGGGGTCGGCGTCGTGCCGTCCGAGCTGCCGACGACGATCCCGCGGCCGTTCGTGCCGACGTACACACGGCCGAAGACGTCGGGGTCACCGGAGATCGCCGCGCCCGTCCAGGCGTACTGGTGCTCGTCGTCGTTGATGCGGGCCCACGTCGACCCGCCGTCCGTCGAGCGGAAGAAGCCCCGCACACCCTGGTAGAGCGACGTCGTGTAGATCGCCGGGTACGACGCGCCGGGTGCAGCCTTGCCGAACCCGACGGCTCCGCCGTCCTCGAAGCCGGGGACCTTGGTGAACGTCGTGCCCGCGTCCGTCGAGCGGTACAGGCCGTTCTCGGCCGCGAGCCACACGTGGCCCTCCTGGCCCGGCACGGCACCGAACCGCACGTTGCCCTCGGTCGGGAAGCCCGTCGCCGCCGACTGCGTGAAGGACACGCCGCCGTTCTTCGACACGTAGAACTTCCCTGCCGAGTACGCGTAGAACGTGCTTGGGTTCACGCGGTCGGACTCGACCTGCGCCTGCGCCGGGACGCCCGTGGAGGCCGTCCACGTCGAGCCCAGGGTCGTCGAGACGTGCACACCGGTGCCCTCGGGGCTCCAGACGATCGCACCGCCGTCGGCCGACATCGCGACCGTGCCCGACTTCGTGACGCCCGCAGGCTCCTGGCCGGACCACCAGTTCTGGCCCGAGGTCGTGCTGACCGCGATGTGCGACTCGACCTCGCCGCTGACGGCGTAGCCGACCCGCACGACCGTGGCCGGCTTGGTCTCGGCGAAGTCGACGCCCGAGACCGAGCCGTGCACCGGCTGGGTGTAGATGCTCGCGGGGACCTTGGTGATGTCGGTGTGCACGAAGCCACCGAGGTCACCGAGCCCCGAGTACAGCTCGACGGCCCCGGGGGGAGCGGCCAGGTCGAGCACCGCCGTCTCCTCGATGCCGCGCGCGCGCACCGAGATGTCGATCGTGCCGCCCGAGTCCCAGTCGGTGAGGTTGTCGGTGCCGAAGACCGTCGCACCCGTGCCGTACAGGAACTTGTCCGAGTCGAACGGGTCGATCTCGAGCGACTCCGTCATCCACCCGAGCTTGACGAGCGGCTCGGGGGCGTTGGCCTGGGTCGCGCCCATGGTGATCCACGGTGTGGCCGAGTAGTCCATCGTGTAGCGCAGCGTGCGCTCGGGGTAGCCCGCCCAGTCCCAGATCCGCGACCACGTGGCGCCACGGTCCGTCGAGCGGTAGATGATGATGTCCGGCCACCAGGAGACCTGCGTGGTCACCATGATCGTGTCCGGGTCCTGGCGGTCGATCGTCAGGCCCGAGAAGCCGTAGTACAGGTCCTCGGACGACAGCGGCAGCGGCGAGATGTCGGTCCACGCCCCGGTCGTGGCGTCGAACCGGTAGACCTGCCCCTTGGCCCCGTCGTACGGGCCGCCCGTGTCGGACGTCGCGATGTAGAGCTGCTTGCCCTCGGCGTCGAAGACGCCCTTGTGGGCGAGGTAGCCGGTCGGCTGGCCGGCGAGGCGCGACCAGGTCGTCCCGCCGTCGGTCGAGCGGTAGACGTTGTTCGCCTTGTCGGCGACGCCCACGTAGATCGTCTGCGAGCGCGAGCCCGCCGTGCCGGACGTCGGGTCGAACGTCACCCACACGACGCCCTGGTTCTGCGTGAGGTAGGGGTTGTCCGAGGTCGGGTCCTGGGCGTAGTTGCCCGCGTTGGGGAAGCTCGCGACCTTGGCCCACGTGACGCCGCGGTCGGTCGAGCGCCACAGGCCGTTGCCGCCCTCGGCGCCGAAGTACAGGATGCGGTTGTCGTTGGGGTCGATCTGCAGGCGCTCGCCCATGCCGCGACCGGGCATGTTGCCGCCGACCTTGAACGGCAGGGTCGTCTTCTGCCAGGTCTCGCCACGGTCCGAGGAGCGCAGGATCGCGCCGTTCTGCGGGTCCCAGTCGTTGGTGTAGGTGCCGACGGCGACGTAGACCCGGTTCGGGTCGACGGCGTCGGTGGCGAGCGACAGGACGCCGGTGTGGCTCCACTCGTCCCAGCCGATGTGGTCGAGCAGGGGGACCCAGCGCTTGGTGGTCTTGTCGAGGCGGTACGCGCCGCCGATGTCCGTGCGTGCGTAGACGAGGTCCTTCTCGCCCTGGTTGTAGATGATGCCGGGGACGAACCCACCGCCCCCGATCTCGACGTTGCCCCAGGTGTATCCGGTCGCGGCCGCGGCCGGGGCGGCCGTGACGACGCCGCTGGCGAGCGCCCCGGCGGCGAGGGCGGCGACGGCCCCCACCGCGGCGAGGGGGGCGATCAAGGGTGGGACGCGCATCCGCTGCTCCTTCGCGTGGCGCGGTGCCGGCGGAACGAGGGGTCCGGCGCCGCGACGGTGGCGGGCCCGCCGGGACCGTCCCGGGGGCGTCGGGCCGCGGGCCGCGTCTGCGGGGCCCGACGATCCGCGCGTCACGGTATCGATGCGCTTCGACGCCCCGTAGGGGGCGAAACGATTAGGGCCCGGACGACGGGCCCGGTGGTCCGGTGCGACGTCCCTGGTGGGGCCACGACACGCCGCGGTCGTCCGACGACACGCGCGCAACGGGTGCGGACCCCGGTCTGCAGGGGGTACAACCGGACCATGAGCCGGAACCGTGCGCGCGACCTGACGTCCGACCCCGCGGCGCAGCACCTCGCCGACCACCCGCTGGTCGAGGCCGAGCTGCACGCCGCCGACGCCCGGTCGGGCGGGGACCCGGCGCGGGCGCCACGGTCGCTGCAGGCGGCCGAGCTCGAGCCCGACGACGAGGCCATCGCCTCGAGCGACGACTGGGACGACCCCGAACGCCTATGACCACACCCTCGTCCCGACGGCGGTCCGTGATCTGACGGACGACGGTCCCCGACGTCGGTCCCCGACGACGCCGACGAGCGTCGACGGACGGCCGGCCGCTCAGCGGGTCAGCCCGGCCTCGGCCGCCCGGTGCAGCAGGGCCTCGCCGTCCTCGCCGAGCAGCACCGGGGCGTCGCGCACGCGTCCCGCACGTTCCTCGGACTGCTCCTGCGGTGCCGTAGCCACCGGTGTGCCGTGCGACAGGACGTGCTCGGCGGCCGTGAGCTGCCGGACGAGCACGGCCTCGACCGCCTCCGGGCGGTGGACGAGCGCGCCTGCGTAGATCTGCGGGTCGTGCTGCCCGTCGTCGCCGACGAGGATCCAACGCACCTGCGGCAGCTCGTCGAAGAGCCGGCGCAGCTGCGTGACCTTGTGCCGCTGGCCGCTGCGGAACACCCCCGTGTTGGTCGGTCCCCAGTCCGTGAGCAGGAGCGGGCCGGGCGGGTAGTCGTGCCGCCGCAGGAAGCGTCCGATCGCCGGTGCGGCGTTCCACGCACCCGTCGACAGGTACACCACCGGCGCGTCCGGGTGGGCGGCGCGCAGCGCGCGGTACAGCCGCGACATGCCGGGCACGGCCTCGCGCGCGTTCTCGTGCCGGACGAAGACGTTCCACGCCGCGACGAGCGGTCGGGGCAGACGCGTCACCATGACCGTGTCGTCGACGTCGCTGACGATCCCGACGGTCGGCTCCGGACCGACCGCGACCACACGCGTGGTCGTGCGTGCGTCGTCCAGGGACGTGAGGGTCACGTCGTGCCACCCGGGCGCCAGGTCGGCCTCGACGAGCGCGTCGACGTACCCGCCGCGGTCGGTCGTCACCTCGTGCCGGACCCCGCCGATCTCGACGTGGACCGGTGCGCCTGCGACGGGCGCCGTCAGGAACGAGCGCCACCCCCGCACGGACGGTGCGGGACGCTCGCCGGCCAGCGCGCCCGCGCCGGCATCCGGCAGGTCGCGTGCGTGCACGGCGGGGGAGGCGAGCAGCGTGCGCGCCAGGACGCGGGCGCGTCCGCCCGAGGCGTAGCCGACGTAGCCGATGACGCGCACGGTCCAGCCCCGCCGGCGCAGGAACCGTGCGACGAGCGCGTCGAGGCGGTCCTCGATCCGTGCCGCGACGTGCGGGCGGCGCACGGGCGTGCCGTCGGGGTTCTTGAGCTGCGGCGTGACCCGCCCCGTACGCAGCCCGTCCCCGCCGGGAACAGGGGCTCCGGCGGGGACGGGGGATCCTGCGGGGTCGGGCGTGGCGCGGTGACGGGCTGTCACGACGCCTTGCGGGCGGCGGCCTTGGCGGCGCCCTTCTCGGTGTGCGCACCGGCCGTCGACAGCGCGCCGCCCGACGACTCGAGGTGGGCGCGCACGAACCAGTGGAACAGCTCGAGCTCGTGCAGGTGGCCGACCAGGAGGTCGTTCGTGACGGTGTCGAGGTCCTCGGTGTCCGCGGCCGCCTTGCGGTGGTCGGTGATGACGCCGACGTAGACCTCGTCGAGCGCGCCCAGGTGCTCGGTCGTGCTCGCGCGACCGATCGCGTAGTCGTCCCACGTGCGGGCCGCGACGAGTGCACCGGGCGTACCCACGGGCGCCCCGCCGAGGGTCGCGATGCGCTCGGCGGTCGCGTCGACCATGAGCCGCACGGCGTCCACCTGGGGGTCGATCATCTCGTGCACCGCGATGAAGTGCGGGCCGACGACGTTCCAGTGGATGTGCTTGAGGGTGAGCGCGAGGTCGTTGAGCGCGTTGAGACGTTCCTGCAGGATCGCCGCGACCTTCGCGCCGTCCTCACGCGTGAGGGACGGGACGGTGTACTTCGGCAGATCGCGTGCCATGGACCACTCCTTTGCAGACGTCCGGGCCGTCGCGGCCCGGCTGTGGACCACGCTGCCAGCCTCCGCCCGGAGCCGCCACACGAACGCACCGTCCGGGGGCGACCGCGAGCGGCAGCCCGACGTGCCCCGTCGTCAGCGCTCGAACGGGTCGCCGTCCGACGCGAGCCGGGCAGCGGCCTCGGCCGCGTCGACCTGCACGAGCCCGTCGCCGATCTCGTCCCAGTCGCGGGGGCAGGCGACGGTCGGCCGGTCGCGCCCACGCAGCGACCACGGCGTGATCGTCGTCTTGGCGGGGTGGTTCTGGGACCAGTCGAGCAGCACCTTGCCGCCACGCAGGTCCTTGCGCTGCTGGGCGACGACGAGGCGGGGGTGCTCGGCGGCGAGCTCGTGCGCGAGCCGGCGCGCGTCCTCGCGCACGGCGGTCGCCGCGCGTGGCCGGGGCAGCGGGGCGTAGAGCTGCAGGCCCTTGGACCCCGAGGTGACGGGCACGGTGTGCTCGAGCCCGTCCGCGCGCAGCCGGTCGGCCACGAGGTGCGCGACCCGGGCGCACTCGTCGAGCCCGGCGCCGGGCCCGGGGTCGAGGTCGACGACGAGGCGGTCGGCGTCGCGCAGGCCGCCCCGTGGGCCCACGGTCCACTGCGGCGTGTGCAGCTCGAGCGCACCGGAGTTCGCGGCCCACATCAGACCCGCGAGGTCGTCGAGGAACGGCAGGTCGAGCGTCGTGCCCTCGTCGTCGGTGCCGGGTGACGCGGGCAGCCGCTGGTGGCGCAGCCAGGTCGGGGCGCCGCGTGGGGTGTTCTTCTCGAAGAACCTCTCGCCGGCGACGCCGTCGGGCCAGCGGATGCGCGTGACCGGCCGGTCGCGCAGCTGGCGCAGGATCGCCGTCTCGACCGTGACGAGGTAGTCCATGACCTCGGCCTTGGTGGTGCCCGTCGCCGGGTACATGACCTTCTCGAGGTGCGTGAGGCGCACGGGGCGCCCGCCGACGTCGACGGTGCGGCGCTCGGGGTCCGGGCTCACGGCTGCTCCCACGGGTCGGCGACGGTGTCGGTGCGCACACCGCGCACGACGGGTTGGCGCAGCCGGCCGGTCGGGGTGCGCACGAGGTACTCGGTGTCGACGAGGACCGTCGGCTCGACCCACACCGTGCCACGTGCGTCGACGGCCGGCACGTCGTCGACGAAGGGGCTGCGTGCGCGGGCATGCGGTGCGAGGACGTCGCGCAGGGTGCGCGCCGCCGTGCCCCCGAGTCCCGAACCGGCGCGTCCCAGGTAGCGCAGACCGCCCGCCGCGTCCGGTGCACCGAGCAGCAGCGCCCCGAGCCGGCCCGTGCCCGTGGACTCCGGCCGCCAGCCGCCGACGACCGCCGTGCGCGTGCGGCGGTGCGCGGCCTTGACCCAGTCGGACGAGCGCCGCCCCGGACGGTAGGGCGACCCACGGCGCTTCGCGACGACGCCCTCGAGCCCGTGCGCACGGGTCACGGACCACAGGTCGTCCCCGTCGTCGTACCAGGGGGAGACCTCGACGTGGGCGGGCAGCGACGTGAGTCCGTCGAGGACCGCGCGCCGCTCGGTCAGAGGGCGGGGGGTGAGGTCCTGGCCGTCACGGCGCAGGACGTCGAACACGAGGTAGGTCACGGGACGCGACGCCGCGAGGACGCCTGCGCGGCGCGGGTCGCGCACGTGCATGCGCTCGGCGAGCGCGGCGAACGACGGCCGTCCACGGTCCAGCAGCACGACCTCACCGTCGAGCAGCACGTCACCGAGCCCGGCGAGGGCGGCCAGCTCGGGATACCCGGGTGTGACGTCACGGCCGTTGCGGCTCGTGATCCTCAGGCGGCCGTCGTGGACGTCCGCGAGCGCACGGACGCCGTCCCACTTGACCTCGAACACCCAGTCCGGGCCGTGGGGGAGCGCCGCGGGTGCGGGCGCCGGGGTGGCGAGCATGGGCTCCACGGGTCCATCCTGCCGGTGGGCGGTGCGATGGGCCGTGCGGGGCGGGACGACGACGCGAAGGGGACGCCGTGCGGGCGATCTGGAAGGGTGCGGTGGCCTTCGGGCTCGTGAACGTGCCGGTGCGGCTGTACGCGGCGACGGGTGAGCACGAGGTCCGTCTGCACCAGGTGCACCGCGAGGACGGCGGGCGCATCCGCTACCGCAAGGTCTGCAGCCTCGACGGCGAGGCCGTGGAGTGGTCGGACATCGCCAAGGGCTACGAGACGCAGGACGGCGAGCTGGTCGTCCTGACGGACGAGGACTTCGAGCGGCTGCCGCTGGCGACCGAGCGTGAGATCGAGGTGCTCGAGTTCGTGCCGGCCGAGCAGGTCGACCCCGTCCTGCTGCAGAAGACGTACTACCTGGAGCCGGACCGGACGGCGGCCAAGCCGTACGCGCTGCTGCGCGGGGCGCTGGAGCAGACGGACCGGGTCGCGGTCGTGAAGGTCGCGATCCGCCAGCGTGAGTCGATGGCGGTGCTGCGGGTGCGGGACAAGGTGATCGTGCTGCAGACGCTGCTGTGGCCCGACGAGGTGCGTGAGGCGGACTTCCCGGTGCTCGACGACGAGGTCTCGTTGCGCCCGCAGGAGCTGACGATGGCGTCGTCGCTGGTCGAGTCCCTGGCTGCGGACTTCGACCCGTCGCAGTACGAGGACGCCTACGTCACGGCCCTCGAGGCGCTCATCGCGGACAAGGTCTCGGCGGGGGACACGCAGGCTCCACCGGTCACGGAGCAGGAGGAGGCCGCCGAGGGTGGCGGCGAGGTCGTGGACCTGCTCGCGGCGCTGCAGCGCTCGGTGGACAAGGCACGTGCGGCCCGCGGGGACACCCCGGATGCTGCTGAGCCCGCCACGACGCCGTCCGGGAAGGGCTCGACGAAGGGGTCGGCAGGCAAGAAGAGGTCTGCCGCGACGTCGTCGACGGGCACGAAGAAGTCCCCGAGGAAGAAGCCCGCCGCGGGGACGTCCACGGACGACGCGGACGACGACGCCGCACCGACCCGGCGTCGTTCCCGCACCCGCGCGTCGTGACGGCGGCTGAGGCGCAGGAGCGGGCCGTGGCCACGCTGCGGCGCATCGCGTTCCTGCTGGAACGTGCGCAGGCGAGCCGGTACCGGGCGGAGGCGTACCGGGCTGCCGCGCGCACGGTCGAGCGGCAGGACCCGCGCCGGCTGGGGGCCCTGGCGGCGGCGGGTGCGCTGAGCGACCTGCCGGCGGTCGGGACGCGGACGGCCGAGGTGGTCTCGCGCGCATGGGCGGGTGGGCCCGTGCCGACGCTCGACGAGCTCGAGGAGCAGGCCGCCGCGGAGGATGCCGGTCTCGTGCCCGAGGCCGCCGCGCTGCACGCGGCGCTGCGGGGAGACCTGCACTCCCACACCGAGGCCAGCGACGGTGCGACGTCGGTGCAGGAGATGGTGCTGGCCGAGCTCGAGCTCGGACGCGACTACCTCGCGGTCACGGATCACTCGCCGCGGCTGACGGTCGCGAACGGGTTGTCCGCGGCGCGGCTGCGTGCCCAGCTCGCGCAGCTCGACGTGCTGCGCCCGGCGGTGGCGCCCTTCGACGTGCTCAGCGGCATCGAGGTCGACGTGCTCGACGACGGCACGCTCGACCAGGACCCGGAGCTGCTCGACGAGCTCGACGTCGTCGTGGCGTCGGTGCACTCGAAGCTGCGCATGGACCGTGCCGCGATGACACGGCGGATGCTCGCCGCGGTGCGCGACCCGCGCACCGACGTGCTGGGGCACTGCACGGGCCGGCAGGTCGCGGGCAAGCACCGCCCGCCCAGCGAGTTCGACGCGCAGGCCGTGTTCGACGCGTGCGCCGAGCACGGCGTCGCGGTCGAGATCAACTGCCGCCCGGACCGGCTCGACCCGCCGCACGCGCTGCTGCAGGTCGCGGTCGACGCCGGTTGCGAGTTCTCGATCGACTCCGACGCGCACGCGCCGGGACAGCTCGACTGGTTGCGCGTCGGGTGTGCGCGCGCGGTCGCGCACGGCATCACCGCGGACCGTGTGGTCACGGCACGCACGGCCGACGAGGTCCGTGCACGGGGGCGTCGGTGACCCGCGACACGCCGTGGTGGCGCGCTCCGGGGGCGTCTCGCGGCTAATGTCGACCGTCGTGCGCACGCACGTCGTGCCGCACCGTCACGGCCAAGACCCGGCCGGACACGTCACCGAGTACCAAGGAGCACCCGACGTGAGCGTCAACCGCACCGAGCTCGTCCAGGCCGTCGCCGCGAAGGCCGGCCTGACCAACACCGACGCCGACAAGGCCCTCAAGGCCTTCCAGGAGGTCGTCGTCGAGCAGCTCGCCGCCGGTGGCGGCGTATCGATCCCCGGCTTCATCGCGGTGGGTCGCGCCGACCGCGCCGCCCGGACCGGCGTGAACCCGCAGACCGGCGAGAAGCTCGAGATCCCGGCCGGCCACCGCGTGAAGATCACCGCGGGCAGCGCCCTCAAGCGCGCCGTCCAGGGCTGAGCACAGTCGTCGGTCCCCGGTCCTGCCCTGCGCAGGAC
>JAFAEH010000374.1 GCA_023424135.1 Actinomycetes bacterium | reverse complement strand
CGCCAGCTCGGCCTCGGCCGCGCGCACGCGCCCGGCCTGCGCGTCGAGGTCGTCGGGGTCCTGCCCGCCGGTGCGTTCGGCACCCGCCGCACCGAGCAGCCGCGCACGGTCGGCCGCGAGCGACGCCGTGCCGCGCACGCGCTCGCGCAGCGAGGACAGCCGGTACCAGACCTCGCTGGCCTCGCTGACCGCGGGCGCGGCGTCCGCCGCCTCCCGCTCGAGCGCACCCAGCCGCGTACGCGCGTCGCCGAGCGCGGCCTCGACCTGCTCACGACGCTCCCGCACCGCGGACTCGTCGGCGATCTCCTGCTCGAGGCGCGAGCGGAGCTGGGCGAGGTCGTCGGCGAGCAGGCGCGAACGCGCGTCGCGCAGGTCGGTCTGCACGACCGCCGCCTTGCGCGCGACCTCGGCCTGGCGGCCCAGCGGTCCGAGCTGGCGGCGGATCTCCGTGGTGAGGTCGCCCAGCCGCGTGAGGTTGCCCTGCATCGCGTCGAGCTTGCGCAGCGCCTTCTCCTTGCGCTTGCGGTGCTTGAGGACGCCCGCGGCCTCCTCGATGAACCCGCGCCGCTCCTCGGGGGTCGCCCGCAGCACCGCGTCGAGCTGCCCCTGCCCGACGATGACGTGCATCTCCCGGCCCAGGCCGGAGTCCGACAGGAGGTCCTGGATGTCGAGCAGCCGGCACCCACGCCCGTTGATCGCGTACTCGGAGCCGCCGTTGCGGAACAGCGTGCGCGAGATCGTGACCTCGGAGTACTCGATCGGCAGCGCACCGTCGGCGTTGTCGATCGTCAGGGACACCTCGGCGCGTCCCAGCGGCGGGCGGCCGGACGTCCCGGCGAAGATGACGTCCTCCATCTTGCCGCCGCGCAGCGACTTGGCGCCCTGCTCGCCCATGACCCAGGCGAGCGCGTCGACGACGTTCGACTTGCCGGAGCCGTTCGGTCCGACGACGCACGTGATGCCCGGCTCGAAGCTCAGCGTCGTCGCCGAGGCGAACGACTTGAACCCGCGCAGGGTCAGCGTCTTGAGGTGCACGTGAGGCAGCCTAGGCAACGGGACGCGCGGGACCGCGCACGTGCGCACCTCCGGGCGTGTACCCGACGGGTGGACGTGCGCGGAGGACGCGCCGCGGGACCTCTCGGCGGGAGTCTCAGAGAGCCGGGAACCAGAGCGCGATCTCGCGGGCCGCCGACTCCTCGCCGTCCGACCCGTGCACGATGTTCTCGATGAGCCTGGTGCCCCAGTCGCGGGCCAGGTCGCCGCGGATCGTGCCCGGTGCCGCGACGGTCGGGTCGGTCGCACCCGCGAGCGAGCGGAACCCCTCGATCGCCCGGTGGCCCTCGACGACGGCCGCGAGCACGGGGCCCGAGCGCATGAAGTCGATCAGCGCGCCGACGAACGGCTTGCCGGCGTGCTCGGCGTAGTGCTCGGCCAGCAGGTCGGCGTCGGCGTGGCGCAGCTCGACCGCGACGAGCGTGTAGCCCTTCGCCTCGATGCGCCGCAGCACCTCGCCGACGTGCCCGCGCCGGACCCCGTCGGGCTTGACCAGGACGAGCGTGCGCTGCGGTGCGGGTGCGTCAGTCATGGCCGTCACCCTAACGGGCCGCGCGCCCGCGCCGCTGCGCACGACCGGGGAGCGGCCCCGGGGTCGCCCGCGGTGCGCCAGACGTCAGCCGGTGGGGTGGGCGGCGTCCCACTCGGCGCGCTCCCGGTCGATCCTCGCACCGAGGCGCAGCGCGACGACCCACAGCACGGCGAAGATGCCGCCGACGACGAACATCATCGGCACGAGGACGCCGAGGCCGAGGACCGCGACCTGCGCGAGCGTCCCGGCGAGGTACCCGCCGGGACGACCGACGTAGCCCGACAGCAGCAGCAGGACGACGCACGTCGCACCGCCGAGCCCCCACACGGTGGCGGGAGGGGCGACCCGCAGCCCGTGCGCGACGAGGGTCGCGAAGAACACCAGGAACGCCTCGAGCACCAGCGTCGCCTGCGTGAACTGCGGCTTCGCGGGGCGCTTGGGCCGTGCCGGGGCGTGCGGGTGCGTGCTCACCTCCCCAGGCTAACGGGGCGACCGTCCTCGGCCGCGTCGGCGTCGTCGGGGACGCGACCGTCCGCGGGCACCGTGCCGTCCGCAGGCACTGCGCCGTCCGCGGGCACTGCGCCGTCCGCGACGGCCTCCCCGCGCGCGACCATCCCCGCGACGTCGGACAGGTGGACCTCCCGCAGCGCCAGCGCGAGCACGAACCCGACGACGACGAGCGGCACGAGGTACCAGAACGCCGGGGCGAGCGCGGAGGCGAAGGCGTCGACGACGCCCGAGCGCAACGGTTCGGGCAGCGACTGCACGAGGGCGGGGGTCAGGCCGTTCGCGTCCGCGTCGACCGCGCCGGAGGGCACGTCCGCGAACACCTCGCCCAGGCGGTCGGTGAGCCGTGAGGTGAAGATCGTCGAGAACATGGCGGTGCCGACGGCCGCGCCGATCTCGCGGAAGAAGTTGTTGGCGCTCGTCGCCGTCCCGATCTCGTGCGGGTCGACCGAGTTCTGCACCGCCAGCACGATCGTCTGCATGACCAGGCCCATGCCCGCCCCGAGCGCGAAGATCATCGCGCCGAACAGCCACATCGAGATGTCACCGGTCAGCCGGGTGAGCCACACCAGCCCGCCCGTCGTGATCGCGAGGCCCACGACGGGGAACGCCTTGTACCGGCCGGTCCGCGTGATCGCGATGCCGGAGCCGATCGCCGTGAGCATGACGCCCGCCATCATCGGCAGCATCAGGAAGCCGGACTGCGTCACACCGGCGCCCGTCGCCATCTGCAGGAACGTCGGCAGGAAGGCGAGTGCGGAGAACATCCCCATGCCCAGGATCAGGCCGATGAGGGTCGCGATCGTGAACGTGCGGTTGCGGAACAGGCGCATGGGCAGCAGCGGGTCGTCCGCGCGCAGCTCGACGAGCACGAACGCGACGGCGGAGACGAGCGTGCCGACGACGAGCGCGAGCAGCCCGGGGTCGGACCAGTCGTAGCCGCGGTTGCCGCTCCACGACTCCCAGCTCGTGGCGAGCACAAGGCCGGAGGTCGCGAGCACGACGAGCACGACGCCCGCGACGTCGATGCGCCGGGTCGACCGGTGCGACGGGAGCCGCAGCGTGAACCATGCGGTGACGAACGCCGCGATGCCGACGGGGATGTTGACCCAGAAGCACCAGCGCCAGTCGGCGTGGTCGGTGAACAGCCCGCCCAGCAGCGGGCCGACGACCGCGGCGATGCCGAACAGCGCGCCCATCGGACCCATGTACTTGCCGCGCTCCCGGGCGGGCACGATGTCCGCGATGATCGCCTGCGACAGGATCATCAGCCCACCGCCACCGAGGCCCTGCACACCGCGCCAGGCGACGAGCTCGCCGAACGACTGCGCGAAGCCGGCACCGGCGGACGCGATCGTGAACAGGCTGATCGCCACGAGGAACGGCCAGCGCCGCCCCCACACGTCCCCGAACTTGCCGTACAGGGGCATGACGACCGCGATCGCGAGGATGTACGCCGTGACGACCCACCCCTGGTGGGCGACGCCGTCGAGCTCTCCGACGATCGTGGGCATCGCGGTGCCGACGATCGACTGGTCCAGCGAGGACAGGAACATGGACGCCATGAGTGCGCCGAAGATCAGCCACACGGTGCGCGGGGTCAGGACGACGAGCGGTGCGTCGTCGGTGCGTGCGGGCGCGGGGGTGCCGGCCATGGGTGCCTCGTCCTTCGGGGTGGGGTGGGTGGCCGGCGGCGGTGCCGGGCGGCGCGCGGGGGCGCGCCGGTCGTGGGTGGGCCGGTGGGCCCGGTCAGGTCGCGACGAGCGTGCGCAGGTCGGCGACGACGGCGTCGAGGTGCGGACGGATCTCGCCCGTGCCGCCGGCGTCCTCCCAGCGCACGAGCGCGGTGTGCGCGCAGAAGACGACGAGGCCGGTCACGGTGTCGGCCGCGACCGGCGGGTCGTCGCCGAGCCGCGCGTGGACGAGCTCGCTGAGCTGGGCCTTCTGCCGGTCCATCCACGCGAGGTGGTGCGCCATGAGGCGCGGGTGGACGGCGACGAGCTCGAGCGCGCGGTGCAGCCGGTCGCGTCCGACCGGTGCGGCGGCGACCAGGACGGCGACGAGCTCGCGGACGTCGTCGAGCAGCACACCGGTCGGGCCGCCCTCGACGAACGTGAGCACGGCCCGCTCGTCGAGCGACCACGGTCCGTGCCCGAGCACGGCGTCGTCCTTGGTGTCGAAGTAGTTGAAGAACGTGCGGGGTGAGACGCCGACCTCGGCGCAGATCATCTCGACCGTGACGGCGTCGAGCCCGTGCTCGGCCACCAGACGATGGGTGGCGTCGACGAGCGCGAGGCGGCGCGCGGCCTTCTTGCGCTCACGCAGACCGGACGTGTCGGTGCGTGCGGCGTCGACGACGGGGGCGGCGGGCGTGGTCACGGGCACCATCTTGCACCCGCTGCAAAGTTGCAGTCAATGCAGTATTCGTCGGGCGGCGGGTGAACCCTCAGACCTCCCCGAACCCCGCCTCCACGTCCTGCACGAGCCGCGCGACGGCCTCGCCCGCCTGCGCCCCCTCGGCCACGATCGTCAGCACGTCGTCCTTGACCGCGCCGAGCTTCATGAGCTCGAGCACGCTCGCGGCGTTCGCGCCGTTGACCCGCACCTTCGCGTCGTAGGGCGCCAGCATGCGGACGATCAGCGCAGCGGGCCGCGCGTGCAGACCCAGGGGGTTGCGCAGCACCGCGCTCGCGCGCACCGTGCCGTCGTCGTCGACGCGTGGCACCCCGCCTGTCGACGCGACCGGTCCGGCCGACGCGCCCGAGGTCGCCGGCACGCCCGCCTCCGCCCCCGGCGCACCGTCCGACCCGGGCGCACCGCCCCCGCC
>JAFAEH010000360.1 GCA_023424135.1 Actinomycetes bacterium | reverse complement strand
CCGCACCCGCTCGTCGAGCAGCCGGGCCGCGAGCGCCGGGTACCCCGACTCGGCGAGCAGCGCGCGGTCCTGCGCACGCAGACCCGCGTGCCGCAGCGGCGCCGACACCGGGTAGACGTCGGCCCGCACGCCCGCGACACGCAGGTGGTGCACGTCGGCGTCCCGGATGCGCCGCCAGTGCGCGAACAGGTCGGTGCGCGTCAGGGCCACCAGGACGACCGGGCACAGCACCGCCGCCTGGCGCAGCAGCTCGACCTCGGCTGCACCCAGCTCGGCCCCCGCGTCCGTGACGAACAGCAGCGCGTCGGCGACCGCGAGGCTGCGCAGCGCGACCCCGGCGTGCGTCGACGCGAGACCGCCGCTGATCCCCGGGGTGTCGACGAGCACGAGCCCGCCGCGCAGCAGCTCGCGCGGGACACGGATCTCGACGGCCCGCGGTGCCGCGGGGTCACGTCCGGAGGGGGGTGGCGCGGGGTGTGCGGCCGAGGCGTCGGCGGTGTCCCCGGGCGACGTGCCGGACGGCGACGCACCGGGCGGCGACGCACCGGACGGCGACGTGCCGGGTGGCGACGTGCCGACGGGTGCTCGGTCGACGACGCGCACCGCGTGGCCGGTGGACGCCGAGGGCACGTCGGCGGGGTCGACGTCCCCGAGCGGTGCGGCGTCGGGCTGCTCCTCCGCGAGCACGCGCGCACCCACCCGCTCACCCCAGCGCACGTACGTCGGGACGGCCGTCGCGACGTCGGCGTCGGTCGCGCACACGCGCGCCCCGAGCAGCCCGTTCACCAGCGAGCTCTTGCCCTTCTTGAACTCGCCGCACACGACGACGCGGAACGCCGGGTCGTCCAGACGCGCGTGCGCGACCCGCACGCGCTCGACGAGGTCGGTGCGCCCGGCGCGCGTGGCCGCGTCCGCCACCGCGTCGAGCAGCCGTCCGACGTCCCCCATCCCGGCATGGTCCCACCGCACCCGCCCACCGGCACGGGTGACGACGACGCTCGTCCCGAACGGGCACGGTGCGATGCCCGCCGGGTCGGTGCCCGGGCGCGAGGTGTCGTGCGACGTCCTGCTCGGCGCTCCCTGCGCGCTCCGGAGACAGGTCGCTGGGCGGGATCGGCGGACGACCGGCGCCCGGTTCCCCGACACCACGGTCACCCGCTCCCTGCGCGCTCCGGAGACGGGTTGCCCGGCGGGACGGCGGACGACCGGCGCCCGGTCCGCGACACCCGGTCACGCGCTGCGGGCGCGACGGGGCAGCCCTCTCCTCCCGCGGCACACCCTGCACGCCCGGGACAGGGTGAAGTGCGTCGCGTTGAGCGG
Organism: Actinomycetes bacterium; assembly: GCA_023424135.1. Lineage (GTDB taxonomy): Bacteria > Actinomycetota > Actinomycetes > Actinomycetales > Cellulomonadaceae > Cellulomonas. Next base: position 6,110 of record JAFAEH010000360.1, on the reverse strand, counting down.
GTGTTGAGCGCACGTGGAGGACGCGTTGAGGGCCGTCGGGGAGCGTCGGGGGATGACGACCGCGTCCGTGCACACCCTGCGCCCGATCGAGCCCGTCCGCCTGCGCGCGGCGCCCGACCTCGCCGAGGCACCGCGCCACCCGGCACGCCTCTCGCGCCCCGCACCGGCCGGGGTCCACGACACGCCGGACGGACCCGGACCCGGTGCGCGGGACGACCCCGACGGAGCTCTCGGCACCTCGGGGCGCGGGCCCGCGGGGTCGGTGCACGACGGGCCCGCGCTGCGGCTGCGGGTCGCGGTGCACGGAGGGGACGCGCTGACGCGGGCAGGGCTGCGTGCGGTGATGGAACGGCTGGCCGACGTCGTGGTGGAGCACGTCGACGTCGACGAGCCGGCCGACCTCGACCAGGCCGACGTGGTGCTCGTCGTCCTCGACACCGTCACCGCCCGCGCCGTCGACGCGGTGCGCCGGCTCGCCGCACGCCCGGGGTGCCGACCCGTGCTCGTCGTCGGGGAGGTCAGCACCGAGGCCGTCGCCCTGGTCGTCCAGGCCGGTGCCGTGGGCGTGCTCCGCCGCCGCGAGGCGAGCGCCGAGGGTGTGGGCGCGCTGCTGCACGCGGTCGCGTCGGGCGAGGCCGTCGTCCCCGTGGACCTGCTGGCCGCGCTGCTGCCCGGCGCGGACCACGACGTGTCCCCCACGGCCCCGCTCACGCGCCGACCCGCGAGCGGCGTCCTCGCGCTGACGGGCGTCAACGACCGCGAGCGCGCCGTGCTGCGGATGCTCGGCGACGGCGCCGACACCCGTGAGATCGCGCGCACGCTCTGCTACTCCGAGCGCACCGTGAAGGTCGTCGTGCAGGACCTCACGCGCCGCTTCAACCTGCGCAACCGCACCCACGCCGTCGCCTACGCGGTCCGCCACGGCCTCATCTAGCCCACCGTCACCGACCGCGACCCCGTCATCCGTCACGGAACGGGCGTCCATACCGTGACGGATGACGGGGTCGCAGTCCCACACCCCGCCGGGCGCGGGCGGGTGTCAGAGGGTGTGGGAGTCGAGGTCCGCCGGGTCGAGGGGGTTGCTCGCCGGGTCGAGCGGGTCGAATCCCGCGTCGTGCTCGGCACGGTCGGTGAAACCGTCGCGGTCCGTGTCGACCGAGAACGGGTCGGTGCCGAGCATCTGCTCGAGCGCGTCGGGAAGCCCGTCGCCGTCCGAGTCGGTCGCGTCGAGCGCACCGGCCCCCGTCGCGTCGGACGCGGGGCCGGGGGCGCCCGCACCCTCGGCGAGCAGCGGATCGGTGCCGAGCAGCAGCTCCTGGACGTCGCTGACCCCGTCGCCGTCGGAGTCGGCGGCATCCGCGCGCGTGCCGAGCGCGAGCAGCTCGTAGCCGTCGGACGCACCGTCGCCGTCCGTGTCGGCCAGGAACGCGTCGAGGCCGAGCCGCTGCTCGAGGACGTCGGTGATGCCGTCGCCGTCGGAGTCGAGCCCGGGGTCGATGCCGACCGGGCCAGCCGGGCCGACGGTGCCGTCGGTCAGTCCCGGGATGAACCCCGCGAAGTTGAACCGGCCCTCGGCCTCGCCGAAGATCACGCCCTTGCGCGGGTTCGCCGCCTCGATCGTGCGCCCGTCGCCCAGGCTGATCGCGACGTGGGCCCGCGAGGGACGCCCCTGCCCGGGCTGCGGTTCCGACGGGAAGGAGAACAGCAGGGCCCCGGGCGTGCGCAGCGCGTCCTCGACGGACATCGTCGCGCCGTTCGCCTTGAGGTCCAGGTACTGCAGCCACGTGCCGTCGGGGACCTCGACGCCCTGCCGTCCGGCCGCCCACTTCACGAGCTCCGAGCAGTCGAACGTGTCGGGGTCGGGGTCGTCGATGCTCGCGGTCGCACCGAACACGTACCGGTCGCCGGCCTGCGCGGTCGCCGCGTCGAGGAACGCCTGCAGCAGGCTGCCCGACCCCGCTGCCCCGCTCGTCGTCGGGAGCAGGTCGCCGCCGCCCGCGCCCCCCGCGCCGACGACGTGCCCGTACCCGTCCGCCCCGGTCCACACGCCACCCGGCACGTCACCCGCGAGCTGCGCCGCGGTCTGCGCCTCGTCACGGAACTGCAGGTAGCGCGCGCCGCCACCGCCGTGCGTGACCGTCCACGGGGAGATGTTCGCGCCCTGGCCCGAGACGCGGAACGCAGCCCGCGCGTTCTCCAGCGGGTCGGACAGGTCGACGCCCGCGAGGTCCTTGTGCGCGGCCACGTTGATCTGCCAGAGGCCGCGCGAGTCCTCACCGACGGGGTTGTGCGCGCCGGTGTTCCCCCCAGACTCGGCCAGGGCGATCGCCGTCATCGTCTGCGCCTGGTCGGGGCTGAACCCGGCCATGCGCGCGTAGCGGTAGATCTCCTGGGCCGACAGCACGGCCATGCCTCGACGGTAGGCGGCACACCGACGCAGGAACAGGATGAAACGGTCGCAACGGGCTCGGTGGACCACAGAACCCGAGCGCCGAGCACGGTGTGGGTGACGGCTCAGCCCTGCGCCTCGAGCCGCGCGATGAGACGCGCGACCGCTGTCTCCGCCATGCCCCAGACGTCGCGCAGCTGCGCCGAGAGCGCGTCCTGGACCGCGCCGTTGCCGGGCACGGGCGCCTCCGGCGATCCGTCCGGCCCACGTCGGACCCCGTTGCTGTCGGCGAAGCCTGGGGCGACCGCCGCGTTCTCACCGTCGATGCTGGCCACGGTGCGTGCCAGCGCCGACGACGAGACGGTACGCAGCGACTCCATCGCCATGTCGATCATCGCCGTCCGGCGGCGCACGAAGTCGGGATGGTCGTCTCCCATCGCGACGGCGAGGTCCAACGTCCTCGCGAACTCGGGCGCCCGCGACGCCGCGGAGGTCTTCGCGTCCTCGGTGAGCGCGTTGTCGTCGGGCGTCTTGAGCCGCGCGGCGCCGAAGTAGATCACCACCGTGGTCTGCGCCAGATCCGGCCACTCTCCTCTGACCGGGGCGTCCGCGGTCAGCGCGGTCCACAGCTGGCGCCCTGTGCCGAACGGCAGGACGTGTTCTGACTCCTGCTGCCAGACCGGGTCGTCGCTGCGCACCGACGCGTGGGCGGTCCCGCGGATCCGAGGAGGTTGGTCACCATGCCTCCCGACGTCCCCGATGTTCGGCGCACTCGCGCCGGGGTAGCCGGGGCGCCCGCCGCCCGCGTAGGCGACCACCGCGTTGAGCGCGGCGACCAGCCGCGCGCGCGTCGCACCGAGGTTCGCGGCGGGCCGAGGGCCCGACCGACCGGCGTCGCGCCACGCGGCCCACGCGGCGCGCGCCTCGCTGAAGTCACGCTTCGCGACGTCGAACACCGCGAGGAGAGGTGCCAGCGGCTCACCCGGACGCTCCATCGCCGAGAGCGGCACAGGTGTGCTGTGCATGACGAGCGCATGGTCGGCCCCGTCGTCACGCAGGTGGTGCTCACCATCCGGGGTGCGGACGGTCTCGTCGACGGGGACGTCGGCGAAGTCCGCGGCGACCGGCTCGGCACCGTTCTCCGCACCGGGCTCCCCGGCGCCCCCCGCCCCCGTGAGTGCCGCGAGCGCCCCACGGCCGAGGGCGACGGCTCGCTCGATGAGCCAGTCGAGCGCCTCGAAGAGCTTCTCTCGCAGGCCGATGACGAACTCGGCGATCTTCTCGGGGGCGTCGCCGAGGCCGACCTGGTTGGCGAGGAACCCGATCGCGACGGGCACGGCGGACGCGAGCCCTCCCTCGAGCATCGCGGCGCCCGGGCCGACGTCGCCCTTGGCGATCGCGCCGATCGTGGACACGTACGAGTCGACGATCTGCAGCAGCTCGCGCACGTAGTCGAGCACGGACTGCACGGCACGGAAGAACGCGATGGCGCCGTTGATGACGGCCATGATGCCGGTGGGGTCGAGCATGGACAGCACCTTGGCGATCGCGGCGTCGACGATCTCGCGCATGATCCAGTCCTTGACCATGTCGAACAGCGCGTCCCACAGCATCGAGAGCTTCTCGGTCAGGCGCGCCCAGATCGCGGAGAAGCCGCCTTCCTGGACCTCCTTGACGAAGGCGAACGCCTCGCCGGCCAGCTCGATCGCGCCACGGATGCGGTCGACGGTCTCCTGTCCCAGGTGCGTCGCGAGCTTCTGCCAGATCACGTCCATCGTGATGCCGGAGATCTGCACGATCAACGTGATCGCCGTCTCCAGGGTGAGCTCGGCGGGACGCTCGACGCCGATCGTGCGCAGCCCGCGGAAGAGCCAGTCCGCGAGGCCGTCGAGCAGGTAGGTGCCGATCTTGCCGAAGAACGACGAGAACCCGGCCTTCATGGCGGCGACGAGGTTGAGCAGGAACCCGACGGGGTCGTTCGCGATGTCGTCGATCGCGGCCTGCGCGTTCGAGATGACGTTCCCCACGAGCTCGGGCGGGAAGTTCATCATCCGCAGGATCAGCTCGACGACGGCCTGCACGACGGTCGCGACGAACTCCACGATCCGCCCGATGGGTTCGCCGAACCTGTCGACGATCTCGTTGAACGTGTCGATCGGGGTGAGCAGCTTCTCGAGCGTGACGAGGTCCCACACACCCGCGAAGGTGGACGTGACGAGCTCCCAGGTGATGCCGAGGCTCGCCATCGCGCCCTCGATCTTCGCGGCCGCCTGGGCGATCGCGCCGGACTCCGCGAGCTGGGAGTACATCTGCTCGCCGCCGGGCAGCAGCGTGATGAACCCCTTGATGAGGTTCTCGGCGGTCCGTGGCACGCGTTCCTCGGTGAACGGGTTCTTCTCGAGGATGACGGTCAGCAGGTGGAACCCGGGGATGCCGTGCGCGTGCTCGCTGAGCCAGCCGAGCAGCGACTTCTTGACGAGCTCGAGGACCTTGACGACGACGTCGGTGGCGAACGCCGCGACGTCCGACACGAGCGCGAACGCACGGTCCGCGAGGCCGGGCAGCGTGTCGAGCAGGCCCGGCAGGTTGGCGGGGCTGATCGCGTCCCACGCGTCGGAGAACAGCGCGCTCGCACGGCCCAGGAGGTCCCGGAACCGGGCCCACTGCTGGTCGAGCCAGTCGGCGGTCTCCTGCAGCGTGCCGCGCTCGGTCATCTGGTCGACGACCGCGCCCTTGCCGATGAGCCGCAGGAAGTCCCCGAGGATCTCGACGGTCGGGGCGTCGACGCCCTCACCCGTCAGCGGGTTGGAGTGGAACACCTTGACCGCGAGGTTCCACAGCGGCGCGATCTCCGGACGTTGCAGCAGAGGCTCGGCGAACGTCGCGACGACCTCGCGGACCTTCGCGACGACGGTGTCCTTGACCTCCTCGACGAGCGCGCGCACGTCGGCGAGGAACGCGTCGACGTACCGTTCGACGATCGCGACGTTCCCGCTGATGCCTTCGGTCACGGACATCTCGTCCCAGGCCTTGCCGATGTCCCCGCTGATGCGGTCCCACGTGAGGTTGTGCGCGGCCATGCGTTCACGCAGGTAGGCGACGATGTCGGCGAGGATCTCGACGCCCTGCAGCACGGGTCCGACGGCGGCGCCGAACGGCCCCCAGGTGAGGACCTTCTCGACGAGCTCGAGGTCCGGCGGGCGCACGGGCTCGTCCGTCAGGGGGTCCTTGCCGGTGATCATCCCGACGAGGTCGTAGCCGGGGATCGCCCGCACGGCCGACCTCACGCCGTCGACGACGAAGTCGGGCAGCAGGTCGGTGACCTCGAGGTCGCGGGCGACGGGTGCCCGCCACGTGTCGAGCGCGACCTGCTGCACCACGTGCGTGGCCTCGTGGCCCATGAGCTCCAGGTCGCCCGTCGACTGCCCCTCTCCGAGGAAGATGTGCCCGCCGACGGTGAACGCGCGTGCCTGCAGCTCGGCCGCCGCGGCGGCCGCCTCGGGGCCGACGTGCACCTGCACCCCTGACAGGTCCGCGCCCAGGTGCGCCTCGATGCGGGCCCGCACGGCGTCCGGGATCGGCACACCTCCCCCGGGGTTCGCGACGAGCCCGCGCGTGCGGTCCGAGACGGGGACGTCGCCGCCCGCGGCGACCTGCTCCGCCGTCCCCGCGGTGCCGCCGGGACCGCCCGTCCCCGCACCGGTGTCGGTCTCGCGCGCAG
>JAFAEH010000295.1 GCA_023424135.1 Actinomycetes bacterium | reverse complement strand
CCCCGACCCTGCGCGACGCTGGCGCGCGTCGCGCACGACGGGCTGGTGCTACGTCGTCCTGGCCGCGCTCGCCCCGACGCTCACCGCACTGGTCGACGCCGCACCCGCCGGGCTGGTCGCGGCCGTCGCGGGCCTGGCGCTGCTGCCCACGCTGGGGGCGGCGCTCGCGGTCGCCGTGGACGACGCCGCCCGCCGCGTCCCCGCCCTGGTGACGTTCCTGCTCGCGGCGAGCCCGGTGTCGATCGCGGGCATCGGCTCGGCGTTCTGGGGGCTCGTGGGCGGGCTCGTCGCGTGGTCGTGGCTGCGTCCGGCGCGCGGGACGGACGTGCCGGCGGCACCCGCGGGTCGACGTCAGGCGGTCTGACGTGCGAAGCCGTCGAGCAGCGCCTCGACGCCGCGGGTGAACCGCTCGCGTGCGCGCTGCGGGGTCGCCGGCGGGCTGCCCAGGATCTCGACGCCCACGGCTCCGTGCACGGCGGCCCACAGGTGGAACGCGGTCGCGTCGACGTCGTCGCCGGTCAGTGCGCCGGCCGTGACCGCGGCCTCGACGCGCGCGCGATGCGCCGCGAGCGAGCAGGCGCCGCGGGCCTCGACGGCGGGCAACGGCCCGACGGACGGGAGTACGGGGCTGAACATCAGCAGGTAGTGCGTGCGGTGGGCGAGGGCCCACGCGCGGTAGGCGTGCGCGCCCGCGACGAGCCGCGCGCGAGGGTCGTCGACGGTGTCGTCGACGACTGCCACGGCGGCGTCGAGCCGTTCGTACGCGTCGAGCAGCAACGCCTCGACCAGTCCCGGCTTGCCGCCGAAGTGCGTGTAGACGCCGATGGTCGAGCACTCGGCCGCGGTGGCGACGGCCCGGACCGTCAGGGCGGCCGGTCCCGCGTCGGCGAGCAGTGCGACCGCGGCGTCGAGGATGCGCTCGCGCGTCGTTGACGGGTCCGTCGGCACATCACTAAGTTATGCCCATAACGTCGTTATGTGCCGCGCTGTCGCGGCCCGGCCCGGGGAGCCACCGTGCACCGACCCGTCCGCCCTCTCGTCGCGGCAGCCGCTGTGCTCGCGCCGTGGCTCACCGCCTGCTCACCCGCGGCCCCACCTGTCGGCGGGCACACCGCCCAGCCCGGGCCGCTCGTCCTGACCAGTCCCGACCTCGACGCCGACGGTGCCCTGCCCGCCTGGTCCGCCGGGCGGTACTCGACGGTCTGCGACGGCGAGAACCGCTCACCCGCGCTCACCTGGCAGGGTGGGCCCGAGGGCGTCGAGTCCTACGTGCTCACGCTCACCGACCCCGCGCACCCGCAGTACGTGCACTGGGTGGTCACCGGGATCCCGGGCGACCTCGCCGGTCTCGACCAGGCCACCGAGGGCACGCTCGACGTCGGCGTCGTCGGTGCGAGCTACCGCGGCGACGGGCTGTACGCCGGTCCGTGCGTCGAGGGGAACCTGTACGTCTACACGCTGTACGCGCTCGACGAGGACCTCGTCGGGGACGCCTCGACGAGCCTGACGGAGGCGCTCGCGCTCGTCGACGGGCACGTCGTCGCCGAGGCGACGCTCGAGGTCACGCGCGCCGCGGGCTGAGACGCCGACCGGCGCCCCGCCCCCGCACGTGTCGGCGTGCGGCGGCGGGACGCCGGTCGGGTAGGCGTCGCGTGACGTCAGAAGGCGGGGACGACCTCGCCGTCCGGCCAGCGCTCCTCGATGAAGGCGCGCACCTCGTCGGAGTGCAGGAGCTCGTTGAGCTTCACGAGCGCCGGGTCGGAGATGTCCTCCGAGCGCACCGCGACGAAGTTGGCGTACGGGTTGTCCTCGCCCGACTCCAGCAGGATCGAGTCCGTCGCCGGGTTGAGACCCGCCTCGAGCGCGTAGTTGCCGTTGATGATCGCGGCGTCCACGTCCTGCAGCGACACGACAAGCTGCTCGGGTGCCGTCTCGATGAACTCGAGGTTCTTCGGGTTGTCCTCGATGTCGAGCAGCGTCGGGTCGCCGTCGGTCTCGGCGAGCGTGATCAGACCGCCCTCGACCAGCAGGTCGAGCGCGCGCGCCTGGTTGCCCGGGTCGTTCGTGATGCCGATGACGCCACCGTCGGGGATGTCGTCGACAGAGTCGACCTTGTCCGAGTACACGCCGTACGGCTCGATGTGCACACCCGGGAAGTGGTCGAAGTCGAAGCCGTTCTCCTCGACCTGAGCCGTGAAGTACGGCAGGTGCTGGAAGTAGTTGGCGTCGAGCTCACCCTCGGCCAGGGCCGTGTTGGGCAGCACGTAGTCGGTGAACTCGCGGATGTCGAGGTCGAGCCCCGCGTCCGCCGCGAGCTCGTCCTGCACGAACTGCAGGATCTCCGCGTGCGGGATCGGGCTCGCGCCGATGACGATCGTGGTGGGCCCGTCGGACCCGTCGGTCGCGGCGTCCCCGGTGTCGTCGCCGCCACCCGCGCAGCCGGCCATCACCAGGGCCGCTGCGGACAGGACGGCTGCGGTGCGGACGGTTCTCTTCATCGGGGTGTTTCCTCTCGGTGCTCGTCCTCGGGTCGAGGACGGGGTACGGGGGCCGGGTCGGTCCTGACCGCGGCGGGGTCCGGGCTCACCTGTGGTCCAGGCGGCGCGCGAGGGCGTCCCCGACGACCTGGACGACGGTGACCAGGACGACGATGACGACGACGGAGGCGTACAGCACGGTGGGGTCGAAGCGCTGGAACCCGTAGGTGATGGCCAGGAACCCGAGGCCGCCCGCGCCGATGGCCCCCACCATCGCCGAGTAGCCGATCAGGGCGATGACGGTGACGGTGAAACCCGCGACGATCGCCGGCAGCGCCTCACGGACCAGCACGGCCCACAGGATCTTCGGGGTCGTCGACCCCATGACGCGCGCGGCCTCGACCTTGCCCGGGGCGACGTCGCGCACCGCTGTCTCGACGAGCCGTGCGAAGAACGGGATGGTCCCGAGGCTCAGCGGCACGACGGCCGCCTCCCAGCCCAGCGACGTCCCGACGATCGCCCGGGTCAGCGGGATCACCGCGACGGCCAGGATGATGAACGGCAGCGCGCGCAGCACGTTGACGACGAACCCGAGCACGGCCGACGCGGGCCGGTTCGGCAGCAGCCCGTCGGGGGACAGCGAGCGCAGCAGCAGGCCGAGGGGGAGGCCGACGACGAGCACGATGAGTGCCGACAGACCGACCATCTGGAGCGTCTCGAGCGTCGCACCGGGCAGCTTTTGCGCGATGACGCGGTTGGTCGTCAGCTCGATCCACAGGTCGCCCATCACGCCACCTCCTCGTCCCGGTCGGACAGCGACGCGGGCGGTACGGCGAGCGGGTCGAGCCCGGCGGCGCGCAGCCGGTCGAGGACGTCCGGCACGCGTGCGGCGGGGGCGTCGACGATGAGGCGGCCGACGCGTACCCCGCCCAGCGGCTCGACGGTCGCCGACGCGACCTCGACGTCCTCGCCGAGGTCCGCGACGGCGGCGAACGCGTCGCGCGTGGCGACGACGTCCGTGGCGTACACGGCCTCGACGAGCGCGCGCCGGTCCCCGGGCGGCAGGTCCGGCACGGGCACCAGGGCGCGCGACAGCGGCGAGCCGACGTCGGTGACGACCTGCGCGAGCGGTCCGGTCTGCACGACGCGGCCGTGCTCGAGCAGCGTCACGTGGTCGCACACCTCACGCACGACGGCGGGCTCGTGCGTGATGACGACGACCGTGATGCCGAGGCGGTCGCGCAGGTCCCGCACCAGCCCGAGGATCTGGCGCGTCGTCTCGCCGTCGAGCGCGGACGTGGGCTCGTCGCACAGCAGCACGGCCGGTTCGGTGGCGAGCGCACGGGCGATCCCGACGCGCTGCTTCTGCCCGCCGGACAGCTGGGCCGGGTAGGCGCCCGCGCGGTCCGCGAGGCCGACGAGGTCCAGCAGCTCGGCGACGCGGGCCGCGCGCTGCGGACGGGGCACGCCCGCGACCTCCAGCGGGTAGGCGACGTTCGCCGCGATCGTGCGCGAGTCGAGCAGGTTGACGTGCTGGAACACCATGCCGGTGCGGCGGCGGGCGTCGCGCAGCCGGCTCTCCGGCAGGTCGGAGATCGTCACGCCGTCGACGGTCACGCTGCCGGACGTCGGCCGTTCCAGCCCCGTCAGGCACCGGATGAGCGTCGACTTGCCCGCTCCCGAGCGTCCGACGATGCCGTGCACGGTGCCGCGCTCGACGTGCAGGTCGATGCCGTCGAGCGCGACGACGTCGCCGCCGGGTGACGGGTAGACCTTGCGGAGGCCGGAGAGCTGGATCACGGGGGTCCTTCGGGCGGGTGCGACGACGTGCCGGGGCGCCCGGTGCGCGGGCGGCGGGGTGTCGACGGCGGGGTGGGGGACGACCCGGGCCGGGCGCGTGAGCGTGGCGGGTCAGGGGAGCGCGCGGTGCGCGCGGGGTGCCGTCGTCAGCGACACATTCGGGCACGACACGAGCAGGCGGCGACGGCGAGGGCCGGTCGCGGCGCGTGCGTGTCGAGGTGTGCCATGCCGACCATGCAAGCACGACGAGTCGTCCGGACCCCGGGACGGTCTCGGCATGCGAGACATCGTGATCGAACCGTCACCTGCCGCGCCCGCGCGGCCCGGTGTCCGGGCAGGTCAGAACGTGCCCGCCGCCACCAGCGCCGTCAGCTCGTCGTCCGTCAGCAGCCGCGAACGGATGAGGAAGCGCACGCCCTCGGGCGCCTCGAGGCTGAACCCCGCGCCCCGCCCCGGCACGACGTCGATGGTCAGGTGCGTGTGCTTCCAGTAGTCGTACTGCGCGCGCGTCATCCACACCGGGACGACGACGGGCCCGGACGCGCCGTCGCCCACGCGCAGGTCCCCCAGGTGCACGTCCACGTCCCCGAGCAGCAGGTCACCGGCCGGGTAGCACATGGGCGAGGACCCGTCGCAGCACCCGCCGGACTGGTGGAACATCAGCTCGCCGTGCCGTGCGTGCAGGTCGCGCAGCAGCGCCGCCGCGGACGGCGTCACGCCGACCCGCTCGACCTCCGTCATCGTCACCACCTCCTGCGCGCCGCGCGCCCCACCCGTCCCGCAGCGACCCGGGACGGGCGGGGCGCCGGCGCGGCGCCGTCGTCGGTCAGAAGAAGCCGAGCCGGGTCCCCGAGTAGCTGACCAGCAGGTTCTTCGTCTGCTGGTAGTGGTCGAGCATCATCTTGTGGTTCTCGCGTCCCACGCCCGATCCCTTGTACCCGCCGAACGCCGCGGCCGCCGGGTACGCGTGGTAGCAGTTGGTCCACACCCGGCCCGCCTCGATGTCCCGGCCCGCCCGGTACGCGGTCGCCTGCTCCCGCGACCACACCCCCGCCCCGAGCCCGTACAGCGTGTCGTTCGCGGTGTGGATCGCGTCGTCGTAGTCGGAGAACGACGTCACGGCGACGACCGGCCCGAAGATCTCCTCCTGGAAGATCCGCATCGAGTTCTTCCCCTCGAACACGGTCGGCTGCACGTAGAACCCGCCCGCGAGGTCCCCGTCGAGGTGCGCGCGCTCACCACCCGTCAGGACCTTCGCACCCTCCTCCTTGCCGATGTCGATGTACGACAGGATCTTCTCGAGCTGGTCGTTCGACGCCTGCGCGCCGATCATCGTCTCGGTGTCCAGGGGGTCGCCCGCCCGGATCGCCCGCACCCGCTCGAGCGCGTCGGCCATGAACCCGTCGTAGATCGACTCGGCGACCAGCGCGCGCGACGGGCACGTGCAGACCTCGCCCTGGTTGAGCGCGAACATCGCGAACCCCTCGAGCGCCTTGTCGTAGTAGTCGTCCTTCGCGCGTGCGACGTCCTCGAAGAAGATGTTCGGGCTCTTGCCGCCCAGCTCGAGCGTCACCGGGATGATGTTCTGCGACGCGTACTGCATGATCAGGCGGCCCGTCGTCGTCTCGCCCGTGAACGCGATCTTGCGGATCCGCGGGGACGACGCCAGCGGCTTGCCCGCCTCGACGCCGAACCCGTTGACGACGTTGACGACGCCCGGCGGCAGCAGGTCCGCGATCAGCTCCATGAGCAGCAGGATCGACGCGGGCGTCTGCTCGGCCGGCTTCATCACCACGGTGTTGCCCGCCGCGAGCGCGGGCGCGAGCTTCCACGTCGCCATGAGCAGGGGGAAGTTCCACGGGATGATCTGCCCGACCACCCCCAGCGGCTCGTGGAAGTGGTAGGCGATCGTGTCCGCGTCGATCTCCGAGATCGAGCCCTCCTGGGCGCGCACCGCACCCGCGAAGTAGCGGAAGTGGTCGATCGCGAGCGGCAGGTCCGCGGCCAGCGTCTCGCGCACGGGCTTGCCGTTCTCCCAGGTCTCCGCGACCGCGAGCATCTCCAGGTGCTCCTCCATCCGGTCGGCGATCCGGTTGAGGACGAGCGCACGCTCCGTGGCCGACGTGCGTCCCCACGACCGTGCGGCGCCGTGCGCGGCGTCGAGCGCGCGGTCGACGTCCGCGGCGTCGCCCCGTGCGACCTCGGTGAACGTGCGCCCCGTGACGGGTGTCGGGTTCTCGAAGTAGCGGCCCGCCGCGGGGGCGACGAACTCACCGCCGATCCAGTGGTCGTAGCGCTCGCGGTACGTCGCCGGGCTGCCGGGGGTTCCGGGTGCTGCGTAGACGGTCATGCGCTGCCCATCCCTTCGGGTGCGCGGGCGCGGGGGACGCGCCCGGGCCGCGGCCCCGTTGCCGCGTGATCCGCACGCTAGGGACCGGGGCGTTGCATCGCCGCTGCATCGGTGCGCGGAGCACCCGGCGAGGGGCGCGGGGCGCTCAGGTCGTGCGGGCCGTCCGGCGTGCGTCGTCGGCGAGCGCGGCGGCGAGGCGCCGGAGCTGGGCCAGCGCGCGCAGGTGCGACGACGAGCCGGGAGCGCTCGACGACGCGAGGACCTGCCACGCCCCGTAGTCGTCGGCGCCCTCGGCGGAGGCCGTCCAGCGCACGACGAGCCGCGGGTCGCGCGTCGCGAGCACCGCCGCGCGGACCTCGTCCGACACCGCGTCGCGCACCCGCTCGACCCCCGGCGACCAGGACCGCGGCAGCACACGCCCGCCGTACGACGCCAGTGCCTGGCCGACGTCCCCCACGGCGAGCGCGTCCCGCACGGCGTCGACGTCGGTGCGGACCACCCGCGCGAGCCGGTACGGCCGCGACTCGCTGACGAGCGGCCCGACGAGCCGGCGCAGACGCGAGACCTCGGCACGTACGGTCGCGCCCGACAGCTCGACGTCGCTCAGCAGCACCGCGAGCTCGTCGGCCCCGAGACCCGCGGGGTGGGCGGCGAGCAGCAGGAGGATCTCCGCGTGCCGGCCCGACAGCCGGTGCGCGGTGCCGTCCAGCACGAGCGTGCCGCCCTGGCTGCCGAGCACCCGCAGCATCGTCGCCGGGGCGTCGTCGTGACCGCCCGCCGCGCGTGCCGCGACGGTCGCCTCGACCGCGGCGACCGTCGCCCGCACGAGCCGCATCGCGATCCCCGTCGCGACGAGCGGACCGCCCGTGAGGTCCAGGACGCCGAGCACACGACCGTCGACACCGTGCACGGGGGCCGCGGCGCAGCTCCACGGCTGGACCGGCCGCGCCCAGTGCTCCGAGCCGATGACCTGCACGTCCCGGTTCGTCGCCAGCGCGGTGCCCGGTGCGTTGGTGCCGGCGCAGTCCTCGCTCCACACGGCACCCTCGACGAACCCGACCGCCCCGACCGCGTCACGCACGTCCCGGTCGCCCTCGACCCACAGCAGGCGCCCGTCCGCGTCGGTCAGCGCCGCGACCCACTGCGGGTCGGCGTCGAGCAGGAGGCGACGCACGACCGGCAGCGCCGCGAGCAGCGGGGTCTCCCGGCGCAGCGCCGCGAGGTCGTCCGCCGAGACGTCGACGCGCGGCGCGGGCAGCTCCGGGTCGACACCGATCCGACGGCTGCGGCGCCAGGAGTCCGCGACGAGGCGGCGCACGTGGGCGACACCGCGCCCCGTCGCCACGAACGTCTCGTGGGCCGCGCGCACGTCCGTCGTCGTCGACACCGCGCACCTCCCGCCGTCGGGACACGGTGCGGGAACGGCCGCACCGCCGGTCCGTCGAGTGTAGGACGAACGTCCCGGACGGATCGAGGGTGCAAGGACGCGCGTGGTGGCGACACGTGCTGGATGACGGGGACGTGTCGGGCGAGCCGGAGGTGGGCCGTGCACCGCGAGATCCTGGGCGCGCTGCTCGTGGTCGTCGTCGCGATCGCGACGTCGGCCCTCGGCCTGCTGCGCGACGTCCCGCAGCCGTCGCCCGTCCCGACGGTGACCGCCGGCCCCCGCGACGTCGGGACCGGTCCACCCTGACGCGTCGCACGCGGGGTGCGTCGACGCCTGAGCGGTCTAGAGGTCGAGCAGCGGGATCACGGGCGGGCCGGCCACGACGTTCTCCAGGGGACGCTCGGCGAGCAGCGCGGTGAGCTGGCGGCGCACGAGCTCGGTGGTTCGGACCAGCGTCAGCGGCGTGTCACCGCCGACGTGCGGCGTGAGCAGCACGTTCGGCGCACGCCACAGCAGGTGGTCGGGCGGCAGCGGTTCGGGGTCGGTGACGTCGAGCGCCGCGTGCAGCCGCCCCGACCCGAGCTCGTCGAGCAGCGCGTCGGTGTCGACGACCCGCCCGCGCGACACGTTCACGAGCAGCGCACCGTCGTGCATCCGGGCGAGGAACGCCTCGTCGACCAGGTGCGTCGTGTCCTGCGTGAGCGGCACGGCGAGCACCACGACGTCGGCGTGCGGCAGCAGCCGCGGCAGCTCGTCGGCGCCGTGCACGTGCCCGTCGAGCGTCTCGCGGGCCGTGCGGCCCACCAGGGAGACCGACGCGCGGAACGCGCGCAGCCGGACCGCGACCTCGGTGCCGACCGACCCGGCGCCGACGACGAGCACGCGGCGTCCCGCGAGCGACGGACGCTGCTCCGGCGCCCAGTGCTGGACCGTCATGCGTCGTGCCGCGTCGTCGATGCCCCGCAGCCGCGCCAGGATCAGCCCGAGCGCGAGCTCGGCCGTCTCGTCGGAGTGCACGCCCCGTCCGTTCGCGACGGTCACACCCGCCGGCAGGATCCCCCCGAGGTGCTCGTACCCGGCGGTCGAGAGCTGCACGAACCGCAGGCGCGGTGCGGCGGCGACCCGCTTGAGCACCAGCGGGTCGAGCGAGTCCGGGGCCAGCACGGCGTCGACCTCGTCGAGCGGGATGCCCGTCGGCTCGTCGTCGACCGTCGGGTCCCAGATGCCGGTGCGCACCCCGCGCGGGGGTGCGCCGAACATGAGCCGCAGCTCGGTGGTGGGGAACGTCCACGTCAGCACGTGCACATCCAACCGTGTCCGGGTTGCGCAGGTGTGTCCGTCCCGCGTGCAGGCGTCACCCGCACGGGTGGATCCCCGCAATCGTTACCGGTCCGTGCTGTCGAGCAGGGTCGCGCGCAGCCTCGCGACGTCGTCGTCGGACAGGCCCAGGCCGTTGCGGAGGTACCCGTCGACGGACCCGAACCGCTCGTCGAGCGCGCCGAGCGCGGCCTCGAGGTACGTCTCCCGGACCTCGAGCAGCGGGACGAGGACCTGGGGGTCGCCGCCGCCGGCCGCGAAGCGTGCGAGCAGCGGTGCGTACATCGCGCGCACGGTCGGGTTGACCGCGAGGTACTCCTCGCGCACCCCGGCCTCGTCGACGCCGGCCGCCAGCAGCAGCACGGTCGTCGCCCACCCCGTGCGGTCCTTGCCCGCCGTGCAGTGGTAGAGCACCGGCACGTCGCCGGGGTCGAGGACGCGGCGCAGCAGTGCCGCGTACCCGGTCCGGGCCGCCTCGCCGACGACCAGGTCGACGTACGTCTCCCGCATCCGGCGGCCCGGGTCGAGCGCCGCGAGCACCGCCTCCGCCCGCGTCGGGTCCCGCAGGAGCGACGGGAGATCCGCCGCGGGGGCCTGCGGGTCCAGCGCGAGCACGTCGGCGTGCAGCCCGCGTGCCCCCGCCGGCAGGACGTCGGGCGCCGACGCGCGCTCGGCGGACGTGCGCAGGTCGACGACCGTACGGATCCCGAGCCCGGCGACGACCGGGTCGTCGGCGACCGCCGGGGCCCGCAGCTCCGCGGACCGGAACACGACGCCGCGCCGGACCGTGCGTCCGTCGGCGGTGACGCGCCCGCCGATGTCGCGCAGGTTCGCCAGCGCGTCGGACGCGAGCACGTGGGGGTCGTCGACCGGCGGGTGCGCCGCCGCCGGGACGGGCTCGCCGTGCGGGGTCGTCGGCGGGTGCGGGGGCAGCGTCACGTCGTCGTCCACGCCCTGACCCTGCCGTGACGCCCCCGGCGGCGCAACGCCACGAGCGCCGGATCTGTCCGCCGAGCGCTGAACCTGTCCGCTCGGGGTGGACCCGGCCGGGCTGGTCGGTCGGGCGGAGCCGTTCGGGCCGGCCCTGGGGCCGGTCACGTCCGGGCCGGGTGCCGGGGTCGTTAGGGTGTCGGCGTGCCTGAGGGTCATACCGTCCACCGCGTCGCGCGGCAGCTGGGTCTCGACCTCGTCGGGCGCCCGCTGGCGGTGTCGTCGCCGCAGGGGCGTTTCGCGGCCGGCGCGCAGCGGCTCGACGGTCGGACGATGACGCGCGCCGACGCCGTCGGCAAGCAGCTGTTCTGCACGTTCGACACCGCCGACGTGCTGCGCGTTCACCTGGGCCTGTACGGCGCGTGGGACCTGTACGGCGACGTCAGCCCGCTCGGCGACGGCGAGCGGTCACGCACCAGCCTCGGTGCACCGCGCACCCGCCCCGGTGCGGTGCTCGACGCCCAGCCCTCCACGCGTCGCCTGCGGCTGGGTGAGGACGAGACCGAGCACGCGGCCGCCGCGGACGTGTGGCCACCGCCGCCGCTCGGTCAGGTGCGTGTGCGTCTCGACTCCGGGTCCGTCGTCGCCGACCTGCGCGGCCCGTCCGCGTGCGAGGTGCTGACCGCCGACGAGGCGGCGCTCGTGCGCGCCCGCCTGGGGCCCGACCCGCAGGACGTCGAGGACCTCGACGCCGCAGGTGAGGTCGTCGTCGAGCGCGTCACCCGCCGGGGCGTCGCCGTGGGGCAGCTCCTCATGGACCAGGCGGTCGTCGCGGGCATCGGCAACATCTACCGTGCGGAGCTGCTGTTCCGTGCACGTCTCGACCCGTGGACGCCCGGCCGGCGCGTGCCGGCCGACACCGTGCGGGCCCTGTGGCGGGACTGGGCGGTGCTGCTCGCCGACGGCATCCGCGACGGCGTCATGCTCACGCGCGAGGACCTCGACGCCGCCGGCCGCGAGGCGGCGCGCCACGACCCGACCGCGCGGCACTGGGTGTACGGGCGCGGGGGCCTGCCGTGCCGGGTGTGCGGCACGTCCGTCGTCGTCGAGGAGATGGCGGCGCGCAAGCTCTACCGCTGCCCGACCTGCCAGGTCTGACCGGCCCTCGACCCCGTCATCCGTCACGGGATCCCCTCCGACTCCGTGACGGATGACGGGCTCGGCGGTGGTCAGCTGGCGGTGAGCTCGCCGACCGGGAGGTCGACGGCGAGCGTGTTGGCGCGCGTCGCCAGCGGGCACGCCCACGACGGGTCGTACGCGCACGACGGGTTGTACGCGAAGTTCAGGTCGACGACGAGCCGCCCGACGCGGTCGCACCCCAGGTCGGCGCCCTTGATCGTGTCCAGCACGTACCGGCCACCGCCGAACGTGCCGTGCCCGGCGAGCGCATCGCGCACCGGCAGGAACAGCCCACCGCCGTACCCGCGCAGCGACCACAGGGTCAGGTGCCCGAGGTCGCCGAGCGTCACGGTCCCGACGCGGTCGAAGCCGACGACACCGTCGGTCCCGGTGGTCACGTCGAGGCGCTGCTGACCGGCGGGCTCGACACCGACCTCGAAGCGGAACGCCGGGTCGTACGGTGCGACGTCCAGCCCCTCGAAGTCCGCCCGTGCGTCGGCCGTCAGCGGTGACGCGGGGTGGAACGCGAACAGCTCGTCACGCTGCTGCACCCACACGGCGTGCGCCGCCGCAGGGTCGTCGACGGCCAGCGCGCGGACCTCGGCGTAGGTCTGCGACGTGCGCCGACGCCAGTCCGCGACCTCCAGGGCGGCGGTGAGCGGGGTGGCGTCGTGCATCGCTCCACCGTTCCAGCCCGCGCGCCCGAGCGCACGCCGAGCGGCGGGTGGTATCGCGCGGCCGGTCAGGGCGTGCGTCGGAAGCGGCGCAGCTCGCGCAGCGCCAGCACCACGGCGAGCAGCCCGGGGACGAGCGCGAGCGTGCGGCCGCGCAGCACAGCGCCCAGGCAGACGAGCACGACGAGCGCGCACCCGGCGACGAGCAGCACCGAGCGCCACCGCCCCCACCACACCGATCTCGCACGCACGGCCCGACCGTACCGGTGCCGCCCGGACGACCCTCGTCCGCCTGCCCGCCCACTCGCGGGGTGGGGGCGGCGGCGTACGGGTGATCGGCGAATGCGGGTGGGTACCGCGGGCGGGGCGTGTGGGCGTGCGAGGGTGGACGCATGGATCTGCGCATCTTCACCGAGCCCCAGCAGGGCGCGACGTACGACGACCTCCTCGCGGTGGCACGGGCCACCGAGGACCTCGGCTTCGACGCGTTCTTCCGCTCCGACCACTACCTCGCGATGGGCCGTGAGGGTCTGCCCGGCCCCACGGACGCCTGGACGACCCTCGCCGGGCTGGCCCGCGAGACGAGCCGCATCCGGCTGGGCACGCTCGTGTCGTCGGCGACGTTCCGGTACCCGGGCGTCCTGGCGATCCAGGTGGCGCAGGTCGACCAGATGTCCGGCGGGCGCGTCGAGCTCGGCCTCGGTGCCGGCTGGTACGAGACCGAGCACACGGCGTACGGCATCCCGTTCCCGGCCAAGCGGTTCGGCCTGCTGACCGAGCAGCTCGAGATCGTCACCGGGCTGTGGGGCACACCGGTCGGCGAGACGTTCGACCACGCGGGCGAGCACTACACGCTGACGGACTCCCCGGCGCTGCCCAAGCCCCTGCAGCGCTCGCCGCTGGACCCGTCGCGCGCGGGGGTCCCGGTGATCGTCGGCGGCGGCGGCCCGACCCGCACACCCGCGCTCGCGGCCCGGTTCGGTGCCGAGTTCAACCAGGCGTTCCCGCAGATCGCGGACGTGCCGGGGCGGATCGCGCGGCTCCGTGAGGCGTGCGTCGCGGTGGGCCGCGACCCGGGGACGCTCGTGCAGTCGGTCGCACTGGTCCTGTGCGTGGGGCGCGACGAGGCGGAGGTCGCGCGCCGTGCCGCGGCGATCGGTCGCGAGGTTCCCGAGCTGCGTGAGCACGGCATCGCCGGGACGCCGGGCGAGGCCGTCGAGCGGCTGACGTGGCTCGCGGAGCAGGGCGTGCAGCGTGTCTACCTGCAGGTCCTGGACCTGGCGGACCTCGAGCACCTGCAGCTCGTCGCCGACGAGGTCGCCCCGCACCTCCCGTCCTGACCCCCGCACGCACCCGTCGAACACGGGCCACCGCGGCGTGGGGGGCCGCAGGAG
>JAFAEH010000009.1 GCA_023424135.1 Actinomycetes bacterium | reverse complement strand
TCGACGCGTGGCCCCGCCGTGCAGGAGCCGGCGCTCAGAGCACGGCGCCGAGCGCGCGCAGCTCCGCGACGACCTCGTCGACCGGTGCCTGCGACAGCCACAGGCCGAGCTGCTGCGGCGTGACCTCGAGACCGTTGACGTACGTCGAACCGTCCGGCGCGACGTACACGACCCAGTACCCGCCCGAGACGGTCTCACCGCGCGGCACGGCGCCGGTCAGGTCGGCGAGCGAGGGGTCGCCCGCGAACGCGTAGAGGCTCGCGCCGGTGCCTGACGGGTCGGCGAACGTCGGGAGCTCGAACACGTGCCGCACCCTGCCCTCGGCGTCGGGCACGCCGTAGGAGAAGGTGAGTGCGACCCGCGTGCCGGGCATCCAGGCAGGGACGGCCCCGAGGCCGAGCTGGACCATGTCGCCGGGCACCCCGAGGGCGGTGGAGGCCTGGGACGGGTAGCCGTTGCCGGACCCGTGGTCCCGCACGTCCGCCTCGGGGTCCCAGGGGACGTCGAGAGACAGACGTTCGTCGTCGGTGCGCGGGTCGCCGACGGCGAACGGGACGCGCATCTGGGTGCCCCACCACTGCGGCTCCGCGCCGATCATCAGCTCCTGCCCGTCGGCGGACAGGCCCGTCAGCCACCACGTGGTCCCGTCGGGAGCCGTCGTGGCGACGGGGGACCGCACCGCCCGCAGCGTCGGTGCGAGCGTCACGACGTCGGCGTCGGGAAGCGCGGCCGAGGACGGCGTGGCGGACGGCTCGGGTGCCGTCGTGGCGGCAGGGGGTGCCGCGACGCCTCCGGGCAGTGCCGACACCCCGACGGCGACGGCGGCCACGAGCACCAGCGCGCCGGCCGCTGCTCCGGCGCGTCGGGCACGCACCCGGCGTCGTCCCAGGTGGACCACGTCGGCCGGGTCGAGCGTCATCGGTGGTGCAGAGCTCACCCGCTCGCGGAGGGTCTCGACCAGCTCGCTGTCGGTGAGGTTCATCGCGGGCTCCTCGCGGTGTCGTCGGGTGGGGTCGGACCGATCGCGTCGTGCGCGGCGGGAGCGAGCACGGTGCGCAGGCTCGCGAGGGCGCGGGACGTAGTCGACTTGACCGTCCCGACGCTGACGCCGAGGTCGTCGGCGACCTCCTGCTCGCTCAGGCCGACGAGGTGGCGCAGCACGACGACGCGGCGCTGGCGTGGTGTCAGCAGCCCGAGGGCCCGCACGACCTGGTCCCGGTCGTCGGTGCTCGTGTCGGGGCCGGTGCGGGCCTCCGGCAGCTCGTCAGGGGCCGTCAGCACCTCGCGCCGGCGGCGCCGCCACGTGTCGGTGCGCAGGTTGACGAGCGTGCGCCGGGCGTAGGCCCCGGGGTTGCCGTCCCGGACGCGGTGCCAGGCGACGTAGGTACGCACGAACGCCTGCTGCGTCAGCTCCTCGGCGCGGTGGGCGTCGCCGACCAGCAGCCACGCGGTGCGCAGCAGGTCCGGTCCCGCGGCCGCCATGAACGCGCTGAACTCGGCGTCGTGCGCCCGGCGCGGTCGTCCCGCACTGCTCGCGACCGGGACGACGGGGACGGACTCGACCGATCGGTCGCCGGGGGGCGGGTGCACGCTCATCATGCTCACGACCGGTCAGACGCGCGGGCACCCGGTGAGGTTGCGTGGACGCACGGGTAGAACGTCCGTCCGTCGGTCCAGCCGGTCACGTCCACCGTGGGGACGGTACCGCGATGCGTCGCGGTGTCGGCGGGGAGCAGGGCCGGGTCTGCGCGCCTAGGGGGGACAATGGACCGGTGCAGCCGACCGTGACCACGCCCGACACCGCCCGTACCGCCGCGCTCCCTCCGCTGCGCATCGGTCCGATCACGGTCGACACGCCCGTGGTGCTCGCGCCGATGGCGGGGGTCACCAACGCGGCCTTCCGTCGGCTGTGCCGCGAGTCGGGTGCGGGCCTGTACGTGGCCGAGATGCTCACGAGCCGTGCGCTGGTCGAGCGCAGCCCCGAGTCGTTCCGGATCATCTCGTTCGAGCCGGACGAGGTGCCGCGCTCGGTGCAGGTCTACGGCGTCGACCCCGCGACGGTCGGCGCCGCGGTGCGCCTGCTGGTCGAGGAGGACCGCGCCGACCACGTCGACCTCAACTTCGGCTGCCCGGTGCCCAAGGTCACGCGCCGGGGAGGCGGGGCGGTCCTGCCGTGGAAGCGCGGGCTGTTCGCGTCGATCGTGCGCGCCGCCGTCGACGCCGCCCGTCCGCACGGGGTCCCGGTGACGGTCAAGATGCGCAAGGGCATCGACGAGGACCACCTGACGTACGTGGAGGCGGGCCTGACCGCGCAGGACGCGGGGGTCGCGGCGGTCGCGCTGCACGGTCGCACCGCGGCGGACTACTACTCGGGGCAGGCCGACTGGGACGCGATCGCGACGCTCAAGGCGGCCGTGACCGACATCCCCGTGCTGGGCAACGGGGACATCTGGTCCGCCGAGGACGCGCTCGCGATGGTCGCGCACACCGGTTGCGACGGAGTCGTCGTGGGCCGCGGCTGCCAGGGCAGGCCGTGGCTGTTCGCGGACCTCGCGGCGGCGTTCGCAGGCTCCGACGTGCGCATCCGCCCCGGCCTTGCCGAGGTGGCCGCGACGGTCCGGCGGCACGCCGAGCTGATGGTCGAGCACTTCGACGACGAGGGGAAGGCGCTGCGCGAGATGCGCAAGCACATGGCCTGGTACCTCAAGGGCTACGTCGTGGGTGGTGAGCTGCGTGCGCAGCTCGGGCTGGTCTCGTCGCTGGCCGAGCTGGACGACCTACTGGCGCGCCTCGACCTGGACCAGCCCTACCCGGGTGACGCCGCCGAGGGGCCGCGGGGGCGTGCGGGCAGCCCCAAGCGCCCGATCCTGCCGTACGGCTGGCTCGACTCGCGCGAGCTGTCCGAGGACTTCCGTCGCGACCTGCACGAGGCCGAGCTGTCCGTCTCGGGCGGCTGACCCGGGTCAGCGCACGCGGACGTCGACGCGATCGGCGAGCAGGTCGACGGCGTCGAGGGTGGCGTCGGCCGCCGCGAGGCCGGGGGTGCACACCGCGAGGCCGCCCGCGGCCGACGCGACGGCCAGCGCCCGTGCGACGTCGTCGCCGCGCAGGCTCGCGACGAGCAGGCCGGCGGTGAACGCGTCACCGGCCCCCTCGGCCTGGACG
>JAFAEH010000275.1 GCA_023424135.1 Actinomycetes bacterium | reverse complement strand
GCACCCGGCGGCTGGCCCGCAAGCAGATGGGGTGGTTCGGGCGCGACCCGCGCGTGCACTGGCTCGACGCGCAGGACCCCGACCTGCTCGACCGCGCGCTCGACCTCGTCGCCGCCGCGGACGCGGGGCTGCTGCCGCCCGCCGCGCGGGGTCCGGTGCGCCGTACGCTGGGGTCGTGACCGCGCCGACCACGCAGCAGACCGCCTCGCCCCTGGACCTCGGGCGGCTCGCGGTCACCAAGGGGCACGGCACGCAGAACGACTTCGTGCTCGTCGACGACCGGGACGGTCACCTCGACCTGACGCCTGCGCTCGTGCGACTCCTGTGCGACCGCCGCGCCGGTGTCGGTGGCGACGGCGTCATCCGGCTCGTCGCGACGGCGCACGTGGCCGACGCCCCTGCGGGCACGCAGGCGGCGACCTGGTTCATGGACTACCGCAACGCCGACGGGTCGCTCGCGCAGATGTGCGGCAACGGCGTGCGCGTGCTCGCCGCGTTCGCGCAGCGCCTGGGCCTGTGGGACCCCACCGCCGGGACGCTCGACGTCGGCACGCGCGCGGGCGTGCGCACCGTGACCGCCACGACGTCCGACGTCGACGGCTCCCCGTGGTTCTCGGTCGGCATGGGGGTCGTCGCACGCCCCGGCGGTGACGCCGCGCTCGCGGCCGGCGGTGACGCGCAGGTCGACGTCGACGGGCTGAGCGTCACGCGCCCCGGCCTGAGCGTCGACGTCGGCAACCCGCACACGGTCGTCGTCCTCGCGCAGGACGACGACCTGGACCGGGTCGACCTCACGCACGCACCGACCGTGACACCCGTGCCGCCCGACGGCACGAACGTCGAGCTCGTCGTCCCGCTCGGCGAGGACGGGACGGCGGCGGGTGTCGTGGGCCGCGTGCGCATGCGCGTGCACGAGCGCGGCGTCGGCGAGACCCGGTCGTGCGGCACCGGTGCGGTCGCCGCGGCCGCGGCCGTGCGCGCGTGGGGCGGACCGCAGGCGCCGTCCGTGTGGCTCGTCGACGTGCCCGGGGGGACCGTGCGGGTCACGCTGCACGACGACGGGCGGGCCGATCTGGCCGGGCCGGCGGCGCTCGTCGCCGACGCGAGCGTGGACCTCGCCGCCCTGACGTCGTGACGTCCCGGCCGGCGGCTGCGCGGCGGCTCACGCCCGACGACGTCGGCGCACCGCTCGGCACGCGCGCCACGCTCCTGCAGGTCTCGACCGCGTTCTGCGCACCGTGCCGCACGACGAGCCGCGTGCTCGCACGCGTCGCACGCACCGTGCCCGGCGTCGTGCACGTCGAGGTCGACGTCGCCGACGCCCCCGACCTCGCGGCCGCGCTCGCGGTCGTGCGCACCCCGACGGTCGTCGTGCTCGACGCCGACGGTGGCGTCGTGACGCGCGCCGAGGGCGTGCCGAGCGTGCGTCAGGTCCTCGCCGCGCTCGTCGGTGCGTTGCCGGACGAGGCCGGCCCGGGCCCATCGGCCACGACGGGGCCGTCGAGCACGTCGGCCGGGTCGGCCCGCTCGGTCGGCGGCACGCCGACCCGCGGTGCGACGAGCGACGCACCTGCCGCCAGCACCGCGGCCAGGCCGAACGCCGCGACGAACGGCGCCGGCCCGGCATAGGTGTCGGCGCCTCCCGCGGCGACGAACACGACACCCGTGAGCGCGAGCGCAAGCGATGCGCCCACCGAGTCGCCGATCGTGTGGGCCGCGGAGTTGCGGCCCTGCTCGTGCGGCGCCGACCAGCCGAGCACGAGGACGTTGAGCCGCGACGACCCGAGCCCCATGCCGGCACCCGACGCGGTCCACACCGCGACCACGACCCACGCGGGCAGGTCGAGCCACACCGCGGCGGTCGACCCCGCGACACCCACCAGGACGAGCGCCGTCCCGATCCGCACGGCGTCCCGGCTCGCGAGCCGTGCCCCGAGCCGACCCTGCACGATCGACGCGGCCGACCAGGCGAGCGCGGCCGTCGACAGGCCGAGCCCGCTGCTCGCCGTGCTCCACCCGTCACGGTCCTGCAGCAGGTACGGCACGTACACCTGCGCACCGTAGAACGCGCCGGAGACGAGCACGCGCGTCGAGATGACGCTCGGCAGGCCGGGGCGTGCCCGCAGGGCGCCGGGCGGCAGCAGGGGCCGGGCGGCGAGCAGCACACCGACCGCGGACAGCACCGCGACGACGCTCGACCACGGTGCGGGCAGCTGGGCCGCGACGTTGAGCGCGAGCACCGCGGCGGCGACGAGCACGGCCCACCCGACGCGACGGCGGGCGCCGTCCTGCGTCGCGCGGTCGGGGGCCTGCGCGGGGTCGGCGTCAGGGGCGTCGACGACCTCGGCGGGTCCGAGGTCGCGCACCGTGCCCAGCAGCGGGACGGTCGCGGGCAGCACGAGCACCGCGACCCCCAGGAACACCCACCGCCACCCGGCGAGCTCGGCGACGAGCCCCGCCAGCGCCGGTCCGACGATCGACGGCAGCACCCACGCGGTCGAGAACCACGCGAACACGCGCGGGTGCAGCACCGCGGGGTAGGCGCGCGCGACCGCGACCAGCAGGGTGACGTTCACGACGCCGCCGCCGAGGCCCTGCGCGAGCCGCCCGGCGACGAGCACGGGCATGCTCGTCGCGACGCCGGCGACGACCAGGCCGACGACGAACAGGGCGACACCGGCCGCGAACGGCGCCGCGGGTCCCCGCCGGTCGGCCCACGTGCCCGCGACGACCATGCCGACCACACCGGTGGCGAGCGGGCCGGCGAACGCGAACGCGTACAGCGTGCGCCCGTCGAGCACGGCCGCGACCTGCGGCATCACGGTCGTGACGGCGAACGACTCGAACGCGATGAGCACGACGAGCGCGAACATGGCGACGGCCGTGGTGCGCCGCTCACGCCACAGGGCCTCGGGCGACGCGGCGTCGACCGTGCGGGGTGCCTCGCCGGACCGGTGACCGTGCGCGCTCACGGGGCGACCCGCAGCACGCGGAATCCCTTCGCGCTCGCCTGGCGCGTCGCGGGCAGGCCCGCCTCGTCGCTCAGCCAGCGCTGCAGGGGGTCGGCGCCGAGGTTGCGGCCGACGACGAGCCAGGCGTCGCCGGCCGGCTCCAGGCGCGGCAGCCAGCGCGTCAGCAGCGCGCGCAGCGCCGGCTTGCCGATCCGCACGGGCGGGTTGGACCAGCACACCGCGAACCGCACGTCGTCCGGGACGTCGTCGGGCAGCGCGGCGACGACGTTGCCGAGCCCGAGCCGTGCGGCGTTGCGCCGCACGAGGTCGAGGGCCCGCTCGTTGACGTCGACGGCCCACACGCGCGCGTCGGGGGACTCGAGCGCCAGGGTCAGCGCGACCGGGCCCCAGCCGCACCCGAGGTCCAGCAGGTCGCCCGTCGCGGGTGGTGCGGGCACGGTGCGCAGCAGGACCTGGGTGCCGAGGTCGACGTGGTCGGGGGAGAAGACGCCGCCCGCGGTCTCGACCTCGACGTCCCGCCCCGCCAGCCGCACGCGCAGCGTGCGTCGCTGTGCCGCGGAGGCCGGCTGCGCCGTGAAGTAGTGGTCGACGACGGGGGCGCCGGGGTCGTCGTCGGTGCCGTGCTGCTGCTCGTCGTGCTCGTCGTGCTCGTCGTGCGTGCCGCTCACCCGCCGAGGCTAGCCCGGGCGTGCGCGTGTGCCCGAAGCGAAATCCCGTCGCGGCGCTCGTACGTGCGTGCGATCCTGGACACAGCCCGGTGCCCGCCGGGCGCGCACCCGCCGAGAGGAACCGCGTGGACGACCGACAGCACACCACCGACGAGGCGCAGGACGCGCCCGCGCGCAGCGCGCAGGAGGTGGCCGACGACGTCGTCGCGCGTGTGCTCGCCCGGGCGGGGACCGCGGTGCAGGCCGGCGGCACCACGCACACGACCTTCGACGGTGAGCAGCTCGACCTCGAGGAACGCACGTCGCTGCGCCGGGTCACCGGCCTGTCGACCGAGCTCGAGGACGTGTCCGAGGTCGAGTACCGCCAGCTGCGCCTCGAGCGCGTCGTGCTGGTCGGGCTGTGGGGCTCCGGTACGGCGCAGGACGCGGAGGTCTCGCTGCGCGAGCTCGCGGCGCTCGCCGAGACCGCGGGCTCCCAGGTCCTCGACGGGCTCCTGCAGCGTCGCCGCACACCCGACCCGGGCACCTACCTCGGGTCGGGCAAGGCCGCCGAGCTCGCGACCGTGGTCGCGGCCGTCGGTGCCGACACCGTCGTGGTCGACGGGGAGCTGGCGCCCTCGCAGCGCCGCGCGCTCGAGGACATCGTCAAGGTCAAGGTCGTCGACCGGACCGCGCTGATCCTCGACATCTTCGCGCAGCACGCCAAGTCCCGGGAGGGCAAGGCGCAGGTCGAGCTCGCGCAGCTCGAGTACCTGCTGCCACGCCTGCGCGGGTGGGGCGAGTCGATGAGCCGGCAGGCCGGTGGGCAGGTCGGCGGCGCCGGCGCGGGCATGGGCTCGCGCGGTCCCGGCGAGACGAAGATCGAGCTCGACCGCCGCCGCATCCGCAACCGCATGGCCAAGCTGCGCCGCGAGATCGCCGCCATGGCTCCCGCACGCGAGACCAAGCGCGCGTCGCGACGTCGCAACGCCATCCCGTCGGTCGCGATCGCCGGGTACACCAACGCGGGCAAGTCCTCGCTGCTCAACCGCCTCACGCACGCGGGCGTCCTGGTCGAGAACGCGCTGTTCGCGACCCTCGACCCCACCGTGCGCCGGGCCGAGACCAGCGACGGACGGGTGTACACGCTCGCCGACACCGTCGGGTTCGTGCGCGCGCTGCCGCACCAGCTCGTCGAGGCGTTCCGCTCGACGCTCGAGGAGGTGGCGGACGCCGACCTCATCCTGCACGTCGTCGACGCGGCCCACCCCGACCCCGAGGGGCAGATCGCGGCCGTGCGGCACGTGTTCGCGGACATCCCCGGCGCGATGGACGTCCCCGAGATCGTCGTGCTCAACAAGGCCGACCTCGCGACGCCCGAGGCCGTCGCACGGCTGCGTTCGCGCGAGGTGCACTCGATCGTCGTCTCCGCGCACACCGGTGAGGGCGTGGACGCGCTCCTCGAGCTGATCGCCGACCAGCTGCCGCGCCCGGGGGTGAGCGTCGACGTCGTCGTGCCGTACTCGCGCGGCGACCTGGTCAGCCGGGTGCACGAGCACGGTGACATCGACCACGAGGAGCACACCGCCGACGGCACGCTGCTGCGCGCGCGGGTCGACGAGGCGCTCGCGGCCGAGCTCGAGGAGGCCGCGCGCGGCTGACGGGCCCCAGGCCCGGCCGTGCAGGGCCCGGGGTGGCTCACGTCACGACCGGGGCGGGCCGTCCGGGGCGGCGTCCGGCCGTGACGTGAGCCTAGGCTCGAGGACGTGCTGTCTTCCGACCTCGACCTGCTGCGCACCCCTGGTGCGCCGACCCTCCTGCCGGACGCGACGGCAGCCGTCGTGGCCGTCTCGTCCCCGGACACCGGTGCCGACGCCTACCGCAGCGAGCTGTGGCTCGTCCCGGTGGGCGACGCGACGGCCGAGGGAGGGACGGGTGCGGCCCGGAGGCTGACCCACGGGCACCGCGACAGCGCTCCCGCGGTCTCGCCCGACGGGCGGTGGGTGGCGTTCTGCCGCGCACCGCTGCACGCGGGGTCCCCGCAGGTGCACGTCCTGCCGCTGCGCGGCGGCGAGCCGGTCCGCCTGACGGACGCACCGCTCGGTGCGTCCGGTCCGCGCTGGTCGCCCGACGGGACGCGGCTCGCGTTCGTCGCCCGGGTCCCGGACGAGGGGCGGTACGTGCCCGGCGGTGACGCCGCGGCCGAGGCCCCGCGGCACGTGACGACCTTCGCGTACCGGTCCGACGGCGTCGGGTTCGTGCACGACAGGCCCCAGCACGTGCACGTCGTCGACGTCCCGACCGACCCGGCCGAGCCGGGCGGGGTGGCACCCATGGTCGCCCTGACGTCGGGGTCCGCGGAGGTCACCGAGCCGCGCTGGCTGCCGGACGGCACCGCGCTCGTCGCGGTGAGCACGCGGCACGTCGGACGCGAGCACGACGTGCGCCGCGACGCGGTGCTGGTGGCCGCGCCTCACGACGCGACGGGCCCGGCCCCCGTCGTCCCGCTCACCGACGCCGACGCGGGCAGCCCGCTGCGCGTCGACGCGGTCGCACCGGGGCAGGACGGCCTGTGGCTGCTCGCGGCGGATCTCGGGCCCGACGGCACCGACACGGTCGCGGCCCTCACCGGGCTGCACCACCT
>JAFAEH010000217.1 GCA_023424135.1 Actinomycetes bacterium | reverse complement strand
CGGCACGCCCGCCCACGTCGGCCGGCCTCCGGGCGCCCCCGAGGGCGAGCCCTGCGGCGTCGTCGCGGGCCGGTGCGTCGGCCCCGTGGCTCCCGGGCGCTGCTCAGGCTCGCCGGGCCGTCCCGTGTCGCTCATGCGGGCTCCCCCTCGTTCGGCGCGGCCGACGGGTCGCCGGCCACCGCGCAGCCTACCGACCCGTTCGTCGCCCGACGTCGCGACGCCGCACCCGGCGAGCCCCGCACCGGGTCCCGCGGCGTTGTCGGTGGGGGGACGTAGCGTGCGCGTCGTGAGCCAGACGACGACGCGCCGTGCGCGCACCGACAAGGCGGCCGAGCGGCCCGGGTTCCGCTGCACCGAGTGCGGGTGGACCGCGACCAAGTGGGTTGGGCGGTGCGGCGAGTGCCAGGAGTGGGGCTCGGTCGTCGAGGACGCGGGGCCGGGCTCGGGCGGTCCGCGCACCGTCGCGGTCGCCCCGACGCGCAACCCGGCGCGCCCGATCCACGAGATCGACGTCGAGGCGGCGGCCGCCAGGCCCACGGGGGTCGACGAGCTCGACCGTGTGCTCGGCGGTGGGCTCGTGCCCGGCGCCGTCGTCCTGCTGGCCGGGGAGCCGGGCGTGGGCAAGTCGACGCTGCTGCTCGACGTCGCCGCGCGCGCCGCGCGCACGGGCCGGCGCGTGCTCTACGTGACGGGTGAGGAGTCCGCCGCGCAGGTGCGGCTGCGCGCGGGACGCATCCACGCGCTCGACCCGTCCCTGCTGCTGGCCGCCGAGACGGACCTCGGCACGGTCCTCGGCCACGTCGAGGCCGTCGACCCCGACCTGCTCGTGCTCGACTCGGTGCAGACGGTCACGTCCGCACAGGTCGAGGGCTCGCCCGGCGGGGTCGCGCAGGTGCGCGAGGTCACGGCCGCGCTCATCACCGCGGCCAAGTCCCGCGCGCTGCCGGTCGTGCTCGTCGGCCACGTCACCAAGGACGGGTCCGTCGCGGGGCCGCGCACGCTCGAGCACCTCGTCGACGTGGTGTGCCAGTTCGAGGGTGAGCGCCACTCGCGCCTGCGGCTGCTGCGAGCGACGAAGAACCGGTACGGCCCGACCGACGAGGTCGGGTGCTTCGACCTGTCCGAGCACGGGATCACCGGGCTCGCCGACCCGTCGGGGCTGTTCACCTCCCGGCTGGCCAGCGACGTGCCGGGCACGTGCCTGACGGTCACGCTCGAGGGCCGTCGGCCGCTCGCGGCCGAGGTGCAGGCCCTCGTCGCCCCGTCCGTCGTGCCGAACCCGCGGCGCACGACGAGCGGCGTCGACGGCAGCCGTCTCGCGATGGTGCTGGCGGTGCTGCAGCGGCGGCTCGGCGCACGGCTCGCCGACCAGGACGTGTACGTCTCGACCGTCGGCGGTGCGCGGGTCGTCGAACCCGCGGCCGACCTCGCGCTCGCGCTCGCGGCGGTCAGCGGACGCGAGAACGTGCCCGTGCACACCGGTCTGGTCGCGGTGGGCGAGGTCGGGCTCGCGGGCGAGATCCGGTCCGTGCCGGGCGTCGGGCGTCGGCTCGCGGAGGCCGCCCGTCTCGGGTGCACGCGCGCCGTCGTCCCCGCAGGCACGCTGTCGGAGGTCGCCGTGCCCGCGGGTCTGCGCGCCGTCGAGGCCCCCGACCTCGCCGCCGCGGTGCTCGCCGGTCTCGCACCCACGGAGGCCGGCGCCGGGCCGCGCGACAACCGGTGAGCGCTCTCCGGACGACGCGCACCCGGACGCACGCGGTCATCCCGTCACGCCCCCGATACGATTCGGTCGTGCCGTCCCACCCGCACGCCCACCACGAGGACCTGCTGCGGTCCACGCTCGCCGCTGTCGCGCCCGGCTCGGAGCTGCGCGACGGCCTCGAGCGGATCCTGCGCGGGCGCACCGGAGCGCTCATCGTCCTCGGCATGGACGCGACGGTCGACTCGATCTGCTCCGGTGGCTTCGTGCTCGACGTCGAGTTCTCCGCGACACGGCTGCGCGAGCTCGCCAAGATGGACGGCGCGGTCGTCATCGACGCCGAGCGGCAGCGCATCGTCCGCGCCGCCGTGCAGCTCCTGCCCGACTCGTCGATCCCGACCAGCGAGTCCGGGACCCGCCACCGCACCGCCGAGCGCGTCGCGCGCCAGACCGGTCTGCCCGTGATCTCGGTGTCCGCGTCGATGCGGATCATCGCGCTGTACGTCGGGGCGCAGCGCCACGTGCTCGAGGACTCCACGACGATCCTGTCGCGCGCCAACCAGGCCCTCGCGACGCTCGAGCGCTACAAGGCACGGCTCGACGAGGTCAGCGGCACGCTGTCGGCGCTCGAGATCGAGGACCTCGTGACCGTGCGCGACGTGTCCGCGGTCGTCCAGCGCCTCGAGATGGTCCGCCGCATCTCCGACGAGATCGCCGACTACGTCGTCGAGCTCGGCTCCGACGGCCGCCTGCTGACCCTGCAGCTCGACGAGCTCGTGGGCGGCGTCGGCACCGAGCGCGAGCTCGTCATCCGCGACTACGTCGACACGTCGCGCCGCCCCGTCGACGACGTGCCCGGTGCGCTGGCCGAGCTGGACTCGACCGAGCTGCTCGACATCGCGCACATCGCGCGCGTGCTCGGCCTGCCCGGCGGTGGCGAGGCCCTGGACGCGGCCGTCGGACCTCGCGGGTACCGGCTGCTGTCGAAGGTGCCGCGGCTCCCGGGACCGGTCGTCGACCGGCTCGTGGGGCACTTCGGCGGTCTGCAGAAGCTCCTGGCCGCGACGATCGAGGACCTCATGGCCGTCGACGGCGTCGGTGAGCAGCGCGCCCGGTCGGTGCGCGAGGGGCTGTCCCGGCTGGCCGAGTCGAGCATCCTCGAGCGCTACGTCTGACGGATCGTCCCGTCTGGCAGGTCACGTCGTCCGACGGGCCGCGACGCTCACGACCTGGCAGTGGCGCGACGCATGGCAGGTGTCAGCCGAGCCCGAACACCACCGCCGGCGACGTCGCTCCCGCGAGCGTGACCGTCACCGAGTAGGTCCCCGCCCCGGGCGCGGGCAGGTCGCCCGGGCAGCCCGGTGCGGAACGCACGCGCGACCAGCCGAGCTGCGTCACGTCGGACTGGCCGCCGGCCAGCAGCAGCGTGCGCGCGGACGCGTCCTGCGCCACGCAGTCGGCGCTCGACCACACACGGTCGTCGCCGGACGTGATGACGACGTCCCGGTACGCCTCGCCCGCGTCGACCAGGCAGGCCGCAGGACCCGAGTTGACGATCGCGATCTCGAACGTCGGGTCCACCCCCGCCGGGAACGACTCCGCCCCCGGCGTCACCGTGAGCGCGAGCTGCGCGGGTGCGCAGTCCGCCGGTACCCCCGACGCGGTGGTCGGGGTCGGCGACGGCTCCGGGGACGACTCGACCGTCGGCGTCGGCTCGGCACCCACGACGCCGTCGTCGGTCTGCCCGCCGCGTCCCGTGAGCCACACGACGAGCAGGACGACGGCCGCGAGCGGGAGCCCGAGAACGACGAGCCGCCGCATCCAGAACACGCGCGCGGGCGGCCGTGCCCCGCCGGTCCGCGCCCCGTCCGACCTCGAGCCCGTCCGCGCGCCCGGTTCCTGCGACCGCGACGACCGCGAACCGGACGGGCGCGCGCCCGGCGAACGTGACCCGGGCGCCCGGGCGCCCGACGCCCCGGACGACCCGGCGCCGGAGGACCGCGCACCGGAGGACCGTGCGGGTCCGGTGCCGCGGGTCGGGCGTTTCCGGTCGTTCATCCGAGGACCTCCGTCGTGGCGTGGGGTGAGTCCGCCACCCGTGCCGGACAACCGTACGATTCCGGCGCGCACGAGGCCACGCACGACGCGCCCGACCAGCAAGCCACGCACGACGCGCCGGACCAGCAAGCCCCCACGCCCCTCGTCCGGCACCCGCCCGACACCCGAACGCCCCACCCCTGCGCGAACTCGGACTCTGGCGGCTTCTGGAGGCTCAGAAGCCGCCAAAGTCCGAGTTCGGCGAGGTCCGGACGACTGAGAATCCGCCAAAGTCCGAGTTCGGCGGGGTAGGTGGGACGGATGGGATGGTGGGCGGAGTTGGTCGTCGTCGCGTCGGCGGGCACGATGGGGCGTGCCCTCCCGTCCTGCCACGCCGGAGCGAGTCGACCCGGCACCCGTCGACGGGGCCCCCACCGACCCGGCACCCGTCGACAAGCCCCCCACCGATCCGGCCTCCGACGTCCTGGGCCCGACCGACCTGGTCGCGACCGGCGGCCGGCTCCCCGACGTGTCGTTCGTGGACGGTGTGCGCCGGGACGTCGTCGCGTGGTTCGACGACCACGCGCGGGACCTGCCGTGGCGCGCGGCGGACCGCACGCCGTGGGGTGTGCTGGTCAGCGAGGTCATGCTCCAGCAGACGCCGGTCGTGCGGGTCGAGCCGGCCTGGCGTGCGTGGATGGACCGGTGGCCCACCCCCGCGGACCTGGCGGGGACTCCGACGGCGGACGTCCTGCGCGCGTGGGACCGCCTGGGCTACCCGCGGCGTGCGCTGCGGCTGCAGGAGTGCGCACGGGCGGTCGTCGAGCGGCACGGCGGTGTGCTCCCGCAGGACGAGGCCACGCTGCTCGCGCTGCCCGGGGTCGGCGCGTACACGGCTGCGGCGGTCCGGGCGTTCGCCTTCGGGAGGCGGTCGGTGGTCCTGGACACCAACGTGCGGCGCGTCCTTGCCCGCGTCGCG
The DNA here is from genome assembly GCA_023424135.1 of Actinomycetes bacterium. Classification (GTDB taxonomy): domain Bacteria; phylum Actinomycetota; class Actinomycetes; order Actinomycetales; family Cellulomonadaceae; genus Cellulomonas. Next base: position 40,192 of record JAFAEH010000217.1, on the reverse strand, counting down.
GCCGGTGAGGCGCTGCCGGCGCCGACGCTGACGGTCGCCGAGACCCGCGCGGCCGGGCGGTGGGTGCCGGACGACGACGAGGACGCGGCACGGTGGGCGGCCGCGTCGATGGAGCTCGGGGCGCTGGTGTGCACGGCCCGCTCACCGCGGTGCGACGCCTGCCCCGTGGCGGACCGCTGCCGCTGGCTCGCGGCCGGCCGCCCCGGCGACCTGCACGCGCACCGTCGTCGGACGCAGGCGTGGGCCGGTACGGACCGGCAGGTGCGCGGCCGGGTCATGGCGCTGCTGCGGGAGTCGCTCGGCCCCGTCCCGCACGACGCGGTCGCGGCGCTGTGGCCGGACGGGACCCAGCTCATCCGCTGCCTGACCGGCCTCGTCGCCGACGGGCTGGTCACGCGCACCGACGCGCCGGGCGACGACCCGGACCCGGCGTCCGCCACCTACCGTCTGCCCGGCTGAGCCGGACGACGCCCCGCGTCGTGCGCGGCGCGATGCCGGGCCCGGGTCACGCTCGCGGGGCCCGGGGCGAGCCCGGACCGGTCTCGCGCACCTCCCGCACCTGGCAAGCCGGTGGCGCGCCGGGCCGTGACGGGCTCACAGGTGCCGCGACGCGCTCACAGGTGCAGGAGCATGCGCGTGTTGCCCAGGGTGTTGGGCTTCACGCGCGCGAGGTCGAGGAACTCCGCGACGCCGTCGTCGTGCGAGCGCAGCAGCTCGGCGTAGACGTCGGACGACACGGGTGTGCCGTCGATCTCCTCGAAGCCGTGGCGGGCGAAGAAGTCGACCTCGAACGTCAGGCAGAACACGCGTCGCAGCCCGAGCGCCCGTGCGCGCTCGATCAGCGCGTCGACCAGGACGTGCCCGACCGCGCGGCCGCGGTACTCGGGCGCGACCGCGAGCGTGCGGATCTCGGCGAGGTCCTCCCACATGACGTGCAGCGCACCGCAGCCCACCACCTCCGCGGGTGCGGGGTCGCCCACGCCCCCGGCGTCGCCCGCCGGTCGTGCGACCAGGAACTCCTGCACGGCCTCGTAGTAGCCGACCCACTCCTTGGCGAGCAGGATGCGCTCGCGCGCGTACGGCTCGACGAGTCGACGGATGGCCCGGACGTCCGCGGGCAGGGCGGGGCCGACGTGCACGGTTGCGGCTGAGCTCACGCGCCCAACCTACGCAGGCAGGACGCCCACTGTCCGCGACCACACCCCCGTGCCACGAGAGCACCGCGCCCCCGACGCGAGAGAGCAACCGGATCGCTCTCTCGCACCAGGTCCGGGGTACGCCCCGGACGGGGACACCCCACAGAGCGACCCGGTCACCACAGAGCAAGCAACCCGATCGCGACAGAGCAACCCAGTCACGGCAGAGCGATCCGATCGCTCTCTCGCGCCAGGGGTGGGTCACGCTCGCGGTGGTGGCGGGGGCACGGGGCGGCCGGGGTGCGCGGAGGTGGGGTGGACGGAGGCAGGGTGCGCGTAGGCAGGACGGGCCGGGGCAGGACGGGCGGGGGTGGGGCGGGCGGCGGAGGCGGGGCGGGTGGATGCGGTCTCGACGAGCGCGGTCGCGGTGACCTCGTCGACGACGAGGTCGGTGACGACGTCGGCGCGCAGGGCGGCGAGCAGCGGGGCGACCTTGTTGTCCCCGGCGACGACGCACACGCGCCGGCCGATGCGCTGCAGCTCGTCCGGCGTCGGTCCGGTCGCACGGCTGTTGAGCGACACGTCCTGCCAGGAGCCGTCGGCGCGCAGGAAGACCGTGCACACGTCCCCGACGACGCCCTCGTCGTGCAGGCGACGCACGTCGGCCTCGTCGAGGTACCCCGCCGAGTAGACGTGCGAGGGCACGGCCCCGGCGACGGCGCCCGCGGAGAACACGGCGATGTCGGCGCGGCGCTGCATGTCGAGCACGCGGCGCACGGAACGTTCGCGCCACATCATGGCCTTGGTGTCGGGGTAGTCGAAGAACGCGGGCACCGAGAAGTGGTGCACGGCGGCGCCGAACGCGGAGCCGAACGACGAGATGAGGTCGGAGGCGTACTCGACGCCGGACGTGCGCATGTTCGCGGCGCCGTTGAGCTGCACGACGGCCGACCCGCGTGTCGGCTTCGGCGCGAGGTAGCGGGACACGGCGGCGATCGTGGTGCCCCATGCGACGCCCATCACCATGTCCGAGTCGAACCACGACGCGAGCAGACGTGCAGCGGTCATCGCGACCTGGTCGAGCCGCTCGACGGACCCCGCGGAGTCGGGCACGGGCACGACGTACGTCTCGATGCCGAAGGTCGAGGACAGCGACCTGGCCAGACCGGGGGCACGGGTGCTCGACGGGCGCAGCGTGATCTCGACGAGCCCGGTCTCGCGTGCACGCTTGAGCAGGCGTGACACGGTCGAGCGGGACGTGCCGAGATGACGCGCGATGACCTCCATCTTGAGGTCCTGCAGGTAATACATGGACGCTGCGCGCAGCACGTCCTGCTCCCGCTCCACGAACACCCAGCACCGTCCCTCGTACGTGCCAAGGACTCGCCACCTCCGTGCACGTTCGTGCAGCCGAGTTGCGCGTCCGTTCTGGACGTGATGACCATAGCGGCGACGCACCCGGCGGGCGAGGGGGCCACCACGCCGGGAGCCGCGACACGCGCCACGGCTCCACCGGGAGGGACCACCGCATGAGGACAGCACCGCTGACCGCGCAGGCCAGGCAGGACGCGCTCGGCGAGCTGCGCCGCAGCTCCGAGAGCGGCCGCGAGCTCGACGTGCTCGTCGTCGGCGGTGGCGTCACCGGTGCCGGGATCGCGCTCGACGCCGTGTCGCGGGGGCTGTCCACCGCCATCGTCGAGGGACAGGACTGGGCGTCCGGGACGTCCAGCCGCTCCAGCAAGCTCGTGCACGGCGGCCTGCGCTACCTGCAGATGCTCGACTTCCACCTGGTGCGCGAGGCCCTCACGGAGCGCGACCTGCTGATCACTCGGATCGCCCCGCACCTGGTCAAGCCCGTCAGCTTCCTCTACCCGCTCGAGAACCGCGTCTGGGAACGGGCGTACGTCGGCGCGGGCGTCGCGCTGTACGACACGCTCGCGTCGGTCTCCGGCACCCGCCGGGCGATGCCGATGCACCGCCACCTGACCCGCAAGGGCATGGAACGGCTGTTCCCCGACCTGCGTCACGACGCCGCGATCGGCGCGGTCCGCTACTGGGACGCGAGCGTCGACGACGCACGGCTCGTCGAGACCCTCGTGCGCACGGCCGTCAGCTACGGCGCGCACGCCGCGTCCCGCACCCAGGTCGTCCGGCTCCAGACGACCACGGGCGGAGCCGTCACCGGCGCCGAGGTCGCCGACCTCGAGACCGGCGAGCGCATCGACGTGCGCGCCCGGCACGTGATCAACGCGACCGGTGTGTGGACCGAGCAGACCGAGGCCCTGGCCGGCAGCGAGGGCGGGCTGCGCGTGCTCGCCTCCAAGGGCATCCACATCGTCGTGCCGCGCGCCCGCATCGAGGGCAACACCGGCCTGATCCTGCAGACCGAGAAGTCGGTGCTGTTCATCATCCCGTGGTCCCGCTACTGGGTCATCGGCACCACCGACACCCCGTGGGAGCAGGAGCTGACGCACCCCGTCGCGACGAGCGCGGACATCGACTACGTCATCGACCACGCCAACCAGGTGCTCTCGCGCCCGTTGACGCGCGACGACGTCATCGGCACCTGGGCGGGGCTGCGTCCGCTGCTGCAGCCGGGCACCAAGGAGGGGACGTCGTCGGCGAAGGTCTCGCGCGAGCACACCGTGGCCTCCCCCACGCCCGGCCTGACCGTGATCGCGGGTGGCAAGCTCACGACCTACCGCGTGATGGCCAAGGACGCCGTGGACTTCGCGCTCGGATCGCGGGCGACGTCCCTGCCGTCGATCACGCAGGACGTGCCGCTCGTCGGCGCCGAGGGGCTCAAGGTCGTCCAGCGTCAGGCGCGCGCCATCGGCGCCCGCCACGGGTGGGACCGTCCCCGCATGGACCACCTGCTGCACCGGTACGGGTCCCTGCTGCAGGAGCTCACGGACCTGTGCGACGAGCGTCCCGAGCTCGCGCGCCCGCTCGCGAACGCACCCGCCTACATCGGCGCGGAGATCGTGTACGCGGCGAGCCACGAGGGTGCGCTGCACCTGGACGACGTGCTCATGCACCGCACGCGCCTCAACTACGAGCAGGCGGACCGGGGCGTCGGTGCGCTCGAGGAGATCGCCGACCTCGTCGCCCCCGTCCTCGGCTGGGACGACGCGACGCGGCTGCGCGAGATCGAGGCGTACCGGGACCGCGCCGAGGCGGAGGACGCGGCCGCGCAGCAGGCGGACGACGCGTCCGCCGAGCACGTGCGTCTGCAGGCCCAGGACCTCGCGCCCCTGCTGCCGCTGGGCGACGGGGCCGACCCCGGCACCAAGCCCGGCTCCCCCGCGGGCCGGGGCACGTCCGGCCCGGCCGGCACCTGAGCGCCGGGGGTGCGCGCTCCGCCGGCGCGCACCCCCGGTAGCCGCACCGCGCGGCGACGAGCACCCCCGGCGGCGACCCAGCGTGACAACGACGTCGACGAAAGAGGTCAGAGGTGGACTACACGATCGGTGAGGCGTTCCTGTCGGAGACCATAGGCACCGCGATCCTGCTGCTGCTGGGCGCCGGCGTCGTGGCGAACGTGATCCTGCCGAAGACGAAGGGCTTCGGCGGCGGATGGCTCCTCATCAACTTCGGATGGGGCCTCGGCGTGTTCGCCGGTGTCTACGCCGCGTACAAGTCGGGCGCACACCTGAACCCCGCCGTGACCATCGGCATCTGGGCGTCCGGCGCGGACGAGTTCGCCACCGGCATCCCCGTGACCGCCGCGAACGGGTTCCTCTACGTGACCGCGCAGATGCTCGGCGCAGCGATCGGCGCCGCGCTGGCGTACCTCGCCTACAAGAAGCACTTCGACGAGCAGGCCGACGCCGGCACCAAGCTCGCCGTCTTCTCGACCGGACCCGAGCTGCGCTCGTACGGCTGGAACTTCGTCACCGAGGTCATCGCCACGTTCGTCCTCGTGTTCATCGTGCTCGCGTTCGCGAAGACCCCGGCAGAGCTCGGTGCGATCCCCGTCGCGCTGCTCGTCGTCGGCATCGGCGCGAGCCTCGGCGGGCCGACGGGCTACGCCATCAACCCCGCACGTGACCTCGGGCCGCGCATCGCGCACGCCCTGCTGCCCATCAAGGGCAAGGGCTCGTCCGACTGGGGCTACGCGTGGGTGCCGGTCGCCGGACCGCTCGTCGGAGGCATCCTCGCGGGCCTGCTCGCCCAGGTGTACATCGGCTGACGCCCCATCCCGACCCACCCGACCACGACCGTCCCGACGGAGGGATCCCGCATGACCGAGAAGTACGTCCTGGCCATCGACCAGGGCACCACGTCCACCCGCGCCATGATCTTCGACCACGGCGGCCAGGTCGTGTCCGTGGGCCAGAAGGAGCACGAGCAGATCTTCCCGAAGGCGGGGTGGGTCGAGCACGACGCGCAGGAGATCTGGACGAACACGCGCGAGGTCGTCGGCATGGCGCTGGGCCGTGCGAGCCTCACGCACGAGCAGATCGCGGCGGTCGGCATCACGAACCAGCGCGAGACCGCCGTCGTGTGGGACCGCGAGACCGGTGAGCCGGTCTACAACGCGATCGTCTGGCAGGACACCCGCACGCAGAAGATCTGCGACGAGCTCGCGGCGCTCGGGGGCGGCGCCGAGCGCTACAAGGACAAGGTCGGGCTGCCGCTGGCCACGTACTTCTCGGGCCCGAAGATCCGCTGGATCCTCGACAACGTCGACGGTGCGCGTGAGAAGGCCGAGGCCGGCAGGCTCGCGTTCGGCAACACCGACGCGTGGCTGCTGTGGAACATGACCGGCGGTGTGAACGGCGGCATCCACGTCACCGACCCGACCAACGCGTCACGCACCATGCTGATGAACATCGACACCCTGACGTGGAACGAGGAGATCGCAGCCGAGATGGGCGTCCCCGTCTCGATGCTCCCCGAGATCCGCTCGTCCTCGGAGGTGTACGGCGAGGGCCGCAAGGGCGGCCTGCTGCCGGGTGTGCCGATCGCCGGGATCCTCGGCGACCAGCAGGCCGCGACGTTCGGGCAGGCGTGCTTCGAGGTCGGCAACGCGAAGAACACGTACGGCACCGGCAACTTCATGCTCATCAACACGGGCACCGAGCCGGTCCCGTCGAAGAACGGGCTGCTGACGACGGTCTGCTACAAGATCGGCGACGCCCCGACGGTGTACGCGCTCGAGGGGTCGATCGCGGTGACCGGGTCGTTGATCCAGTGGCTGCGCGACAACCTCGGCATCATCTCGTCCGCCCCCGAGGTCGAGCAGCTCGCGGCGACCGTCGAGGACAACGGGGGCGCGTACTTCGTCCCCGCGTTCTCGGGGCTGTTCGCGCCGTACTGGCGCTCGGACGCACGCGGTGCGCTCGTCGGCCTGACGCGGTACGTCAACAAGGGGCACATCGCGCGCGCCGCGCTCGAGGCGACCGCGTTCCAGACGCGCGAGGTGCTCGACGCCATGAACGCCGACTCGGGCGTCGACCTCACCGAGCTCAAGGTCGACGGCGGCATGGTCGCCAACGACGCGCTCATGCAGTTCCAGGCGGACATCCTCGGCGTGCCCGTGATCCGGCCGAAGGTCGCCGAGACCACCGCGCTCGGCGCCGCGTACGCCGCGGGCATCGCGGTCGGCTACTGGTCCGGCGAGCAGGACGTCATCGACAACTGGGCCGAGGACAAGCGCTGGGAGCCGTCGATGGCCGACGACGAGCGCGACCGGCAGTACCGGCTGTGGAAGAAGGCCGTGACGAAGTCGTTCGACTGGGTGGACGACGACGTGCGGTGACCGACGGGGGTGGGCGGCTGCGGCCGGGGGCCTGCGGGTCCCCGGCCGTAGCCGTGCCCGGTCCGCACCGGCACGGCGTCGCGCGTCAGCGCGGGTCGGCCGTGAGCCGCCCGTCGGGGTGCACGGTCAGGGGGGCGATCCGCACGTCGCGCAGGTGGTCGCGGCCGGAGACCTGCGTGTCGTGGTAGAGCAGCCACCAGCGACCCTGGAAGTGCGCGATGGAGCCGTGGGTCGTCCACCCGGCGACGGGCTCGAGCACCGTGCCACGGAACGTGAACGGGCCGTAGGGCGAGTCCGAGGTCGCGTGCACCAGCAGGTGCGAGTCGCCCGTCGAGTACAGCAGGTGGTAGACGCCGTCAACACGCGAGACCCACGGACCCTCGAAGAAGCGGCGGTGGTCACCCTGCGTCAGCGGGACGCCCTGCTCGTCGAGCACGACGACCTCACGCGCGGGCTCGGCCAGCGCGAGCAGGTCGTCGGTCAGCCGTGCGACTCGCGGTCCCAGCGCGGGCGCGTCGGGGGCCGGGTAGGCGTCGACGCCGGTGAACGTGTCGCCGTCCCACTGCTGGAGCTGACCGCCCATGAGGCCGCCCACGTACAGGTAGGCCGCGTCGTCCTCGTCGACGAGGACGGCCGGGTCGATGCTGCCGATGCCCGCCAGCGGCTCGGGCTCGGCGACGAACGGGCCGGTCGGCGACGACGACGTCGCGATCCCGATGCGGAAGACGCCGTCGTGGTCCTTGGCGGGGAAGACGAGGTAGTACGTGTCGCCGCGGCGCGCGGCGTCCGGCGCCCACATCTGCTGCGCGGCCCACGGCACGTCGTCGACGTGCAGCAGCGGGCCGTGGTCGACGGCCGGCCCGGCGGCGTCCCGGATCTCGACGACGTGGTAGTCACGCATGTCGAACTGCGTGCCGTCGTCGTCGCGGGCGGCACCGGAGTCCTCGTCGTGCGACGTGTAGACGTACAGCACGTCGTCCCAGACGTGCGCGGAGGGGTCAGCCGTCCACACACCGTCCACAAGGGGCCGGCCGACCAACGAGTCCGCCACGTCCTGCTGCACGGTCTCGACGCCCGCACCCGTTCCGCTCACCGCAGCCTGCCCATCTTCCTGTCCCACACCGCGCACCGGCCGGTTGCGGCGGCTCGCACACTACCGGGCACGGCGCCCTTGTTGTTTCGTTTCACCCGACGAGAGTTCCGATGTGACGCATCGATCAGCGGAACCAGGCCCCGCCGTTGACGTCGAGCACCGTCCCCGTGACGAACGACGCACCGTCCGACGCCAGGTGCAGCACCGCGTCGGCGACGTCCTCGGGCGTCCCCGCCCGGCCCAGCGGGGTCGCCGCGACCGCCGCCTGCTGCGCGGGCTCCGGCGTGTGCGTCGCATGGAACGGCGTCCCGCCGACGAACCCCGGGGCGACCGCGTTCACCGTGATCCCGCGCGGCCCGAGCTCACGCGCGAGCGCCCGCGTGAAGCCCTCCACGGCCGCCTTCGCGGTCGCGTACGGCACCGCACCGGTCCCGCCGCCGCTCGCCGCCGCCTGCGAACCGATCGTCACGATGCGCCCACCGTCCGGCAGGTGCGTCAACGCCGCACGCGTCGCGTAGAACACCGACGACAGGTTGAGGTCCATGACGTGGTGCCAGTGCGCGTCGTCCGTGCCGACCAGCGGGCGCCGGTCGACGAGCCCGCCCGCGTTGTTCACGAGCACGTCCAGCCCGCCCAGCGCCTGCGCCGCGGCGTTCACCGCCGCGTCGACGTCCCACGAGCGCCGCGCGTCGAGCTGGACCGCGAAACCCTTGCGCCCGCGCTCACGGATCCGCTCGACCACGTCCGCGGCGTCGTGTGCGAGGTGCGTCACCGCGACGTCCGCACCCGCCCGGGCCAGCGCGACCGCGACCGCCCGTCCGATACCTGTCGCCCCGCCCGTGACCAGCGCGCGGCGCCCGGTGAGGTCGGACGTCATGCGCGGTCCTCCAAGGATGTCGGCGCCGTCGGCGCCCCTGAGCGGTCGGTCCGGTACGTCGCTTCCGTCCGGATACCGAACGGTAACCGCAGTCCGTCGTGCTGACCAGGGTGAACGTGCGCCTCTCACCGGACCGGACGAGCGACACGCTCCCGGACGCGGCCTCGGCGCGGGTCGGGTCCTGTCGCACAGCGGGCCCTCGACCGGCGCCGTGCGGACCCCGGGAGCACCTCGACCGCGTACACGGTGAGCCTGACGGCGAGCAACGGACGTGCAAGCGCGTGCCGCCGTCATCCTCCGGCGCCGCCGTCGCCCGGACGAGCACGGCGACCGTTCACCGCGCCGCGATGTCGGCACGGTGGACGACGAACCGTTGTGCACGGCCGGCGGTTCTGGTGAGCTCGGCACGTGGAGACCGCCGTCGAGGCCGCCCTGCGGCAGCAGATCATCGCGTGGGTGCTGGCCCGGGCCGAGGCGAACGGCGGGTACGTCCACCGCTACGACCTGCTGAGCTTCCGCACCGACGGCCGCGACCTGCCGCTGATCGACTACTCGCGCGGCATCCGCAACCCGCAGGGCTTCGGCTCGACGCTCGCGATCGTGCAGTCCGCGCACGGCCCGTACGACGACGTCGAGGACCCCGACGACGGCCTCCTGCACTACGCGTACCGCGCCGGCGACCCGGACGGCGGCGACAACCGCAAGCTCCGCAACGCCATCACCACGGGCATGCCGCTCATCCTGTTCCGCAAGGAGCAGCCCAACTACTACACGCCCATCGCGCCGGTCTACGTGGTCGACGACGTGCCCGAGGAGCGCGCGTTCCTCATCGCGCTCGACGAGTCGTTCCGGTACATGGGCGACGTGCGGCACCTGTCCGCACCGCAGAAGGCGTACGCGCTGCGGCTCGCCAAGCAGCGCCTGCACCAGCCCGCGTTCCGCACCCGCGTGCTGCTCGCCTACGAGACGCGCTGCGCGATCTGCACCCTCAAGCACGGGTCGCTGCTCGACGCCGCGCACATCGCCCCCGACTCGTCGTCCCGTGGCGTCCCGACCACACCCAACGGGCTCGCCCTGTGCAAGATCCACCACGCCGCGTTCGACCAGAACCTGCTCGGCATCACCCCCGACTACGTCGTGCACGTCGACCGCGACCTCATGGAGGAGGTCGACGGCCCGATGCTCAAGCACGGGCTGCAGGAGATGCAGGGACGGCGGCTGACGCTGCCCGGGAAGGTGAAGGACCGGCCGGACCGGGAGCTGCTGGCGCTGCGGTGGGAGGGGTTCGCGGGGATGGGGGTGGCGGGGCGCTGACCTCGGGAGAAGGCCCGGACGTCGACGCGCAAGCATGCATGTGCCGTCTTCTTATCTATCCCTATTAACCTACGGATAGATATAATGCGCGTGTGAGCATCCCTCCGGGCCCGGCGATCGCTGAACCGGCGGCGCCCCGGTGGCCTGCGCTGTCATGGGAGGAGCGACCCTGGCAGTCGTCGCTCCCTCCGGACCTGCTGTCGCGGTCCGCCCGCGAGACGCTCCGTCAGCCCTACCGCGCGGCCGTCGTTCCCGCCATCGCCGACCTCGACGTGCACCTGCCCCGGGCGGCCGCTGCCGCCGCCGAGGGGGCGTCCGCGCTGATCCGCGACTTCGACGCCGAAGCCGGCGGCGACGTCGCGCCATTCTCGGCGATCCTGCTGCGCTCCGAGTCCGCGTCGAGCTCGCAGATCGAGAACCTGACGTCGGGCGCCAAGCAGATCGCGCTCGCGGAGATCGGCGAGGACGCTCGGCGCAACGCGACGCAGATCGTCGGGAACGTGCACGCCATGCAGGCGGCGATCGACCTCTCGGACAGCGTCGACGGCCCGGCGATCCTCGCGATGCACCGTGCGCTGCTCGAGAGCACCGAGCCCGAGGTCGCCGGGCGTTGGCGCACCGAGCAGGTGTGGATCGGCGGGACCGCGATCTCGCCGCACGGTGCGGCGTTCGTCGCCCCGCACCCCGACCGCGTGGGCGCGGCCGTCGACGACCTCGTCGCCTTCGCCGCGCGCGACGACCTCCCGCCGCTCGTCCACGCCGCGCTCACGCACGCGCAGTTCGAGACCATCCACCCGTTCCCCGACGGCAACGGCCGCACGGGCCGCGCCCTGATCCACGCGCTCCTCCGTCGCCGCGGCCTGACACGCTCCGTCACCGTCCCGGTGTCCGCCGGCCTCCTCGTCGACACCCGCGCGTACTTCGACGCCCTCACCGCCTACCGCGAGGGCGACCCCGCCGCGATCGTCCACGAGCTGGCGCGTGCCACCGACGACGCCGTGACGAACGGCCGCCTGCTCCTCGCGGACCTCCGCGCGGCGCGCGACGAGTGGCGCGCGCGGATCCGCGCACGTTCGGACTCCGCCGCATGGCGGCTCGTCGATCTGGTGCTGCGTCAGCCCGTCATCACCACCGCGACGGTCCAGCGGGAGCTCGGGATCTCGCACACCAACGCGATGCGGGCGATCGAGCACCTGGTCGAGGCCGGTGCGCTGGAGGAGGTCGGCGGGCGACGGCGGTCGGTGCTGTGGCAGGCGGGGCAGGTGCTCACCGCGCTGGACGGGTTCGCCGCGCGGGCGGGGAGGCGGGGGTTGGGACAGCCGTAACGACCCTCAGACGGACAGGCCGGCAGTGGCAGGAATCTCGCGCTGCGCACTCTTGATGCGGCGTGGCCTGTCGGCGGCACGCGGCGTACTCTGCGAGCCGATGCGCGCCCGACACCCTCGACGGTCCCGAGGGGTACCTGTCCATCGGGCGCAGTGGCACCGCCCAGCCGCTCCCGCGCGACGTCGGGGTCCTGCTGCAGCAGGTGCTCGAGGCGGTCGCGTCCGGGGCGACGGTGACCGTCACCGCCACACCGTCGGAGATCACGACCTCCACCGCGGCGTCCATACTCGGCATCTCACGCCCCACGCTCATGAAGATGATCGCCCGGGGTGAGGTCGCGGCGCACAAGGTCGGCACGCACACCCGTCTCCGCACGGAGGACGTGCTCGCGGCGAGGCGGGCACGTCGGCAGCGCGAGCGGGAGGCCTTCGCAGCGTTGCTCGAGCTCGAGGGCGACGAGGAGTGAGGTCACCGGCCTGAGGGGTGCCTGCACCCTCCCCGCTGTCCGGGGACCTCGCTAGGGTCCCGGAGCATGCGGGGGACCGGGACGACGACCGTCTTCGTCGACGCCAACGCGTGGTTCTCGCGGACCCTGCGCGACTGGCTCGGCATGCTCTACACACGCCCGACAACACGCCGTTCCGACGTCCGCCTCACCTGCAACGCCGCAGACTTCGTGTGCGACGACAACACCTCCCCGTACGAGGTGATGCACCCCGACGACTTTCTCGTCCTCGTCGACGACTGCAGCCCGGCGCTCGTCGGAACGGTCGCGACGGCGACGGCGCAGTACTGGTTCCAGAGTCCGGCGAGGCGGACGTCCCCGCGCGGCTGCGCTCGGCGGAGTGCCCGCAGTTCGCCGAGCGCGTGGGGCGGCCCCTGGTGGGGAGGCGCTCTGACGGCCCGGTCCATCTGGACCGTCGTGCCCACGGCTGACTCACCGCCCTCAGGGTCAGGGCAGCACCCCGGCGCGTCGCTTGCCGCGCGAGCGGCACAGCTGCTGAGCTCGGCGCATGGACGGACGGGGGCAGGGTGTGACGCCGGCCGCGTGGAGCTGCTTCACGCGGACGTCCGACACGCTGCTCGACCACACGTACGGCGACGTCCTCGGCACGCGGTACGAGTACGACTCGCACGTCGTCAACCACAAGGCGATCAGCCCGAGTGACCTCGTCGTGCTGCGGGACAAGCAGCTGATCCTCGGGCACGGTGTCGTCGAGGACGTCGTGAGCGGCCCCGACGTCAAGGTCATGCGGCGCTGCCCCTCCTGCGACTCGGCCAGCACCACCGCCCGCAAGCGCGCGCTGCCCCGCTACCGCTGCAACGACTGCAAGGCGACGTTCGACGAGCCGCGAATGGTGCCGACCGACGTCACGAGGTACGCGGCGACGTACGCAGGCACGTGGACCCCGCTCGACTCGCCGCTCCCTGTGCGAGCACTCGACACGGTCTACGCCGGGGCCGACCAGCAGAACGCGATCCGCCGTCTCGACCGCATGCGCGCGCTCGACATGCTGGCGGCCTACGGCGGGGTCGAAGACGCCCTGGAAGCGGCCGTGCTGCGGCACGGCACGCCCGTGATCGGTGGCCACGTCGACGCCGTAGTGCGGCGACGCGTCGGGCAGCAGCAGTTCCGTGATCGCCTGCTCGACCGCTACGGCGCCACATGCGCGGTCACGGGCGCTCAGCCGGAGATGGTGCTGGACGCCGCCCACCTGTACCGCTTTGCGGACCGACCCGAGCACCTGGACGACGGCGGCCTGCTGCTGCGCGCCGACGTCCACCGCTTGTTCGACCGCCTCGTGCTGACCTTCAACCCCAAGACATGGACCACGCAGGTCGCACCACGGCTGCTCGAGCGCCACGAGAGCCTCGCCGCGCTCGACGGTCGACGGATCTCGGTGCACGAGTCACGACTGCCGGACGTCGAGCTGATCGAGGAGCATCACGTCGCGGCTCGGGCGCGGTGGAAGGACCTGGCGCGGGTGTAGGCCACTCGCGCCTCCAAGCCACCTGGCGCTGACGTCGTCGTCCACGGCCCGTCGCGGCCCACGTGACGGCGAGGGATGGATAAGGCACGCGGCTATCCATCCCTAGCGACGACGCGACCATCCGTCGAGGCAGCTCGGTGGGGCGCGGCGCCAGCGGACGTGATGACCTCAGCTCAGGTCGACGAACCTGTCGAAGAAGGCGGTGAGCCGGTCGATGACGGTCTGCTTCTTGACGCCGTGGTTCGCCCCCTTCGCGAACCGGGACACCGGCGGCAGGATCCGGGTGACGGCGGTGCCGGTGGTGCGGACCTGCCCGTCGCGGAACGCACCGTCGACGAAGGCGCGGGTCTCGTCGGGCCGAAGGTTCTCTTCGGTGATGATCCGCTGGAGCTCCTGCTCGCGCTTGGCGGCGACGTAGGAGCGCCACTCCTCGGCGACGTCCTCGCCGATGGACAGGCGGTCGACGAACTCCTCGATGAGGTCCTTCTTGTTGCGCAGCGACGGGCTCGAGTCGACGGCCCGGTCGATGGTCGCCTTGATCTCCTTGTCCTGGCCGTCGCCCTTGGCGGCGCGATGCTGCTCGACGAGCATGAGGATGTAGTCGACGTTGATCTCGACCTGTTTGATGAGCTCGATCTCGAAGACGACGTCGTCGTTGATCGACTCCCGGTCGGCGGTGTCGGTGCGGCGGAACGACTGGTACAGGTCCAGGTAGACCGACTGGTAGTCCTGCAGGTCACGGTCGGAGAGGATCTGGTTGCCCGTGAAGTCGTCGAACGACGCGAGGATGTTGCGCAGGCGCAGCAGCGCGCCGAACAGGGCGATGAACTCCTTCTGCGCTTGCTCCCCGACGATCTGCACGCCGAGCGGGAACCGCTCGCGCAGCTCGGCGACCTTGTCGGCGTACTCGGTGAAGTATTCGGCGTAGGGCTTGAGCAGCACGATGCCGGCGGCGTCCCTGTTGCCGAACAGTGCGATCGCGTCGTTGGTCTGGGTTTCCAGGTCCCGGAACGAGACGATGTTGCCGTACGTCTTGACGGAGTTGAGGATCCGGTTCGTCCGCGAGAACGCCTGGATCAGGCCGTGGGCTCGCAGGTTCTTGTCCACCCACAGCGTGTTGAGCGTGGTGGCGTCGAACCCGGTGAGGAACATGTTGACGACGATGACCAGGTCGACCTCGCGGTTCTTCATCCGCAGCGACAGGTCCTTGTAGTAGTTCTGGAACTGGTCGGCGCTCGTGTCGTACGACGTGCCGAACATGCTGTTGTAGTCCTGGATCGCGTCCTCGAGGAAGTCGCGCGAGCCGGCATCGAGGGCGTGCGTCTCGAACTGCTCCTCACCGAGCAGCCCGGCGGCGGCCTCGTCCTCGGCCTCGTTGGCGGCGTAGGAGTAGATGAGCGCGACCTTCAGCCGCTTGGCTTCGGGGAGGCCCTCCTGAATACGCCCGAACATGTTGTAGTACACCTTGGCCGCCGTGATGGAGGCGGTGGCAAACAGCGCGTTGAAGCCGGCGACTCGCCGGTCGTCCAGGGTGTAGGTCTGGTTGCGCTTGGTCTTCTGATCGAAGTGGTCCAGCACGTACTGCGCGACCTGGCGGACGCGGACGGGATCCAGGAGCGCCTGCTCCGTGTCGATCGCTGGGACCTGCTTGTCGACGACGGCCCCGACCTTGACCGTGTTGACGTAGTCGATCCGGAACGGCAGGACGTTCTTGTCGTTGATCGCGTCGACGATCGTGTAGGTGTGCAGCTTGTCGCCGAAGGCCTGGGCTGTGGTGCGCAGCGTCGGGTTCCCGCCTGTGCCGGCGTTGTCCGCGAAGATCGGCGTGCCGGTGAAGCCGAACAGGTGGTACCGCTTGAACGCCCGGGTGATCGCGGTGTGCATGTCACCGAACTGGGAGCGGTGGCACTCGTCGAAGATGACGACGACGTGGCCGTCGTAGATGGCGTGACCCTTGTTCGTGGCGACGAACGTCGACAGCTTCTGGATGGTGGTGACGATGATGCGCGCGGACGGGTCCTCGAGCTGCCGCTTGAGGACGGCGGTCGACGTGTTGGAGTTGGCCGCGCCTCTCTGGAACCGGTCGTACTCGCGCATGGTCTGATAGTCCAGGTCCTTGCGGTCGACGACGAACAGCACCTTGTCGACGTCGCCGAGCCGTGAGGCGAGCTGTGCGGTCTTGAACGACGTGAGGGTCTTGCCCGAGCCGGTGGTGTGCCACACGTACCCCCCGGCGGCGGTCGTGCCGTACTGCTTGAGGTTGGTGGACGTCTCGATGCGGTTGAGGATCCGCTCGGTGGCCGCGATCTGGTAGGGGCGCATCACCAGCAGCATGCGGTCCGCGGTGAGCACGCAGTACTGAGTGAGCACGTTGAGCAGCGAGTGCTTGGCGAAGAACGTCTTGGTGAAGCCGACCAGGTCGGTGATGGGCTTGTTGGTGGCGTCGGCCCACCAGGACGTGAACTCGAAGGAGCTCGACGTCCGGCGACCGCGCTTCGCCTTGCCCTGCTCGTCGAGGTGCTGCTTGCGGGTCGTGTTGGAGTAGTACTTGGTGAGCGTGCCGTTGCTGATGACGAACAGCTGGACGTACTCGAACAGGCCGGACCCGGACCAGAACGAGTCGCGCTGGTACCGACTGATCTGGTTGAAGGCCTCGCGGATGTCGACGCCGCGTCGCTTGAGCTCGACGTGCACCAGCGGCAGCCCGTTGACGAGGATCGTCACGTCGTACCGGTTGGCTCGCTGCGCGCGACCGTCGGCGCCTGCTGCCGTACCGGCGACCTCGTACTGGTTGATGACCTGCAGCCGGTTGTTGTGGATGTGGGTCTTGTCCAGCAGCGTGATGTTCTTCGAGGTGCCGTCGTCCCGCTTGAGCAGCTGGACGTGGTCCTCCTGGATGCGGACCGTCTTCTCGACGATGCCGTCCCGCTCCCCCGCGATCTTCTCGGTGAAGAACCGCTGCCACTCGGCATCGGTGAACGTCATCCGGTTCAGCGCCTCGAGCTGGGTGCGCAGGTTCGCGACGAGGTCCGCCTCGGACCTGATCGGCAGGTAGTCGTACGCCTGCTCCCGCAGCAGACGGATCAGCTCGGCCTCGAGCCGGGCTTCCGACTGGTACCGCGTCGCCTCGGCCGGGTCAGCCTCGAACTCCGCGACGACCGTCGACTCCGACGACAACGCGATCGGCTCGAACCGGCTCCCCGACCCCTCGCTCATGCCGTCTTCTCCTTGAACGTCAGCAGGCGGTCCCGGTAGTACGCGTACTGCTGCCGGCGCGCCTCGATCTCTGCGGGCAGACCGGAGGACAGGTCGTTCATGAGGGCGTCGAACTTGTTGAGGGTGCTCACGATGCGCCTCTGCTCGCCCAAGGGCGGAACCGGAATGACGATCTTCCCCAGATTCTCGCCACCAACCCGCTTAACCTTGCTGCGCGCCACGTATTGCTCCTTCTGCCTGTGAAACGCGGCCGTCTGCATGACGTAGACGACGTAGGTGGGATCCATATTGGACCGGAAGGCGAACGTATCGTCGTGGATCGCGATGTCACCCTCCCCCAACCACGCAACAGCTTTTCCGACATCTGCGACCGTCTCACCAACGCTGGCGATCACCACGTCACCCGGACGGGCATATCGGAGACTTGCCGCCATACCCGTACGGACATGCGTCCGCGAGGTCTTGGCGCACACCCCGTAGTGCGTATAGATCTCGCCGTAGTGGATGCTCGGTATCCCGTCAGGGACCGCGTCACTCTTGGTGAATCGGCGACCGCGAAAAAAGTCACCTACTTCGCCCATCCGAATCCATTTGACGTCAGAGCGGCCTCGAAACTCTAGAAGCGAGTCTCGATAGTGATCGTATTGCTGCGAGCGGGCGTCCAGCTCCGCCTCCAGCTCCGCCTCCAGCTCCACGAAGGCATCCAACACCCGCACGATCTCCCGCTGCACCTCAAGGGGCGGCACAGGAATCTTGATCTTTGAGATGCCCGCGAAGGGCAACTCCTTCACCTTGGTGCCGCTGACGTACTTCTTCTTCTGCGCCTGGAACGACTCGGCCTGGAAGAAGTAGGCGACGTACTTTGGCTCGAGCGAGTGACGGAACACACTAGTGTGCCCACCGAACGCGACCTCACCCTCGCCGAGCCACACGACCGCCTTGCCGACGTCCTCAATGTTCTCGCTCGTCGTTGCGATGACCAGGTCGCCGGGCTTGGCGCGACGCAGACGCGCACTCAACTCGTCGGTCACGAATGACTTGGTCGAGGTCGTCGAGGTTCCGTAGTACGTGTAGATCTGCCCGTAGTGGATGCACGGGAACCCGACGTCGACGAAGTCCTTCTTCTGCAGGCCGTTACCGCGGACGAACGTGCCGACCTCGCCGAGCGGCTTGTAGTCGATACCATCGGGCGCGTACTGCCTGATCAGGTCATCGATCCGACTCACGCGTCGGCACCTTCGAGGTCAGCCACGATCGCGTCGATCTGCTCACGCAGCTCCGCCTGACGCTCGACGATGCCCGCGATGCGGGCATTGAGATCCGTGATGTCGACGACCTCGCGGGTGTCCTCGGGCTCCACCCAGGACGACACCGAGATGTTGTAGCCGTTCTGGCCGATGGCCTCATTCTCGACGAGCCGCGCGAAGTGAGCGACGTCCTCGCGTGCGGTGAACGCCTCCAGGATCCTCTCCTGGTTCACCTCAGCGAGCTTGTTCTTGTTCCCACCCCGCACGAACTCGGCGCTCGCGTCGATGAACAGCACGGCGTTGTCGGTCTTCGACTTCTTCAGCACGATGATGCAGGTGGCGATCGTGGTGCCGAAGAACAGGTCCGGCGGTAGCTGGATCACCGTGTCGACGTAGTTGTTGTCGATGAGGTACTTGCGGATCTTCTGCTCCGCACCGCCGCGGTACAGCACCCCGGGGAACTCGACGATCGCCGCGGTGCCGTTGACAGCCAGCCATGACAGCATGTGCATGGTGAACGCCAGGTCCGCCTTGGACTTCGGTGCCAGCACGCCTGCCGGGGCGTAGCGCGGGTCGTTGATGAGCAGCGGGTTGGCGTCACCTTCCCACCGGATCGAGTACGGCGGGTTGGACACGATCGCCTCGAACGGCTCGTCGTCCCAGTGCACGGGGTCGATCAGCGTGTCGCCGTGCGCGATGCTGAAGTCCTCGTAGTTGATGTCGTGCAGGAACATGTTGATCCGGCACAGGTTGTACGTGGTCAGGTTGATCTCCTGCCCGTAGTACCCCTGCCGCACACCGTCCTTGCCGAGCACCTTGCGGTACTTCAGCAGCAGCGACCCCGAGCCGCAAGCGGGGTCGTACACCTTGTTCACGCTCGTCTTGCCCACCACGGTGATCCGCGCGAGCAGCTCGGAGACCTCCTGCGGCGTGTAGTACTCCCCGCCGGACTTGCCGGCCGACGACGCGTACATCTGCATCAGGTACTCGTAGGCGTCACCGAACGCGTCGATCTTGTTCTCGCTGAAGGTCCCGCTGCCAAGGTTCAGGTCGCCAATCGCGTCGAGCAGCTTGACGAGCTGCTCGTTGCGCTTCGCCACGGTCGGCCCCAGCTTGTTCGAGTTGACGTCGAGGTCGTCGAACAGACCCTTCAGGTCGTCCTCAGCGCTGGTACCGACCGCGGACTGCTCGATGTTGCGGAACACCCGTTCGAGCGTCTCGTTGAGGTTCGCGTCCCGAGGAGCGCGGGCACGCACGTTGACGAACAGCTCCGAGGGCCGGATGAAGAACCCCTTCTCCGCCACGACGTCCCGGACGAAGTCGGGGTCCTCGGCATCCCGGTTCGAGAGCTGTGCGTAGTCGAAGTCCGGGTCGCCGGCCTCGTGCTCGGCGGCGTTGAGGTACGCCGTGAGGTTCTCCGAGATGTACCGGTAGAACAGGAACCCGAGCACGTACTGCTTGAAGTCCCAGCCGTCCACGCTGCCGCGCAGGTCGTTCGCGATCCTCCAGATGGTCTTGTGCAGCTCTGCCCTCTGGGTCTCGCGGTTCATGCGGGTGACCTTAACGCCGCCAGCCCACAGTCCCCGCCGCGCTCCGTCGTCGAGCGCTACGGTGTCGCGAGCTGATCGACGGCGAGAGCCAGGAGGCACGTGTGGTCAAGGCGACGGAGACGAGCTTCGCCGGCGTGCTCGAGGGCAAGAAGCAGTACCAGGTGCCGCTGTACCAGCGGACGTACTCGTGGACGAAGAAGCAGCTCGACCAGCTGTGGGACGACGTCGTCGAGCTGGCAGCGGCCCGCCGCGCGGACCCGAAGACCAGTCACTTCATCGGCTCGCTCGTCCTCGCCACGAGCCCCGACTTCAACGCCGTCGGGGTGTCGAAGCTGCTCGTCGTCGACGGCCAGCAGCGGCTCACGACGCTCACGCTCCTGCTCGCGGCCCTGCGCGACCACCTCGCCGAGACCGGCGACTCCGAGAGCGCCGAAGGCATCCACGCCCAGTACCTGGTGAACGTGTACGACAAGGGCAAGCCCGCGAAGGTGCTGCCGACCCAGGCCGACCGCGCGGCCTACCAGGCGGTGCTGACCTCGTCTCCCGACGCCGGCGGGTCCGACGCCATCGGCATCGCCTACAACCACTTCCGGTCGAGGATCGCAGCGGCGGACGACCCCGACGACCCGTACGACCTCGAGCAGATCCAGCACGCGGTGGTCCACGGACTGGCCGTCG
This sequence comes from Actinomycetes bacterium, assembly GCA_023424135.1. Lineage (GTDB taxonomy): Bacteria > Actinomycetota > Actinomycetes > Actinomycetales > Cellulomonadaceae > Cellulomonas. Next base: position 20,000 of record JAFAEH010000217.1, on the reverse strand, counting down.
TCGTGGTCACCGCGGAGCCCGGGGACAACGCGCACCGCATCTTCGAGTCGCTCAACAACACCGGGCTGCAGCTGAACCAGTCCGACCTGCTGAAGAACTACCTGTTCATGCGCCTCGGCGACCACGCCGAGGAGGTCTACGACAGCGTGTGGCTGCCGCTGGAGAAGAAGCTCACCTCGGACGAGCTCGAGCTGCTGTTCTGGCTGGACCTCGCGCAGCGCGACGAACGCGCGAAGCAGTCCGACACGTACGCGGGCCAGCAGAAGCGGCTCGAGAAGCTGACCACCCCTCAGGAGATCGAGTCCGAGATTCGACGCATCGCTGCGCTCGGCGAGCTCCTCGCGACCATCCTCGACCCGAACCGCGAGACCGACCCCACGATTCGTCACCACCTCGAGCGCATCCGCGCGTGGGGCTCGACGACGGCCTACCCCGTCGTCATGGCGATCCTCGCGCGCCGATCCGCGGGAACCGCGACACCCTCCGAGGCGGCCGCGGCGCTCCTCACGTTGGAGTCGTACTTCGTCCGTCGCATCGTCGTCGGGCGGGCGACTGCCGGGCTCAACCGCAGCCTTCTCCAGGCGGTCGGGGCCGTCACCGACGCCACCGCCGTCGACGTCGCGCTACGTGACTACCTGTCGCGGGGCCGCCGCCACTTCGCCACGGACGCACAGATCCGTGCCGCGGTTGGTGTGGTGCCCTTCTACTGGCAGGGCCGCGCGGCACAGAAGAAGCTCATCCTTCAGTGGCTCGAGGAGTCCCACGGGTCGAAGGAGGCGGTGGACCCCGCGACGCTCACCATCGAGCACATCCTGCCGCAGACGCTGACCGACGCGGTCAGGGACGAGTTCGCGGCAGGCATCACCGACAGGGCAGACCCGACGACCGAGCACGAGCGCATCGTCCACACGCTGGGGAACCTCACGCTCACCGGCTACAACAGCGAGCTCAGCAACCGCGCCTTCTCCGCCAAGCGCACCAAGCTCGCGACATCCGGGCTCCGGATGAACCAGGAGATCGCGGCGCACGAGGCCTGGAGCGTCCCGCAGATCGACGCGCGCGGCGCGGCTCTTGCCGAGCAGATCATCAGCATCTGGCCAGGACCGAACGAGTCGCTCGTCGGCGGGCGCGACGACCAGCCGTCGGAGACGCGCCGACTCATCGCCTCGATCGTCGCGGAGATCCCCGCCGGACGGTGGACCTCCTACGGCGAGGTCGCGCTCGTCGCCGGGTCATACCCGCAGCCCGTCGCCGCGATCATCACGACGCACCTCATGCAGGGAGCGTGGCGGGTCCTGCAGACCGGCGGGACCATCTCCCCCGGGTTCCGATGGCTCGATCCCGCGCGTACCGAGGACCCCCGCACCTACCTCGAGGCAGAAGGCCTCCGGTTCGACGACGACGGTCATGCCGACCCCGAGCAATTCATCGACGGCGAAGAGCTCGCCGCGCTCGTCGGCCTCGAGGTCCCCGAGTCCTCGCCGTCATGGCGAGCGACCGGCACCCGGCCGTTGCTCGCGCAGCGCCAGGCGTTCTTCCAGAAGGTGCGGGACGTCGGCGAACGCACCAGCACGCGCGTTCGGTCGTGGCCCAAGCCGTCCACGCAAGACGCCATCGACGTCAACATCGGGGTCCCCGGGTGCGCCGTCGTGCTGTCGCTGTCGTCGCGCGAACCCGCCGTCTACTGCTCGTTCTACGTGCGCGACGACAAGGCCCTCTTCGCCCATCTGCACGGCCGTCGAGCCCTGATCGAGGAGGCGCTCGGAGCTCCCCTCGAATGGCGCGACAAGCCGGAGAACAAGTCCAGCCAGGTTCTCCTGCGGCACGGCGGTGACTGGCGCGACGACACGGCCGCCGGCGAGCTGGCCGACTGGCTCGTGAGGACCACCGAGGCGTTCGCGACCGTGTTCCCCGCACACACCGAGGAGTTCCGCCGCGCCTGATACCTGCGCTCAGGACCTCCGCTGCTACCGGTCGTACCCCTTCCCCACCATCCACACGAGGACGTCGAACACCCGCAGCACCGAGATGTCCGCCCCGATCCCCGCGGTCTCGCGCAACGCCTCGAGCCGACGATGCATCCGACGGTCGTCGGCCACGAGGCACGCGTGCAGGGGGCTCCAGTAGCGGCCCTTCACGACCCCGAGCTCCTCGGCCACGACAGAGTCGAGGATCGGCACCAGGTGCGGTCGCTTGCGCGCGAGCAGCTTGGTCACGCTCGTCTCACCGAGCCCGCGGATCGACAGGAGCTCCCGGTACAGGGGCCGCACCGTCCAGGAGTCGCCGACCTCGTCCGCTGTGAGATCCGCGAGCGCGACGTCCCGCGGGACCTCCCGCAGCAGCGCCTCGAGCCGGTCACGGCGCGTGACGAGCAGGTCGAGCGCTGCGTCGCCGCCGATGCCTCGGGTCGGTCGCCTCCACCGATCAGTCCTGGCGCAGCGCAGCCGACTCGCCGGCACCGCCCCCCAACGCCGCGTACGGCACGAACTCCACCGCCCGCTGTACCCGGTGCCGCAGCATCGACGGGGCCATCCGACGTTCGGCGTCGAGCGGCACCACGCGCACGCGCTCGTCGTCGGACCCGAGCGTGAACACGCCGTCACCGTCGTCCTCGACCCCGGAGACCACGCACGCGCCGCGCGGTACGTCGACCAGGAGCGTCCCGTCCTCGACGAAGTCCTTCACGACGCCGACGAGCACCCGCGCTCCCCGCACGGCGACGAAGCCGTCACGCGCACCGACCGAGCGGAGGGCCGCACGCGCGACGTCGATGCCGCCGACGTCGGACATGCGCGGGATTGCGACGCCCGCGAGCAGCAGGAGCGCACCGTCGTCGAGCCGCCAGCGCAGCTCCTGGAGGAGCCGCTCACGCTGCTCGTCGCGGAGACCCAGCAGGTCTGCCGGTTCCGGCACGGCCGGTTCGACGGCGGGGATCGCGGCCGCCACGGCCTCGGCGAGCTGACGCGCGAGCTCGCGGACGGTGCGCTTGGTGCGCGGGTTGAACCCCTTGCCGGGTGCGGCGTCGATGCGTCGGAGCCGCTGCTGCAGCACGGCGATCTGCTCGGCTGCGCGCTGCCGCCACTCGTCGGTCCGCTCGGCGGCGTCGGCGGCGATCTGCGCGGCGTACACCGGCGAGGACGCCGTGACCGCGGACGCACGCAGCAGCTCGTAGCCCAGCCAGCAGTCGGCGGCGGCGTGCAGGTTCACGACGTCACGGGCGATCTGGCCCGCCTCCTGCTGCAGCGCTTCCTGCCTGCTGGCGGCCTTGCCGCGCCCGAGGCCGTCGACCCGCTGCGCCAGCAGCCGCACGGTGCTGCGGCAGTACGCCTCGAGCGCGTGCCCGTCGCCGCGCAGCTCGTCGACCATCGTGGGCGGGACGTGGCGGAGCTCGATCGCCCACCGCGACTCGCGGATCACGCGGTCGATGCGCGTCTCGATCTCCGCCGACCGGATCTCGCGGGTCTCGCCGAGCAGCACCTCGACGCGGGCGGCGACCTGCTCGACCGCCTGCTGGATGCGGACGAGCTGCAGCTGGACGGCGGCCAGCGCGACGCTCGTGCCCATCGTGGCTGCCATCGTCGCCATCGACGTGCCCGCGCCCACGGCCGTGAAGGCGGCGTTGCCGACGATCTGACCGTTCTGGCCGACGACCGTCCCGAGGGTCCAGCCGCCCGACGTCATCAGGCGGGCGCCGGACTGCAGCTGCGCGAGGGTGTGCGGCGCCAGCTGCACCACCCCGTGCAGCTGCGCGATGCCCTGCGCCCCGGACCCGACGGCCGAGGCGACGGCACCCGCCATGCCCGCGGCAGCGGCGCCCTGCCCCGCCTGATCGGACGCCGCGGGCGCCCCCAACGCCGCGACCACCGCGCGCGCACGCTCGACGTCCGCGGCGAAGACGGCCACGCGTCCACCGTCGTCGAGCGGGACCAGTGTCACGCCGGACCGCTGCAGCTCGTCGTCCACCCGGCGCCTCCCTCGGCGCGACGACCGCTCGGACCGATGGCCCCCGTCAGACGGACGTCGACACCGGGATCGTGCCACGCACGCACCCGCCGCATCCGGGACTCGCGGGTGATCCTGAGGTCGCGGCGGTCGCGGCGCGTCAGACACCTCGACGACGGAAGACGAGCAGCACGCACCGGCTCGTGACTTCAGCCCACGCCCCCTGCTCGGTCCACCAGCACCGCGAGCTGCACCCGGCTCCCGACGCCGACCTTGTCCATCGCCCGGCCCAGGTGCGTCTTCACGGTCGCCTCGGACACGAACACGCGCCGGGCGATCTCTGCGTTGGAGAGGCCTTCCGCGACGGCTCGCGCGATCTCGAGCTCGCGCGCGGTCGGCAGGTGGTCGCGTCGGCCCGTGACCTCGTCCACCTCCGACCGCATGACGACGTCGCCCTCACGTGACCAGTCCCGGGCGAGGGACGCGAACACCCACGGCAGCGCGAGCAGAGCCGCGCATCCGCTGACCGGCAGCACCACGGCGACGCCCGCGGCAGCGAGGCAGATCGCCACGGGTTACCGACGGCGCCAGACGAGCGCCACGGCCGCGCCGACGGCGGCGAGCATCCGGGCGTCGAGCCGAGCGTCGCGCGTGTCGGCGACGACGTGTTCGGCCAGGATGCGTAGGGGCAGTTCCTGCTGGTGCACGTCACGGTGAACAACATCGGCCGCGAGGCCCAGTACTTCGACGGCAGCAGCCAGAAGCTCACCGACACGCTGGGTCGCACGCGCTCCGCGGACACGTCGGCCGCGATCTACCTGGGCGACGCGCAGTCGTTCCTCAACCCGGGCAACAGTGTTCAGGGCACGGTGGTGTTCGACGTCCCGGCGGCCGCCGCGCCCGAACACCGAGCTCCACGGCTCGCCGTTCTCGGGTGGCGTCGAGGTCACGCTCGGCTGAGCGACGGCGACCGGGAGGGTGCACCCGCGACGGATTCAGCGTCCCGGTGACGGGCTCACCGGTGTCGGCCGTGGTCGCCGTGCGCGAGCACGCCCATCACCGGCATCGGCCGCCGTGCTCGTCGCACGTCGTTGCCACTCGGTGGGCAGCGACGTCGGTGGTGGTCGGTAGCCTCGGGCACCATGCGACTGGCGACCTGGAACATCAACTCCGTGCGGGCGCGCGTGGACCGCGCCGTGGCCTTCCTGCAGCGGGCGGACGTCGACGTGCTCGCGCTGCAGGAGACGAAGGTCAAGGACGAGGCGTTCCCGCGCGAGCCGTTCGAGGCGCTCGGGTACGAGGTCGCGACGCACGGGTACTCGCAGTGGAACGGTGTCGCGGTGATCTCACGCGTCGGGCTGGACGACGTCGCACGCGGGTTCCCCGGTCAGCCGACGTGGGGCGACCCCGGCGCCGCCGAGGCGCGGGCGCTCGGTGCGACGTGCGGGGGCGTGCGCGTGTGGAGCCTGTACGTGCCGAACGGGCGCGAGATCGGCGACCCGCACTACACGTACAAGCTCGACTGGCTCGCGGCGCTGCGCGACGCGGCGCAGGGCTGGCTCGCCGACGACCCGGCCACGCAGGTCGCGATGGTGGGCGACTGGAACATCGCACCGCTCGACACCGACGTGTGGGACATCGGGTTCTTCGCGGGACGCACCCACGTGACCCCGGCCGAGCGCGACGCGTTCGAGGCGTTCGCCACCGCCGGGTACACCGAGGTCTCGCGCGTGCACGTGCCCGCCGAGCACACCTACACGTACTGGGACTACCAGCAGCTGCGCTTCCCGCGGAACGAGGGCATGCGCATCGACCTCACGTACGCGAGCCCCGCGCTCGCCGCACGCGTGAGCGGTGTCCGCATCGACCGGGACGAGCGCAAGGGCAAGCAGCCGTCCGACCACGTGCCGGTCATCCTGGAGATCGGGTGAACGTGACGCACCGGACAGGTGACGGGGGCCGGACGCCGGTCGCCGTGACGTCGGCGGGGCTGCGCGCTCCGCTAGGTTGCCGTCCATGACGTCGACACCTGGCACGGACCCCTCGACCGAGGGCTCCGTCCCCGTGCCGCCCCCGCCCGGCGCGGACGACAGCCCGGCGCCGGGCGCCGGGGACACCCAGCAGATCACGCCGGGAGCCGGGGACACCCAGCCCCTGACGTGGAACCCGCCGTCGGTCGTCCCCGGCGGCCGCGGGACCCCCGCCGGTCCGTCGACGCCCGCGCTCGGGATCCCGGCCGCACCGCACGACCCGTGGTCGGTACCCGCGTCGTCGACGACCGGCACGGGGACCCCCGCCGGTACGCCCGTCCCGCCCCCGGCGCCCGTCTACGGCGCCCCGGGCGGCGCACCCGCGTACGGCACACCCGCAGGTGCACCCCCGTACGGCGCACCCGGCCCCGGCGGCCCGGCCGCACCCCCGCCGGGTTACGCGGGGTACGGCGGCCCTGGGACGCCCGGCCCCGGGTACGGCGCACCAGGCGCACCGGGCTCGCCGTGGGCACCGCCGCAGCCGACGGACGGCCTGGCGGTGGCCTCGCTCGTCACCTCGCTGGGCGGTCTCGTGCTGCTGGGTGGGCTCACGGGCCCGGTCGGCATCGGGCTGGGGATCGGCTCGCTGTCGCGCATCCGGCGCACGGGCGCGCGCGGCCGTGGCATGGCGATCGCGGGCATCGTGCTCGGCGCGCTCGGCACCCTCGTGCTTGCCGCGATCGTCTGGCTCTTCGTCGCGCTGGTCCAGTGGGGCGCGCAGACCGCGCAGGACGCACAGGACGCGCTCGGCAGCCAGCAGCTCCAGGAGGCGCTCGAGGGCCTGGAGGGTCTCGAGGGCGGCGGCGGGTCGACGGGCGACCTCGACGGCCTGCTCGACGACCTGACCGAGCAGCTCGAGGGGCTCGGCGGGGACACCGGCACCTACGACACGCTCCCGCAGTACACGCTGCCGCAGGACGTCACCGCCGGCACGTGCTGGGAGGCGCTGCCGGACTACTACGACCTGTCCGACGCGGTCGTCGTGCCGTGCGACCAGCCCCACGGGGCCGAGGTCGTCACGCTGCTCACCACGACGGGCGTGCCGTCGACCGATCTCACGGTCGACGACCCGGTGTGGTCCGAGGCGTACGCGCAGTGCGACGCCGCGATCGACGCGATCGACCCCGACCTGCTGGCGTGGGGCTGGAGCGACGTGTGGCTCCCGCACCCCGACCAGGTCATCGCCGGGCAGGTCACCGGGTACTGCGTGTTCTACGACGACGAGGGGGCCGGCCTCGAGGGGCCGGTCGGCTCGGGGACGTCGTCCTGACGTCCCCCGACGGCCCGGGCGACGACGTCCCGGAGGACCTCGACCCGCCGACGTACTACGCGGCGGGCTGGCAGGAGGCCGCCGCGACGCAGACCCGCGCCCGGCGACGACGGGTCGTCGCCGGTGTCGCCGTCGGCGTGGTCGCCGTCCTGGCCGTCGGCGCGGTCGTCGGGACGCGCGCGGTGACCGCGGCCCGCAGCCGCCCGCTGCCCGCCGACATCGCCGAGCCGACCGAGGCGTACGCCGTGCAGCTCGTCACCGGGTCGTGCCTGGCGACGTTGCCGGGCGACGGCTCCGTCGAGCGCGTGCAGGTCGTGCCGTGCGCACAGGAGCACGCCGCGCAGGTGGTCGCGCAGTTCGCGTTCGACCCGGCGGCGGTGTGGCCCGGGCAGGACGCCGCGCACGCCCGCGTCGTGCGCGCGTGCGTCCTGCGCGAGGACGAGGTCGCCGCCGGTGTCCGACTCGTCACATGGGCACCGACCGAGCAGGGCTGGTCGGCGGGTGACCGCACCGGCCTGTGCCTCGCGGTCCCGCCCACGCCGGTCACCGGCTCCTACGTCGACGGCACCGCCACCCCCGCCTCCTGACCCACGCCCCGCTCCCCTGCGCGAGAGAGCGATCCGATCGCGCTCTCACACCACCACAGATCGCGAGAGAGCGATCCGATCGCACTCTCGCGCCAAGGAGGGGGTCAGGGGCGTGGGTCGGTGGGGGTGTCGGGGGTGTCGGGGGTGTCGGGGGCGTCGGGGGCGGACGTGCGGGCCGCGCGGCGGCGCTGCGCGCGGGCGCCCGTCCGCGTCCAGACGAAGTGGACCAGCAGCACGACGATCACGAGGTAGACGACGCCGTTGAGCACGTCGCTGTAGCGTCCGACGTCCTCCCACTGCGACCCGAGCGCGTACCCCGCCCACACGAGCCCGCCGTTCCAGACGGCGGACCCGACGAGCGTGTAGAGGGTGAACCTGCCCAGCGGCATCCGCTCGACCCCCGCGGGTACGGAGATGAGGCTCCGCACGACGGGGACGCACCGGCCGACGAGCACGGCCAGGCCGCCGTGCCGCTCGAACCACGCCTCGGCGCGGTCGAGGTCCTCGACCTCCATGAGGGGGACGCGTGCGAGCCAGCGCCGGATCCGGACGCGTCCGACCCAGGCGCCGAGGCCGTACAGGGCCCACGCGCCGACGACCGCCCCGACGGTCGCCGACGCGACCGCCCAGCCCAGCGACATGCCGCCCTGCGACGCGACGTAGCCGGCGACGGGGAGGACGACCTCGGACGGGATGGGCGGGAAGAGGTTCTCGAGCGCGACGAGCAGCCCGACGCCGACGGGCCCGAGCGCCTCGATGACGGACACGACCCACCCGGCGAGCCCGGTCAGTCCGCCGTCGGCGGCGGGGGCGGCGAGCAGCACGGCGGACGCGACGGGGGGCATGCCCTCGCATGCTGCCACCTCGGGGACGAGCGTGCCTGCGAGCCACACCTCCGCGAACATTGACCAGCTGGTTGGTATTCGCGCTACTGTGGAGCCACCCGACCCCGCACGTGGAGGTGCACCGTGGCCCCGTTCGACGTCGAGCACGTCCTGGCCGAGCTGACGCTGGAGGAGAAGGCGTCGCTGACGTCCGGCCTCGACTTCTGGCACACGAAGGGTGTCGAGCGCCTCGGCGTCCCGCCCGTCATGGTGACCGACGGCCCGCACGGGCTGCGCAAGCAGGCCGCCGCAGCCGACCACCTCGGCCTGAACGAGTCCGTCCCCGCCACCTGCTTCCCGACCGCCGCCGCGCTCGGCTCGTCGTGGGACCCCGCGCTGCTGCGGCGCGTCGGCGAGGCGCTGGGCCGCGAGACCCGCGCCAACGACGTCGCCGTCCTGCTCGGCCCGGGCGTCAACATCAAGCGCACCCCGCTGTGCGGCCGCAACTTCGAGTACGTCTCGGAGGACCCGCACGTCTCGGGCGTGCTCGCCGCCGCGCTCGTCGAGGGGATCCAGTCGCAGGGCGTCGGGACGTCGCTCAAGCACTTCGCCGCCAACAACCAGGAGACGGACCGCATGCGCGTGTCCGCCGACGTCGACGAGCGCACGCTGCGCGAGATCTACCTGCCGGCCTTCGAGCGCGTCGTCACCCACGCCCGTCCGTGGACCGTGATGTGCGCGTACAACCGGGTCAACGGCACCTACGCGGCCGAGAACCACTGGCTGCTCACGCAGGTGCTGCGGGACGAGTGGGGCTTCGACGGGCTCGTCGTCTCCGACTGGGGCGCCGTGCGCGGGCGGGTCCCCGCGCTCAGCGCCGGGCTCGACCTGCAGATGCCCGGGGCCGGTTCACGGCCGGACGACGAGGTCGTGGCGGCCGTGCGCGACGGACGGCTCGACGAGGCCGTGCTCGACCAGGCGGCCCGCCGGGTGCTGCACCTCGTCGCACGCGCCCAGCCGGCACTCGCCGACGCCGGCACGGTCGACGCCGACGCCCACCACGAGCTCGCGCGCGAGGCCGCCGCCGCCGGCACCGTGCTGCTGCGCAACGAGCCCGTCGACGGCGCACCCCTGCTGCCGCTGACCGGCACCGACGGGCTGCTCGTCGTCGGCGAGTTCGCCCGCACGCCCCGCTACCAGGGCGCCGGGTCCTCGCAGGTCAACCCCACGCGGCTCGACGACGCGCTCGGCGCGCTGCGGGCGCTCGACCCGACCGTCCGCTTCGAGGCCGGCTTCACGATCGAGGGCGGCCCCGACGGCGACGACGACGCCCTGCTCGCCGCGGCGGTCGACGCCGCGCGCGACGCCGCGACCGTCGTCGTCGCCCTCGGTCTGCCCGGCCCCGACGAGTCCGAGGGCTACGACCGCCCCCGGCTGGGCCTGCCGGACAACCAGGTCCGCGTGCTGGAGGCCGTCGCCGCGGCCAACCCGCGCGTCGTCGTCGTGCTCGCCAACGGCTCCGCGGTGTCGCTGCCGTGGCGCGAGCGCGTGCCCGCGGTCCTCGAGACGTGGCTCGGCGGGCAGGCCGGCGGGTCGGCCGTGGCCGACGTGCTGCTCGGTGTGCGCGAGCCCGGCGGGCGGCTCACCGAGACGATCCCGCACCGCCTGCACGACACCCCCGCGTTCGGGAACTTCCCCGGCGAGGCCGGGCACGTGCGCTACGGGGAGGGCGTGCTCGTCGGCTACCGCTGGTACGACACACGGGACGTGGACGTCGCGTACCCGTTCGGCCACGGGCTGTCGTACACGACGTTCGCGTACGACGACCTGCGGGTGGACGTCCACGGCCAGGGCGCCGACGTGCGCGTCGACGTCGCCGTCACGCTCACCAACACGGGGACGCGTGCGGGCCGCGAGGTCGTGCAGGTGTACGTCGCCGACCCGCAGGCGTCGGTCCAGCGCCCCGTGCGCGAGCTGCGCGCGTTCACGCCGGTCGACCTGGCCGCCGGCGAGTCGCGCGTCGTGACGTTCGAGCTCGGTGCGCGCGCACTGGCGTACTGGCACCCGGGCCTGCGCCGGTGGGCCGTCGAGGGCGGCGAGTTCGTCGTCGAGGTCGGCGCGTCGTCCCGTGACGTGCGTGCCACGGCGTCCGTCGACGTGGTGGGCGAGCCGCTGTGGGGCGAGCTGACGGCCGACTCGACGATCGGCGAGTGGCAGGCGCACCCCGTCGGGTCGCCGCTGCTCGCCGAGGCGTCGTCGGCCGCCCGCGCCGAGATCCCCGAGCTCGACGAGACGATGGCCGCGATGGTGCAGCAGATGCCGCTGCGCGTCGTCGCCGACTTCGGCCTCACGGGGCTGGACGCGGACGACCTCGACGCCCTGGTCGCCGCCGCCCGCACACCGCACCCCTGACCAGCGCCCCGCACCTCCCGCTCCCCGCGAGCGGGAGGTGCGGGGTCAGGCGGGGACGACGAGCGTGGCGAGGAGCGCGCGCAGGCCCGCGGCCATGTCGACCGCGCCGCCCGACGCGCGCGCGAGCAGCCACTGGACCTGCAGACCGTCCATCGTCGCGACCACCACGCGCGCGCCAGCCGCCGGATCGGCGCCCGCACGCAGCCGCCCTGCCGAGGCGAGCTCCACGAGGTGCGCCTCGACCCGCTCGACCAGCTCGGCGTAGCGCTGCTGGAAGTAGGCGTGCGCGGGGTGGTCCGGTGCGGTCGCCTCGGCAGAGAGCGTCGCGAAGAGCTGGACGAGCTGCGGGCTGTCCGCGTTGCGCTCGACGACGTGCACCAGCGCCGACAGCACGTCCTGCCCCGCGTCGACGTCCGCGTCGATCGCCGCCTGGTCGATCTCGTCGCGACGCGCGAGCACGGCCGTCAGGAGGCCGGACTTGCTGCCGAAGTGGTGCAGCAGCCCGGAGTGGGAGATGCCGACGCGCGTGGCGACCTCGCGCAGCGACGCCGAGCGGTACCCGACCTCCGCGAACAGGGCCATCGCGGCGTCGAGCACGTCCTGACGCGTCGCCCGCCCGTTCGCGTACGACCCCCGCGGGCGCGTCGCACGCGGCGGCCGCGTACGGGACGCGGACACGGACGTGCCCGTCGTCCCGTTGCCGCTGTCCACGCCCCCAGCATCCCACCCACGCACGCCACCGCCACGGACCCCCGCACCACCCCACACCCCGCGAGCGCGGTACTCGTCCATCGACAGCGGATGACACGAGTACCGCGCTCGGCGGACGTGTACCGCGCTCGGCGGGGTGGTGGTGGTCAGCGGACCGTGAGACCTCCGTCGGCGAGGTCGACGTGGACCGTGTCCCCGTCGCGGATCTGGCCCGCGAGCAGGTTCCGGGCCAGGCGGTCGCCGATCTCCTTCTGCACCAGCCGACGCAGCGGACGCGCACCGTAGGCGGGGTCGTAGCCCTCGAGCGCGAGCCACTCCCGCGCGCCGTCGGAGACGTCGAGCGTCAGGCGACGCTCGGCCAGGCGACGCGCCAGCGACTCGACCTGCAGGTCGACGATCCGGCCGATCTCCTCGATCGAGAGCGCGTCGAACAGCACGATGTCGTCCAGGCGGTTGAGGAACTCCGGCTTGAACGCGGCACGCACCGCCCCCATGACCGCGTCGCGCTTCGCGGCCTCGTCGAGCACCGGGTCGACGAGGAACTGCGAACCCAGGTTCGACGTGAGCACGAGGATGACGTTGCGGAAGTCGACCGTGCGGCCCTGGCCGTCGGTCAGCCGCCCGTCGTCGAGCACCTGCAGCAGGACGTCGAACACCTCGGGGTGCGCCTTCTCGACCTCGTCGAGCAGGACCACCGAGTACGGCCGTCGCCGCACGGCCTCGGTGAGCTGACCGCCCTCCTCGTACCCGACGTACCCGGGGGGCGCGCCGACGAGCCGGGCGACCGAGTGCTTCTCGGCGTACTCGGACATGTCGATGCGGACCATCGCGCGCTCGTCGTCGAACAGGAAGTCCGCGAGCGCCTTGGCGAGCTCGGTCTTGCCGACGCCGGTGGGCCCGAGGAACAGGAAGGACCCGGTGGGCCGGTCGGGGTCGGAGATCCCGGCGCGGGCGCGACGGACCGCGTCGGACACGGCGGCGACCGCGGCCTTCTGCCCGATGAGCCGCTCGCCGAGGACCTCCTCCATGCGCAGCAGCTTGGCGGTCTCGCCCTCGAGCAGCCTGCCGGCGGGGATGCCGGTCCACGCCGCGACGACCTCGGCGACCTCGTCGGGCCCGACCTTCTCGGCGATCATCGGGGTGGCCTCGGCCGCGAGCTCGGTGTCCTCGGCGGCCTCCGACGCCTCCGCGGCGGCGATCTCCTTCTCGACGGTGGGGATCTCGCCGTACAGCAGGCGTCCGGCGGTCGCGAGGTCACCCTCGCGCTGGGCGCGCTCGGCGTCGGCGCGCAGCGTGTCGAGGCGGGCGCGCAGGTCACCGACCCGGTTGTGACCGGCCTTCTCCTTCTCCCAGCGCGCGTTGAGGGCGGCGAGCTCCTCGCGGCGGTCGGCCAGGTCGGCGCGCAGCCGCTCGAGGCGCTCGACGGAGGCGGGGTCGTCGGCCTCGGAGAGCACGACCTCCTCCATCTCCAGGCGCGTGACGGCGCGCTGCAGCTCGTCGATCTCGACGGGCGAGGAGTCGAGCTCCATGCGCAGCCGCGAGGCGGCCTCGTCGACGAGGTCGATGGCCTTGTCGGGGAGCTGGCGGCCGGTGATGTACCGGTCGGACAGGGTCGCGGCGGCGACGAGTGCGGAGTCCGCGATGGTCACCTTGTGGTGCGCCTCGTAGCGCTCCTTGAGGCCACGCAGGATCGCGATCGTGTCCTCGACGGACGGCTCGCCGACGAACACCTGCTGGAAGCGGCGCTCCAGCGCGGGGTCCTTCTCGATGCGCTCGCGGTACTCGTCGAGCGTGGTCGCGCCCACGAGGCGCAGCTCGCCGCGGGCCAGCATGGGCTTGAGCATGTTGCCCGCGTCCATCGCGCCCTCGCCGCCGGCCCCTGCTCCGACGACCGTGTGGAGCTCGTCGATGAACGTGATGATCTGCCCGTCGGAGCCGGTGATCTCGGCCAGCACGGCCTTGAGCCGCTCCTCGAACTCGCCGCGGTACTTGGCGCCCGCGACCATCGAGGCCAGGTCGAGCGAGACCAGCGTCTTGCCGCGCAGCGACTCGGGGACGTCCCCGGCGACGATGCGCTGCGCGAGCCCCTCGACGACGGCGGTCTTGCCGACGCCGGGTTCACCGATGAGGACGGGGTTGTTCTTGGTGCGTCGCGACAGCACCTGCACGACGCGCCGGATCTCGGCGTCGCGGCCGATGACGGGGTCGAGCCTGCCGTCGCGGGCGCGCTGCGTGAGGTCGACGCCGTACTGCTCGAGGGCCTTGTACGTGCCCTCGGGGTTGGCGGTGGTGACGCGGGCGTTGCCGCGCACGGTGGGCAGCGCGGCGACGAGCGCGTCCCGGGACGCCCCGGCGGCGCGCAGCGCGTCGGCGACACCGGACTGGCCGGCGGCCAGGCCGATGAGCAGGTGCTCGGTGGACACGTAGTCGTCGCCGAGGCTGCGTGCCTCGGCGTTGGCGGCCTCGAGCGCGGCGGCGGTCTGCCGCGACGCGCCCGGCTGTGTCACGGACGAGCCGGTCGACGACGGCAGGTTGACGAGGATGCCGCGCACGGCCCGGCCGAGCGCGCCGCGGTCGGCGCCGACGGCGTCGAGCAGCCCGTTGGCCACGCCGCCGTCCTGCTGGAGCAGGGCGTCCAGGACGTGCGCCGGTTCGAGCTGCGGGTTCCCGGCGGCGCCCGCGGACTGGATGGCGGCGCCCAGCGCCTCCTGCGATCGGGTGGTGAACTTCGCGTCCAACTCGTGCCTCCCTGTGTGGTGCCCGCACGACTGCCTGTCAGGTTCAGCCTTCTCAACCGGCTGCGGACTTGAGTCTATTCCGCTCAACTTTGCTCCGCTCACCGGAGACTCGCTGCGCAACCGTTTCCGACGCGACACATCCGCGTCGTCCGCGCGACACGCACGGCCCCTAGCGTCGGGCCGACCACCGAGAGAGAGCAGGGCACCGATGACCCTCACCATGACGCTCGTCCGCCACGGCCGTACGCACTTCAACGCCCGCCGCATCCTGCAGGGACGCTGCGACTCACCCCTGACGCGCGACGGCCGCGCGGGTGTGCGCACCACCGCACGCCACCTCGCGGGCACACCGTTCACCGCCGCGTGGGCGTCGCCCTCGGGGCGCGCCGTCGCGACCGCGGTCGAGCTGCTGCGCCACCACCCCGACGTGCCGCTGCGCACCGACCCCGGGCTGATGGAGTTCCACTTCGGCATCTACGAGCAGAAGCCCGAGCGCGTCCTCGACGACGTCGTCGCGTGGCCCGAGCTCGTGACCGACGTCCTGACGGGCCGCCACCCCGGCCTGCCGGGCGGTGAGCCCGCCGCGGACTTCATGGAGCGCACGCGCGACGTCTTCGCACGCATCGCCGCCGCCCACGCGGACGACGCGCACGTGCTCGTCGTCGGCCACGGCCTCGCGCTCGGCGCGTACCTCGCGACCGTCGACGAGATCGGCCTCGTCCCGCTGCCCAACGCCTCGGTGTCGACCGTCGAGGTCGACCCCGACGGCACGACGCGCCTGACGGCCGTCGCGCTCGACGTCGCCCAGCAGGGCCACGTCGCCGCACGCCCCATGAGCACGCCGACCCCCGTGCCGGCCGCCGTCTGAGCCCCGACACGTCCCGCGAGGCAGAGGATCTCGGCACCATAGCTCCCGAGATCCTCTGCCTCACCGGGGGCGGCCGGACGTGCGAGGATCGCGACGTGGCCGACGACGCGGACGACCGCTGGGACGACGAGACCCCCGACGTGCTGGGCGGGCCGTGGCGCGCGCGCACGCTGCACCTGCGTCCCGACGGGGTCGCCCGGCGCACGGGCGTCGACCCCGTCGCCACGCTCGTGCGACGCACGCCCGACGACGACGCACCGCCGGCGCGCGCCGCGGTCCTGTACCTGCACGGCTTCGTCGACTACTTCTTCCACCCGCACGTCGGTGACGCGCTCGCCGCGGCCGGGTACGACGTGTACGCGCTCGACCTGCGCGACCACGGCCGCTCGATCCGCACCGGCCGTCCCCCCAACGAGACGACCGACCTCTCGCTGTACGTCGAGGAGCTCGACGCGGCCGTCCGCGCGGTCCGCGCCGACCACGACGCGCTCGTCCTGCTCGGGCACTCGACGGGCGGGCTGACCGCAGCCCTGTGGGCCGATGCGCGCCGCGGGCTCGGGCTCGTCGACGCGCTCGTCCTGAACTCGCCGTGGCTGGACCTGCGCGGGACGTGGTTCGAGCGGACGGTCGCGACACGCGTGGTCGACGTGCTCGGGCGGCCGGCGCCGCGGGTGCGGATGCGCGGTCTCGCACCGTTCTACGGGCAGGCCCTGCACCGGGGCACGGGCGGCGAGTGGGACTTCGACCTCGCGTGGAAGCCGCACGAGGGCTTCCCGGTCCGCACGGGGTTCGTGCGCACGGTGCGCCGCGCCCACGCCCGGGTCGCACGCGGCCTCGCGGTCGACGTGCCGGTGCTCGTCCTCGCGTCGGACGCCGCCGGACCCGACCGGCGCGCGCACGACGCGCTGCTGACCACGGACTCGGTGCTCGACCCGGCGCAGATCGCGGCACGCGCCCCGCTGCTCGGCCCGGACGTCACGTACGTCGAGGTCCCCGGCGGCGCGCACGACCTCGCCCTGTCCGGTCCGGCCGCCCGCGAGCGCTACCTCACCGAGGTCGTCGAGTTCCTCGGCAAGCGACTCCCTCCCCCCTGACCACGCCCCCAGCCCCCACCCGCCACACCCCCGCGAGAGAGCGATCCGATCGCACTCTCACCACCAACGCGGCAGCACCACCCCGCGAGAGAGCGATCGGATTGCTCTCTCACGACCTGGGGGGGTGGGGGTGAGGGGCCGGGTGGGGGGTGGCCGGGTGGGGTCAGGGGGCCGGAGACGGGGGGACGAGGGACGGCTCGTGCGGCTCGGCCAGGGACAGCACGACGCCGACGACGCCCGGCATGGCCCGGACGGTCGTCTCGAGCTCGGCCAGCAGGTGCGACGCCTGCTCCTCACCGGGGTCGCCGGTCAGGTCGACGGCACCCGTGAGGAACACCTGGCGGGCCCCGACGACCTCCAGGCGCAGCTGCGTCACGCGCGCGACCTGCGGCATCGCGAGCAGGCGGCGCAGCGCGGCGGTCTGCAGGCGGGGGTCGACGGTCTCGCCGACGAGGAAGCGGATGTTGCGCCCGATGAGCACGACCGCGACGTACCCGAGCAGCAGCCCGACGAGGATCGAGCCGACCGCGTCGGGCACGGTCGAGCCCGTGACCTCGTGCAGCGCGATGCCCCCGGCCGCGATGACGATGCCGAGCAGCGCCGCGGCGTCCTCGAAGAACACGGCCCGCACGGTCGGGTCCGACGTGCCGAGCACCTGCTCGAACAGGCCACGCTCGCGGCGCCGGGCCTCGGCGCGGGTCTGGCGCCACGCCTGCAGGAACGACACGCCCTCGAGCACGAACGCGATCGCGAGCACGAGGTACGCGACGTGGAAGTCGGAGGCGGGCTGCGGGTGCGCGAGCTCCTGGATCCCGTGCGTCACGGACACCCCGGCCCCGACCGCGAACAGGCCGATGGCCGCGAACATCGACCACACGTAGACCTCGCGGCCGTACCCGAACGGGTGCGACTCGTCGGGGGCGCGCCCGCCGCGGCGCTGCGCGACCAGCAGGAACACCTCGTTGCCGGTGTCGGCCCACGAGTGCGCGGCCTCGGCGAGCATCGACGCGGCGCCCGTGACGACGGCCGCGACGGTCTTCGCGACGGCGATGAGCGCGTTCGCCGCGAGCGCGAGCACGACCGTGACGGTCGACTCGCCGCCCCCGTCCTCCTGACCGGCGACGAGCGCGTCGAGCGCGTCCTGCGACTCGCGGGGCTGCGCGGTGCCGGGTGCACCGGGGGCGGTGTCCGTCGGGTCGGGCGGCTGCGCCGGCTCACGTGCGTCGGTCATGGCACTGGCGTAGCACGTGGGCACGTCGTGCGCGACGGGGACGGCGGTGGTTGGCTGTGCTCGCCCCGCACGCCGCACCCCACCCGGAGGACCGAGGATGACCGTGAGCCCCGACCCGTGGCCCGCCGGTGTACCCGGCTGGGCGGACATGGCGGTGCCGGAGCTCGGGCCGACGCAGCGGTTCTACGGCGGGCTGCTGGGGTGGCAGTTCCGCGTCGGCGGACCGGAGACGGGCGGGTACGTCACCGCGACGGTCGACGGGCACGCGGTCGCGGGCCTGACCGTCGCCGCGTCGCCGCGCCCCGCGGGCTGGTGCGTGTACCTCGCGACGGACGACGTGGTCGCGACGGTCGCGCACGCGGTCGAGGCCGGGGCGACGGTCGTGCTGGGCCCGATGACGGTGCTCGACCTGGGCCGTCTCGCGGTGCTGTCCGACCCGACGGGCGCGGTCGTCGGCCTGTGGGAGTCCGGGACGCGCACCGGGTGGGAGGTCACCGACGTGCCCGGTGCGTTCCTGTGGGCCGAGCAGATGTCGAACGACCCGGACGGCGCGCGGCGGTTCTACGCGACGCTGTTCGGGTACGAGCAGCAGGACATGAGCGCCCCGGACTTCACGTACACGTCGCTGTCCGTCGGCGGGACGCCCGCCGCGGGCGTCGGCGGCTACGGACCGGGCGCGGGCGACGTCCCGGCCGCGTGGACCTGGTACGTGGGGGTCGAGGACGCCGACGCGATCGCACCGCAGGTCGCGGCGCTCGGCGGCGAGGTCGTCAGCGGGCCGGAGGACACGCCGTACGGGCGCGTGCTGCTGGTCCGCGGGCCCGCGGGCGAGGTCGTCGCGCTGGTCCAGGGCCCGCCCGACGACGTCGTCGCCTGAGCACGTCACCCGGCGGGTGCTGCGTAGGCTGGGGCACGTGCGGCCCGACGTGTTCACCCACCGCGCGTCGCGCCCCCATGAGCCGCTGCGCACGTTCCACCCGCGCCGTGCCGCGCTCGGGCGCGACCGCACCGACGCGCTCGAGCGGTTGTTCGGGCGGTGGGGGTTCTCCGTCGACGACGAGCGTGCCGCCCCGCCGCGCACGCCCGACGGGACGATCGACACGGTCGCGCTGCTCGGGCGCGACGCACCCCTGGTCGTCGAGATCGGCTCGGGCATGGGCGATGCGACCGCGGCGATGGCCGCCGCCGACCCGGACCGCGACTGGCTGGCCGTCGAGGCGCACCTGCCGGGCGTCGCGGCGCTGCTGCTGCTCGTGGAGCGCGAGGGCCTGACGAACGTGCGCGTCGTGCACGGCGACGCGCTGCGCCTGCTGCGCGCCGACATCGCACCGGGCACGCTGGACGCGGTGCACGCGTTCTTCCCGGACCCGTGGCCCAAGCCCCGCCACCACAAGCGGCGCCTGGTCCAGCCCGCGCACGTCGCGCTGCTGCGCGACCGGCTGCGCGTGGGCGGCACGCTGCACGTCGCGACCGACTGGGCGGACTACGCGGCGCAGATGGTCGACGTGCTCACGGCAGACCCGGACCTCGACGGGGGCGTCGTGCCGCGGCCCGCGCACCGGCCCGTCACGCGCTTCGAGCAGCGTGGCCTCGACCTGGGGCACGACGTCACCGACGTCGTCGTGCGGCGCGTGCGATGAGGCTCCTGCTGGTGCCCGGGACGAGCCCCGACCGGTGGGGGCGCGTGTGGCGCGAGCGGCTGCCGGACGACCCGCTGGACGTCGTGCACGCCGACCCCGCGGGTGCGGCGGACGCGGTCCTCGCGGGCGACGTCGACGCGGCCGTGCTGCGTCTGCCGCCGGACGGCGTCGACGGTCCGGTGCCCGGCCTGCCCGGCCCCACGCCCCGCACGTCCGACGGGTGGGCGGTCGTGCCGCTGTGGACGGAGCGGACCGTCGTCGTCGTGCCCGCCGACCACGTGCTGACGGTCGTCGACGAGGTCGACGTCGAGGACCTCGCGGGTGAGACGCTCCTGCTGCCCGCCGACGACGTGCTCGGGTGGCAGCCGGCGGGAGTCGAGACCGTCGAGGTCCCCGACGTGCCCACGGGTGCCGACCTCGTCGTCTCCGGTGCGGGTCTGCTGGTCGTGCCGCACTCCCTGGCCCGGCTGCACGACCGCCGCGGCACCGCCGTGCGGCCCGTGCCCGCGGCCCCGGACTCCCGCGTCGTCCTCGTGTGGCGCACGGACCGCGAGCACGCCCACGCGCAGGAGCTCGTCGGGATCGTGCGGGGCCGCACCGCGGGCAGCTCGCGCGGCACCGCGGCTCCGGGCGCACCCGCGGCACGTCCGGTC
>JAFAEH010000213.1 GCA_023424135.1 Actinomycetes bacterium | reverse complement strand
GGGTGGGACGGGTGGGGTGGGCCGGGGACGGGTGGGTGGGTGGGTGGGTGGCATGAAAAAGCGCACCGGGCCTGGTCGGGGGGGAGGACCAGGCCCGGTGCGGTCTGTGGTCAGCGCCCGGAGGGCTGACGGGACCGGGGCTCTCCGTGGAGTGCCGCTCGGGTTCGTGCCGGTATGTCAGAGATGCTAGCGAACGCAGAGCCCCTTTGGGTGAAAATTCACGAACTACTTGTCACGAGTGTGCCCAGTGGCGCTGCTGCGCTGCCGGACCGGGCGCCCAGGTGTGCGGGACGACCTGGTTCGTCTGGATGTCGGTGAGCTCGGCCGCGTAGACGATCGCCTCGTACACGCCCGCCTCGACGCGGTCGAGGTGCAGGCGCTCGGCGCGCTCGATGTCGTCGCCGAGGTGCGAGATCCGCGCGACGACGTACCGCTGGGCGTCCTGCCACTGGTCGACGACGCGCACCGACAGGCCGTTCCAGCGGGCGGTCAGGTCGAGCTCGAACAGCTCGGTGACGTCCTCGCGCGCTACCCGGCGGTACCAACGGCCCGACGGCGACTGGTGGAACCCGGTCTCGGCGAGCGGCGGGTTCGCGAGCGCGAGCACGACCGTGTGCCCGCCGTCGACGACGTCCGCCTCAAGGTAGGCGCCGTGCCACTTCGCCACCGGCCCGACGCACCGCGACAGCGACGCGAGCGCGGCGCGTGGCGCACCGAGCTGCGTGACCGTCCAGCCCGTGCCGACGTCGCCGTAGCGTGCGAGCAGCGTGGACGTGCCGTCGTCGTGCACCCGGATGAGCTCGGCGCCCGGGGGGATGCGCGAGTGGCGCAGCCACCACAGCGGGACGATGTAGCCGGGCACGTCCCGGTACTGCAGCTGCGGCGAGGACTCGAAGCGCAGGATGTCGATGGACCGGTCGTACGGGCTGAACGGTGAGCCCGGGTAGCCCAGGCCGTGCACCTCGAAGAGCTGGGACGGGGTGGTCGCGAACGCGACGTCCTCCGCGCGGACCACGTAACCGGCGATGCGGTCGTGACCCTGCGTGAGGTGCGCTTGCGTGAGCGACGGCGTGATCGCCTTCTGCATCAGTGTCACGGGAGGGCTTCCTTGCCGGATCGGATGAAGGGGAGGATTCCGACGACGCCGACGATTCTGACCCGATCCCGGGCGCATGTCCAGGTGTCGAAACGTCTCGACGGAGACCGCTCCCACTCATGACGGCAGGATTGAGCCGAACGGGTGACGCGTTCGGGGGACGATCCGTGGCCGATCCGGACGAACCGGACGAAGTGTTAGGCCAGGTGGGCGACGAGAACGGTCGCGAGCCCGGTGTAGGTGGCGGGCGAGAGGTTTCGCAGCCGCTCGGTCACGTCGTCCGGCAGACCGAGCCCGTCGACGAACTCGCGCATGTCCTGCGCCGTGAGACGGTGCCCGCGCGTCAGCTCCTTGAGCCGCTCGTACGGGTTGTCCATGCCGGGCACGCCCGCGACGGACGCCGCACGCATCGCGGACTGCACCGCCTCGCCCAGCACCTCCCAGTTGCCGTCGAGCTCGCGGGCCAGCAGCGCCTCGTCCACGGCGAGCGCGCGCAGGCCCCGGCGCACGTTGTCGATCGCGAGCAGCGAGTGGCCGAACGCGGGCCCGATGTTGCGCTGGGTCGTCGAGTCCGTCAGGTCCCGCTGCAGGCGGCTCGTGACGAGCGTCGAGGCGAGCGTGTCGAGCAGCGCCGACGAGATCTCGAGGTTGGCCTCGGCGTTCTCGAAGCGGATCGGGTTGACCTTGTGCGGCATCGTCGACGAGCCCGTCGCACCCGCCACGGGGATCTGCGTGAACACGCCCCGGCTGATGTACGTCCACACGTCGGTCGCGAGGTTGTGCAGCACCCGGTTGAACCGCGCGACGTCCGCGTACAGCTCGGCCTGCCAGTCGTGCGACTCGATCTGCGTCGTCAGCGGGTTCCACGTCAGGCCCAGGTGCTCGACGAACGTGCGCGAGACGACCTGCCAGTCCGCGCCCGGCACGGCGGCCACGTGCGCGCCGTACGTGCCGGTCGCGCCGTTGAGCTTGCCGAGGTACTCGTCGCCCTCGATGCGGCGCAGCTGGCGGCGCAGCCGGTGTGCCAGCACCGCGAGCTCCTTGCCGAGCGTCGTCGGGGTCGCCGGCTGCCCGTGCGTGAGCGCGAGCATCGGCACGGCCGCGTGCTCGGCGGCCAGCGCCGCGACCTCGTCGGTCAGTGCGACCGCCGCAGGGAACCACACCTCGCGCACGGCCCCGCGCACCATCAGCGCGTACGACAGGTTGTTGACGTCCTCGCTGGTCAGCGCGAAGTGCACGAGCTCGTTGACCTGCGGCAGCACCGTGTCGGCGCGCAGTGCGTCCGGTGCGGCGGCGATGCGCCGCTTGAGGAAGTACTCGACGGCCTTGACGTCGTGCACCGTCGTCCGCTCGATCTCCGCGAGCTCGGCGACCTCGTCGGCGCCGAACGTCGCGACGACGTCCCGCAGGTACTGCTGCTCGTCGTCCGCGAGCCCGGGCGCCCCCGGGACGACCGCGTGCGACGTCAGGTGGATGACCCACTCGACCTCGACCTCGATGCGCGCGCGGTTGAGCGCGGCCTCGGACAGGTGGTCGACGAGCGGCGCGACGGCCGGCCGGTAGCGCCCGTCGAGCGGCCCGAGCGCGATGGCGGGCGTGACGTCGGCGAGGGAGACACAGGTCGCGGGGGCGTCGTCGAGCGGCATGGGGCCAGTGTCCCAGAGGCGGGCGACGCGGCGTGCCGGGCGTCCGTGACGTGACGCGCCGGGTCGACGACGGACCGTGGTGGGCCGCACGAGCGATCCTGGTGGTCTGGATGGGCTCACGATGCACCCGTACGGGTGAAGTCATCACGATCGGCCACGACGTACGTCGCCCTGCCGCTAACTTTCCGCCAGCCGAGGGAACTGGCTGGGCGTGAGGGGATCACGTCAGGGGTGCCGGCGTCCGGCCAGGACGACCGGTGTGCGTGGAAGAGATGCCCGTGTCCGGTCTGCTCGACGTCTTCGGTGTGCCCGAGTCCTGGCGCCCTCGCGTACCGCTCACCGCGGTCGCGGTCGCGGTGACGTTCCTCGTCGGGGGTGCCGCGCCCGTGGGTGCGGCGCCCGTCGTCTCCCCGGAGGAGCCGTCGGCGCCCACGCCCGGCGTAGCGGAGAGCAGCATGGAGAGGTCGCTCACCGCACCGGATGCGGTGTCTGCAGCCACCATCGCCCGGCTCGAGGGTGTCGCGGTCGAGGTGCTCGGCGAGCGGACCGTCGACGGCTCCGTGTTCGCCCTGCCGGATGGGTCGTGGGCGGCCGGTCGCAGCAGCGGTCCGGTCTGGGTGCCACGAGGAGGCGACGGGACGAACGAGGAGGACTGGGCGCCGCTCGACGTGACCCTTCAGGCAGGCGAGGACGGAGCCCTCAGGCCGGTGTCGCACCTCGCCGACGTCGTCGTGTCGGGCGCGGCCGACGACGGGGGCGGGCCCGTGGACGTCGCGACGGTGACGACGAGCGACGGCACCGTGACCTCGCTGACCTGGGACGGCCCGCTACCTGCACCGAGGATCGAGGGCGCGCGAGCTGTCTACGAGGGTGTGCGCCCGGGGACGGACATGGTCGTCGACGTGACGGCTACGGGTGTCGAGCAGTTCTTCGTCCTGCGCGAGCGTCCTGAGGACCCTGACACGCTCGTGCTGCCTGTGGGCGTCGGCGTCGAAGGAGGCGAGGTCACCCAGCTCGACGACGGGTCGATCGAGGTCACCGGCGTGGGCGGCGAGGCGACCGTGCGCGGGCCACGGCCGATGATGTGGGATGCGGCCGCCGATGCCGACCGTGTCCATCCCGTGACCGCGCCGTGGGAGCCGATCGACGTCGAACCCCGCACCACCCCGCCGGCGGCATTCCTCGACGGAACGGCCGGCCTGGGGTCGGGAGCGGCGGCCGGGCGGTCCGCCGTGCCGCCCGGGACCGACCTGGAGCATCTCGACGACGACGCACCGCAGGTCCCGGGTGGACCGCGGGTCGCCGACCAGGTCGAGGTCGAGCGGGACGTCGACGTCGCCGACGACGCGCTCGTGATGGAGCTGCGTCCGCAGGCGGAGTTCCTCGCCGACCCGCAGACGGTCTACCCGGTGGTCGTCGACCCGGAGCTCGGGATCAACGGCGGCTTCGACACGTTCGTCCAGTCGAACTCGAACGCCGACCTGTCGACGAACGCCGAGCTGCTCGTCGGGACGTGGAACGGCGGGACGACGGTCGCCCGCAGCTTCGTGAACTTCGCGATCCCGCCGGTGCACGGCAAGCAGATCCTCGACGCCCACCTCGTGGTGTACGAGCACCACTCGTACTCGTGCCAGGCGCGCAACTGGCAGGTGTGGGACACGACGCCGGCGAGCACGGGGACGCGTTGGGGTGCGCAGCCGGCGTGGATGGGGCACTACTCGACGTCGTCGGAGACCCGCGGGTACTCGTCCAGCTGCCCGGGCGGTGACGTCCGCGCGAGCATTACCAGCCTCGTGCAGCGCTGGGCGAACACTCCGAGCGTCACGAACGTCGGCGTCGGCATCAAGGCGGAGAACGAGTCCGACTCGTACGGCTGGAAGAGGTTCTACTCGGCGGATTCCGGCGTCGGCCCCTGGGTGTGGGTCCGGTACAACTCGACGCCGAACGTCCCGACCAGCCTGAACGTGTCGCCGCGCAGCGCAACCGCGTACAGCGGCGTGTACTGGACGAACACTCTGAAGCCGCGTCTGTCGGCCACGGTCAGCGACCCGGACGGCGAGAAGGTCGACGCGAACTTCTACCTGTTCCGCGGTGACGGTGCGCACGTGTGGGGGTGGGGCAACGGGCAGGCCTCGGGATTCGTCACGTCGGGGGCACAGGCCGTCAAGGACGTACCCGCGGGTGCGCTCTCCGACCAGACGACCTACTTCTTCATGGTCGGTGCGAGCGACTGGAAGAAGGAGAGCGCGCCGTCGGCACGGTTCACCTTCGGTGTCGACACGACGGCGCCGACTGCGCCGCTGGTCTCGTCGAGCGACTACCCCGACGACAACCAGTGGCGGCGCGCACCCGGCACGGCCGGGACCTTCACGATCGCGCCGTCGAAGACGGACGCGTCGATCGTCGAGTACCGCTGGGGGCTCGACAAGGCGCCGGACCCCGCGCAGAAGGTGGCGGCGGTCGGCGGGACGACGAAGACGATCGCCGTGACGCCCCCGACGGCGGGCCGGCACGTCCTGCAGGTCCAGGCCGTCGACCGTGCCGGGAACCTCTCGCCCGTGCGCAAGTACGCGTTCAACGTCGGGCTGGCGGGTGTCGTCGCGCCCGACGAGGGTTCGCGCGTCGTGCGGCGCGTGCCTGTGCACGTCGAGGCGGCGTCCGGGTATGCGTACGTGACGTACGAGTGGCGGCGAGGTCCGGACTCGACGGACGTGCGTCCGGCACCGCTGGCCGACCTGACGACGTCGACCGGGCGTGCGTGGACGTCGACGTGGCAGGCGCTGCCGACCGGGAACGCCTACACGACGTGGGACGTCGGCGCGACGCTCGGCCACGAGGGCGGTCCGCTGCAGATCCGGGCGCGGGTGTCGAAGACGTCCGACGGCGCGTCGGCCCAGGCCACGCAGTGGGTGACGCTCACCGTCGACCCGTCGGCCGACGGGGCCGCGTCCGCTCAGGTCGGCCCCGGCTCCGTCAACCTGCTCACCGGGGACCACACGCTGTCGGCGACGGACGTCGACGAGTTCGGCCTGTCGGTCGTCCGGACGGCGTCGTCCCGGGACACGCGCGCCGGCATCCAGCTGCACGGCGACCGGCTGCCCGAGGCGATGCGCGAGGCCAGGGTTGTCACGAACGTCGGCCAGCACACCGCCGCGGTCGCGGTCGACACGGCCCGGTTCCACGCCGGCACCTCGTCGTTCAAGGTGACGTCCAAGGGTGCGGCCGACTCGTACGCGAGCCTGTATGCCGACGCCGGGCCGATCGCGTCGAATGCGCTGGGCCTGCAGGCGGGGCGCACGTACCGGATCTCCGCGTGGGTGTACGTGCCGGCGGCGACCGGGCTGAGCCCGAACTCGGTCCGTGGGCTGGGGATCAACGTGTTCTGGCGCAACGCGGCCGGCGCGTACAACGAGCCGGCCGGGACCGCGGCGCGGACACCGATGCCGACGAAGGTGGACCGGTGGGAGCGTGTCACGACGGACGTGACCATCCCGGTCGGCTCGACCGAGGCGTTCGCCAGGCTCTACAACGGGTTCACCTCGACCTCGAAGCCCGTCTACTTCGACGACATCTCGATCCGGGAGACCTGGTCGCCGTTCGGCAAGGAGTGGTCGCTCGGCACCGCCGACGAGTGGGCGGGCACGGCGTACACCCACATCTCCCGCCCGTACGACGAGGTCGCGGCAGTGCACCTGACGGGCGGCGGACAGATCTGGTTCACGTCCGGCGACGGGCAGAAGTGGTTCCCCGAGCCGGGCGCCGAGAGCCTGGCCCTCAAGCCCGAGGGCAACGGGTGGCGGCTGACCGAGATCGACGGCACCTACAGCCTGTTCACCCGGCCGGGGTCGTCGGGCGACTACTTCCTCAAGGAGACGTCGAGCGCGGTCGCCGAGACCGAGGCGCGGCACGTCTACGAGTCGTCGACGACGGGACCGGGGCGCCTGACGCGCATCATCGCGCCGCGCGAGCCGGGCGTCACGGGCTGCGAGGCCGCCACACCCGGTGCCGGGTGCAAGGTGCTGGAGCTGGAGTACGCGACGGCGACGACCGCGGTGGCTTCCGCGGTCGGTGACTACGTCGGCCAGGTCAAGGCCGTCTACCTCTGGTCGGCTGCCCCCGGCGTCGCGAGCACGCGCACCAAGATCGCCGCGTACGCGTACGACGCGTCGGGACGCCTCGTGCAGGTTCACGACCCGCGGGTCTCACCCGCGCTCGTCACGACCTACGCGTACGACAGCAGCGGCCGCGTCACGGCGGTGACACCCGCCGGCAAGGGCGAGCAGCCGTACCGCTACACGTACGGGCAGGGCGGTGCGCAGAAGACCGGCGCGGGCGACTGGATCGACGCCGGTGCGCGCCTGCTCAAGGTGACGCGTGCGAGCCTCGTCCAGGGCACGGTGAGCACGCTGGGGCCGGACAACACCACGACGGTCGTGTACGGCGTGCCGTTGACCCGCGGCGCGGGTGGCCCGTACGACATGGACGCCGCGGCCATCGAGACGTGGGCCCAGCAGGACGGTCCGACGGACGCCGCCGCGGTGTTCCCGCCGCAGGCGGTGCCGAGCGTGACGACGGCGACGGCGAGCCAGCCGGGCAAGAACGGCTACGGCGCAGCGACGGTGCACTACCTCAACGCGTCCGGGCTCGAGGTCAACACGGCGTCGCCGAACGCGGTGGACGGTCCCGTCGAGGGCCTGGTCGACACGGCCGAGTACGACGGCAAGGGCCGCGTCGTCCGCACGCTCGATGCAACCAACCGACTCCTCGCGCTGGGTCGGCTCCCGGAGTCCGCGCAGCTCGGTGAGTGGGGCATCACGGGGACATCGGCCGCGATTGCGCAGGTGCTCGATGCTCGCACCTTCTACACCACGGACGGCCTCGCGGTCCACGCCACCCGGGGGCCCGCCCAGCAGCTGGCGGTGGGCAACGACCCGGACCAGAAGATCACCGGCCACGCGGCTGTGCGCTATGCCCACGACGAGGGTCGTCCGGCGACCGTCGTCGCGGCGAAGTTGGTGACGCGCGAGCGGTCCGGGACGATCGCCCTCGGGGCGGATGTCCTCGCGGCGGACTTCCTGGACAGTGCCCTGACGACCTACGGGTACTCGCCGGTCGACCCGGCTGTGGCTCCGACGCACCCGTCGTCGGGCTGGGTCCACAAGCAGGCGACGAGCGTCACGGTCGACGCGGAGGGCCCTGAGCCGCTGCGTGCGACGACGGTGTATGACGACCGTGGCCGGCCCGTGCGGTCGTCGAAGCCCGGGTCGAACGGCGCCGATGCGGGCACGACCCTGTCCATCCTGTACACGGCGGGCGCCAACGCGACCGACGCGTCGTGCGGGAACCGTCCGGAGTGGGCGGGGCAGCCGTGCCTCACCCGGTACGCCGGGGCGGTCACGGGGCACGTTGCGTCGCGCATGCCCGGCCAACTCACGGAGAAGCGTGTCACGGAGTACAACCGCTTCGGCACCGCGACGCTGACGACGGAGACCGCGAACGGCGAGACCCGCCAGACGCGGACGACGGTGGACGCGGCGGACCGTGTCACGGCGGTGGAGATCTCCGGCAGCGCCGGCGCGGGTGCGGCGATCGGGCGGACGACCACGTCGTACGACCCGCAGACGGGTGACGTGACGCGCAACGCGTCCGTGAACGCCTCGGGGAACGTGGTCGCGGCCGTGAGCAAGGAGTACGACTCGTTCGGGCGGCTCGTGCGCTACACCGACGCCCATGGGGGCTGGACCGCCACGGAGTACGACCGGTACGGGCAGCCGGTAAAGGTGACCGACTCGATCGGCACCACCCGGACGTACGAGTACGACCGCGACGTCGAACCGCGTGGGTACGTCACGCTGATGACCGACTCTGTCGCCGGAGAAGTACGACCGGTGTGGGGGCCGGACGGGCAGCTGAAGCACCAGTTCCTGGCGGGCCGGGTCGCGATGTCGGTCACGTACGACGCCGCCCGGGTGCCTGTCGCGCGGACGTACACCGACGCGCATGGCGTGGTCATCTGGCACGACTCCGTGGTGGAGAACCACCGGGGTCAGTGGGTCCAGCACACCTCCTGGACCGGGGAGCGCACGTACGAGTACGACCGGTACGCGCGTCTGGTCGGGGTCGAGGAGGCGGCGTTCGCGGGGGCGGAGTGCACGACCCGGCGGTACGGGTACGACCAGCGCTCGAACCGGGTGTCGTTCGCGACCGCGACAGGGCAGTGGGGTGAGCCCTGCCCTGGTGAGGACATCGAGGCGACGACGACGTCGACGTACGACTCGGCGAGCCGGCTGGTGTCGACGTCGGGCGGCAACGGGGAGGCGTGGCGGTACGACGCGTTCGGTCGCACGACGGCCATGCCGACCGCGGACGGGTCGGCGGTCGCGACCACGTCGTACTTCGTGAACGACCTGGTGGCCTCGCAGGAGGTGCCGGGTGTGCAGAAGGCCGCCTGGACGTTGGACCCGTTGCAGCGCTTCTCGACGCAGGCGACGTTCGCGTCGGTCGACGGGGCGTGGGCGAACTCGACCGAGCAGGTCATCCACTACGACGGTGATGGTGACGAGCCGGGTTGGATCGTGCAGGACGCGACGCAGCCGGACGAGGTGACGCGTTGGGTCGAGGGCGCTGACGGGCAGGTAGCGGTGCAGACCTCGGCGACCGGCGACCAGGTGCTGCAGCTGGTGGACCTGCACGGTGACGTGGTCGGCACGGTGCCGATCGATGACGGGGCGCCGTTGCCGTCGTGGCAGGAGCTGTCGTACGTGTCGTACGACGAGTTCGGCAACCCGCAGCCGTTGAGCGGGGCCGAGACGGCGAACGCGCCGCCGCGGTACGGGTGGTTGGGGGCCGCGCAGCGCTCGGCGGACACCCCGACCGGTGTGGTTCTGATGGGGGTGCGGCTGTACCACCCGGGGATCGGGCGGTTCTTGCAGGTCGACCCCGTGGCCGGGGGTAGTGCGAACGCGTACGACTACTGCAACGCCGACCCGGTCAACTGCACGGACCTGGGCGGGACGATCGCCTGGGGCAGGGTGCTCGGGGCGGTCGCGATGGTCGGGGAGATCGCCTCGTTCATCCCCGGACCGGTCGGCGCGGCCGCGGCGGGTATCTCCGCGGTGGCGTACGCGGCCAGCGGGAACAAGGGCAAGGCCGTGCTCATGGGGGTCACGGCAGCAGCCGCACTGGTTGGCGGTGGCTTCGCCGTCCGAGGAATTGTCCAATCAGTAAGGGCGACGAGGTCCGTAAAGCGGTTCGAGATGCTGAGAGCCCTTGAGAAGCCGTCCAAGGGCGGAATCACAAGAGGTGCGCGCGAGTATCAGAAGCACATGGGAAGAGGCGACCTGCCTTATGTCAGGCCCTCGGCTGCGAATCTGCAGCGCGCTGCCAATGTTCTCGCGCGGCGGATCCTGAGCCACCCGAGGAGAAGAGTGACGACGGTGCGTGCAGGTAACTACAAGGGTGGCACTCGGGTAGTTATGCCGGTTCCAGGTCGGCGAAACGTCGGGGCAACATGGGCAAAGGATGGCAGTTTTGGCTACTTCGGAAGGTACTGATCCAATGCGTCGTATGGTAGAACGTGTCGAGGCGGCGACTGTCGAGAACCTCTGGGGAATGTCTGGCAGTACTCTGCGAAGAGTAATGTACTTTCACTCCGACCCGGGCTGGCCGGCCGACTACCGATTGGACAAGGATCTCCATGAGCCGGATCAAGCCGTCCTTCTCGACGCATTTCCGAGCGGGCCGATTCTTATCACGTGGGAGATGTACGGCGACGACGAACTTCTCACGGTAAGCACAGAAACCCAGTTGGTGGAGCGGGGCATCTCGCTGCCTTCCTGTCGACGAGATGTCTCGCTCCTGAAGTCCTGGCCCGCGTACGTCAATAGTCGTATCGCCAGCGCCTCTTCGGTTGTCAGTGATTGGTCGGACTCCAGTGTTCGAATCGATTTTCAGGGGGGCGCAGTCAGGGTGTCGTTGGGCGAATGGCAAGCGAATCGACTCGCCTACGTGCCGACCGCTCTGGTCGTCGAGTTCGAACCTGCTCCCGAGTGATGCCCGAATCGTCATCGCCCGGTACAACCGGCGATCGGTGGTCCACACCACCCAGGCCGATCGCGGTGTTGCGCAGCGTGGCCATCACAGCGGCGGCGCGCCCGGTACGGACCGCGCAGCGGTCTTCGTCGTAGGTGACGTCCCGGACCCGGTGCGGTCGGGGGGACAGGTCATAGCCCCACGCTCGATCGCCTGTGAACATAGTGGCTCTTCGCCGATCCGGTGGGGGTGAGGGGTCCGGCGTGGTGAGCGGAGGGTAGGAGTCGAGGTCCCCGAGGATCGGAAGCGACCAAGCAACCTGATCCATCTCGAGGACCTCGACGTGTCTCACGCTACGGGGCGCGCAGGCGCGCCCGCCATCACTGACCCCTGCTCGCGGTGCGACGTGCTGCTGGGCCTGGCCGTGGTCCAGGTTGAGGCCGTCGAACGTGACGGGCAGGTCCTGCAGGTCACGGTCTCGACGCCGTGGGCGTTGATGGGGTGTCCGGACTGCGGGGTCGTGGCCCCCAGCCGCGGTCGGCGCCGCCGGGTGCTGCATGACGTCCCGCACGGGGACACCTGCGTGCAGATCGTGTGGCGTCAGCGCCGATGGCGCTGCCCGGACCCCGGCTGCGCACGCGGCACGTTCTGCGAGCAGGTCCCGGCCCTGGTGCCCGCCCGCGGGTCGCTGACCTGCCGGGCGCTGACCTGGGCGATCGGGCAGCTACGCACCCAGCACGCCACGATCGCCGGCCTGGCTCGTCAGCTCGGCGTCGGGTGGTGGACGTTGTGGCGAGCGATCAAGCCGCAGCTGGAGCGACTGGCCGGGGACCCGGCCAGGTTCACCGGGGTGACCTCGCTGGGCGTCGATGAGCACATCTGGCACCACGCCGACACCCGTCAACGCGGCCCGAAGGAGCTGACCGGGATGGTCGACCTGACCCGCGACGACGACGGACGGGTGCGCGCCCGGCTGCTGGACCTGGTCGCGGGCCGCTCGAAGAAGGCCTACGCCGACTGGCTGACCGCACGCGGCCAGGGGTTCCGCGCCGGGATCCAGATCGCCGCGCTGGACCCCTACGGCGGCTACAAGTCCGCGATCGACGACGAGCTCGCCGAGGCCACCGCCGTGCTGGACGCGTTCCACGTGATCAAGCTCGGGACCCAGGTCGTTGACGAGGTTCGCCGACGCGTCCAGCAGGACACCACCGGCCACCGGGGCCGCAAGGGCGACCCGCTGTTCGGCATCCAGCGGCTGCTACGCGCAGGCGCGGAGAACCTCACCGACCGCCAGCTCGAACGCCTGGCCACCGCGATCGAGGCCAACGAAGCCCACGAGGAGGTCTACGTCGCATGGCGCTGCGCCCAGGACCTCCGCGCTGCCTACCGCGCGCAGGACACCGCCCGCGGCCGTGAGCGTGCCGAGAAGGTCCTGGAGTCCTTCCACACCTGCCCGATCCCCGAAGTCGCGCGCCTGGGCCGGACCCTGCGCCGCTGGCGCCAGGCGTTCTTGGCCTACTTCACCACCGACCGCGCGAACAACGGCGGCACCGAAGCCGTCAACGGCATCATCGAACTCCACCGGCGCCTGGCCCGCGGCTACCGCAACTTCGAGAACTACCGCCTACGCATGCTCCTGGCCGCCGGCGGCCTGACCGACTGATCCCCACCGAATCGGCGAAGAGCCAACATAGTGACCCAAGTCAGGTGCGACTGCCGTGCTCTGGTTGCTTTGTCTAGCCGACAACGTTGCAACCTCGCGTCTGCGGTGCTTCGATTCCGGAGGGCAGAACGTCGCAACTCGATGGGAGTCGTATGCCTCAGCCTCGCGGAGGACCTGGCCGGATGAGCCGGCAAGCGGTGTACCGCTCGCTCGACGATGCGATCGCCGAGGTACGCGACCGGCTCGGCGGCCTGCCGTCGCCCGCGGAGGCGCGGGCGATCTGGGACGAGCTCTGGGTGCACGACGCGCACAACTCCACCGCGATCGAGGGCAACACGCTCGTGCTGCGTGAGGTCGAGCAGCTGCTCCACGAGGGCCGCGCTGTGGGTGACCGGCAGCTCGCCGAGTACATGGAGGTCAAGGGCTACGCCGACGCGGCGCGATGGGTCTACAGCCAGGCGGTCTCACCGGACCGGCTCGGGGACGGCGACCTGCTCACACTCACGGAGGTGCGGGACGTGCACCGGATGGCGATGGCCCCCGTCTGGGAGGTCGCGCCGCACCCCGACGCAGGCCCGGACGAGGGTCCGGGCAGCTTCCGGCGTCACGACATCCATCCGTTTCCCGGGGGGATGCGCCCACCGTCGCACGCGCTCGTCGAGCCACGACTGCGCGACTGGCTCGACGGCGTCGAGGCCGTGCGGGCCTCCGCGGACCACCCGATGGAGGCGATCGCGGCGGCCCACGTCGGCTTCGAGCAGGTCCACCCGTTCATCGACGGGAACGGGCGCACCGGTCGGCTGCTGATGAACCTCGTCCTGTGCCGGCTCGGGTACGCACCCGCGATCATCCAGAAGCGCGAGCGCGAGCGCTACCTGCGGGCCCTACGCCAGGCGGACGCAGGCAACCACGGACCACTCGCCGAGCAGATCGCTCGTGCGGTGCTCGACAACATCCTGCGCTTCGTCGTCCCGGCCCTCGCCGGCCCCGCGCGTCTCGTGCCCCTTGCGTCGCTGGCCACGCCTGAGGTGAGCCACCTGGCGTTGCGCAACGCCGCGCAGCGTGGCCGGCTGAAGGCGCAGCGGACCGAGAGCGGACAGTGGCGCAGCAGCCGGGTGTGGGTCGACGAGTACCTCACATCGCGCTATCGGACCTCGGGAGCGTCGCGCGTCAGCCCGCCGCGCTGAGCCGCGCCAGCTCGTCGCGGGTCAGCTCGAGGTCGCTCGCCCGCACGGAGTCCTGGATCGACGCGGGACGGGACGCGCCGGGGATGGGGACGACGACGTCCGCCTGCGCGAGCTCCCACGCGAGCGCGACCTGCTGCGGGCTGACCCCGTGCACGTCGGCGACCTGCGCGAACACCGCGAACGTCGCACCCAGGTCGCGGGCCCTGGCGATCCCCCCGAGCGGGCTCCACGGCAGGAACGCGATGCCGAGCTCCGCGCACAGGTCCAGCTCCGCCTGCGAGGACCGGAACGCGGGGGAGTACTGGTTCTGCACGGCCGCGAGACGACCGCCGAGGACGTCCTGCGCGAGCCGGATCTGCTCCGGGTTCGCGTTGGAGATGCCCGCCAGGCGGATCGTCCCCGCGTCGAGCAGCTCCGCGATCGTCCCGACCGAGTCCTCGTACGGCACCGCGGGGTCGGGCCGGTGGAACTGGTAGAGGCCGATCGCCTCGACACCGAGCCTGCGTGCGGACTCCTGTGCGGCCGTCCTCAGGTGCTCGGGGCGGCCGTCGAGCGTCCACGACCCGTCGCCGGGGCGCAGGTGCCCGCCCTTGGTGGCGACGAGGACCGACGACGCGTCGCCGCCCCAGGAGCGCAGCGCCTGCGCGATGAGCTCCTCGTTGTGCCCGACCTCGTCGGCGTGCAGGTGGTACGCGTCCGCGGTGTCGATCAGCGTGACGCCCGCGTCGAGCGCGGCGTGGATCGTCGCGACCGAGCGCTCCCGGTCGGGGCGGCCCTCGATCGACATGGGCATGCCGCCGAGGCCGATCGCGCTGACCGGGACGTCGGCGATGTGTCGTGTCTGCATGACCCCATCCCACCCCTGCGCCGTCGTCCGCGCACGTGGGACCCACCGCGCAGCGGCTACCGTGCGCGCATGAGCAACCTGAGCGAGGTCGGCGACCGGGACGGCTGGCGCTGCTGGCTGTGCGACGAGCCGGTGGACCCGGACGCGTCGGTGAACTCCGACCTCGGTCCCAGCGTGGACGCCGTCGTCCCGGCGCGGGCGTCGAAGGGCAAGGGCAAGGGTGCGGCCGTCACCGAGCGGCTCGCGCACCGCGCGTGCAACACCCGCAAGGGCGCGGTCCGGCCCGTCGTGCCGTGGTCGCCCGACCTGTTCGTCGTCGACCCGGCGCCCATCGCGGAGACGGTCGAGCGGCTGCGCCGCAAGCCGGGGCGCGAGGTCGTCGCGCGGTGCCCCAGCCGCGACGACGCCGACCAGGCCGCCGCCTGGCTCGTCGACCGGCTGTCGCGGTTCGCGCCCGACCTGGACGTGACGACGCAGGTCGAGCCCGGGGGCGGTCAGTACCTGCTGGCCGTGCGGGTCTGACAGGTCAGCCCCACCGGACGTACCAGGACCTGGGTGGGGGGTTACCGCCGGGCGCGCACGGAACCCGGGCGTGAGCGGTCAGTCGCCGTAGCCGGCCAGGACGGCCGTGCCGGCGTCAAGGTCGACCGTGAAGCGGACCTCGCCGCCCGCCCCGACCCGCTGCTCCGGGCTCGTCGGCACCAGCCGCCGCGGCTTGAGGACCAGGGACCAGCAGCGCACCCCGGTGCAGCCCGGCGATCCGCCGGTCAGCCGCTCGGCGGCGATCAGCACGTGCTCTGCGGCGTCCAGGCCCGCGTCACCGAATCGGCTCTCCGCGAGCTGCACCGCATCCAGCAGCTCCGCGGCCGTGCCGGTCACGGCCCCGCCCCCGTCCACCCCTTGCCGGCGGCGTAGCTGCGCACGGCGCCGATGTGGCGGTTGAGCACGACCATGCCGGCCGCGTACCCGCGTCCGCCGCGGCCCGGCCTGTCGGTGCCGTTGATGATCGCGTTCCAGCGCGCGGACGCCGCCCGCACGAAGGCCTGGAAGCGCGCGTCCACGGCGGGCTGCAGCGCGGTGCGTGCCGCTGCGGCGTCGGCGTGCGTGGCCTTCGGGACGGTCATGGCGTCGATGTCGCTGTTCGCGCCGCGCCAGTCGGCCGTGGGGATCGTGTCGGCCAGGTAGTCGGAGTTCCAGTGCGCCCACTCGTGGGCCGACGACGCCGCCGTGTCGTGCCAGTTCGCGCCCGCGCCGCCGGACCCGGCGGTGTCGTAGTCGGCCATGTCGTCGATCGCGGCCTGCCAGCGGTTGGCCGACCCGGCGGTGTTGCTGATGTTGCCGCCGTCGACCGGGTTCGGCGTGTTCGGCACGGTCATCGACGTGGGCGCGCTCGGCCAGGCCGTGATGTGGATGTCACCGGAGACCAGCATGAGCAGGACGTCCGCCCGCCAGTCGGACCCCGCGTCCACGACGTGCCAGAAGAGCCGCTCGAGCGCGGGCGTGCAGTCGTTGCCGCCGCCCGCGTGCACGGTGGGGACCCCGAGGGGGCCCACGGCCTGTCCGGAGACCACGACGTCGGGGTCGCGCTGGTGGTCGACCGGCCCGACGCGCGTGGGCCCCGGGGCGGCGGAACCGCCGCGGTAGACGGCGCTGACCTGGAGTGCATCGGTGCGGGGCTCGGCGTCCTCGGGGCGCAGCTGGTCGGGCTCGGAGCCGGTCGGGTCCGCCTCGCGGGCCGTGCGCGACGCGGCGAGGAGGCTGCAGAACGCGGCGTTACCGCCACTGCCGTGCCACCGGTCGAGCTGTTCGGCCTGCAGCGCGCTCGTCGCCCGTGCGGCTTGAGGCGCGCTGCGTCGCACCGGCCGTGGAGCACGGCGCGGCTCAGCGCCGACGAGCTCCTGGCACCGTTGCCGGATCATCCTGCACCCCCGACATCCACGGTCGCGCGGCGGTGGGCCGGTGTCAACGTCCCCGTCCGCGGGGAGCTGCGCTCCACGGACCCGATGAGTGTGCGGTGCGTCGGCACGTCCACACCCGCGACCGCCGCACCACCGAGACCCGCGCCCTCGAGGTGCCGGACGCGACGATCGTGGACGACGTGCACGGCCCGCTGCCCACCGCCGACGGGGCGGCGTCGGTCAGCGGCGGACCGACGCCGTCACGGTGAACTTCGGGTCCCGCCCCACCTGGCGCGTCGGGCCGACGACGTGCTCGAGCGTGGGCCGGTAGCGCAGGTGGGAGTTCCACACCGCCCACAGCTGCCCGCCGGGGTGCAGGACGCGGGCGGCGTCGGCGAACAGCGCGTGGGCGGCGCCGGTGTGCACGGCGGCCCCGACGTGGAACGGCGGGTTGAGCAGGACGAGGTCGACGCCCGCGTCGGGCAGGGCGTCGGCGGCGTCGCCCCGGACCACGCGCACGCGGTCGGCGACGTCGTTCGCGTCGACCGTCGCGCGGGCCGAGGCCACGGCCGCCGCGGACTCGTCGGTCGCGACGACGTCCAGCCCGGGCCGCAGCCGGGCGAGCGTCACGGCGAGGACGCCCGTGCCGCAGCCGAGGTCGACGGCCGTCCCGGTGCTCGTCGGCACGTCGTCGAGGTGCGCGAGCAGCGCGCGGGTGCCGATGTCGACGCCGGTCCCGGCGAACGCGCCGCCGTGCGCGACGACGGTCAGGCCCAGGTCGTCGTGCCGGGCGCGCTCCGGCCAGCGGGGACCCGGTCGCTCGTCCGCGGGGCGGGGGGACGACGCGACGAGCACGCGGGACTTCTGCCGCGCGAGCCGTGCCTCGACCGCGGCGAGATGACGTCGCAGGACGTCGTTCATCGCGGGCGTCATGTGCTTGACGCGCCCGCCGGCCACGACGACGACCGCCGGGTCGGCGTGCGCGACGACCAGGGCGGCGATCTCGTCGAGCGCGTCGAGGGACCGGGGGAGCTGCAGGAGCACGACCCGAGCCCCGGCGAGCAGGTCCGGCGTCAGCCCGTGCGACGTGAACCCTGCGAGCCCGAGCCGCGCGGCGTTCGCGTGCAGGGCCCGTTCACCGGTCAACCGGTCCTGGTGCACGCGCACCCCGGCGGCGCCGTGCCGGGCGACCGCCCCGAGGGCCATCGCGCCGTACCGGTCCCCGACCACGACGACGGTCCCGTCGGCGGCGGACGCCAGCAGGGGCGCCGCCTCGTCGAGCACCAGCCGGTCCGTCGCGTCGACCGCGTGCAGGTTGGGCGCCTCGACGTCGGGGTGACGACGCAGGTCGTCGAGGACGTCGCTCATCGCACGCACCGCCGGGGGATCACCGGCACGACGCTAGCAACGCGGGCCACCACGCGGCGCCGCGTCGCCCGTGGGGACCGCCGACGTCCGGCGTCTTCGGCGACGCGCAGCGGCCGACCGTGCCCGTCAGCGGTTCGTCGTCGAGAAGTGCTGGTAGTCGATCGGCGTCGTCCAGTACCCGCCCCAGGACCAGCCGTGCGCCGCGAACGCCTGCACGACGACGTCGTCGGCGTGGATGACACCCGGGGCGTCGGGCCGGTCGACGAAGGCCGCACCGGCCGGGGGCAGGACGAGCGTGCCGCGCACGTACGGGTTCTCGACGGGGTTGACGTCGATCGCCCGGCCGTAGGAGTGCTCGGACCAGCCCGTGCCGCCGGTCACCGCGCGGCAGTTGAAGGCCGACGTGTTGTCGGCGGCCATCGACGCGTCGTCGTCGGCGCCGAAGTCGTCGACCAGACGCATCGACGCGATCGGGAACCCGGCGTCGAACAGCGTGCGGAACACCTCGACGATCCCGTCCGCGACGTCGGCGTGCACGACGACCTCGCCCGTGACGACCGCACCGGAGAAGTCGTGGTGGCTGACCGTCACGTACCGCAGGTCCTCCAGCGGCACGGGGCATCCCTCGCGCCACGACGCGGCCATGCGGGTCGCGAGCTCGGGTGTGATCGTCGCGACCGCACCCTCGAAGACGGGCGTGGGTTCCGGCGTGGGTGTCGCGGAGGGCGACGGGCTCGCCGTGGGCCGTGGACCGCACCCGCCCGTCGTCGCGCACGCGACGACTTCGCCCGGTCCCGTGTCGACGTCCGGCGTACCCGCCACCGGGGCGCTGCACGCCCCGACCAGCACCAGGACCCCGACCCACGTCCCCACCCTGTGCCCCCGCATGACGCCATGCTGGCCCTGCCCGGCCCGGGGGTGCCACCCCTCGGCGCGGTCGGGTGGTCCCCGGTCCGGGGCAACCCCCGCGCCGCGCGGTGACGAGGGTCGGTCTGCTGTCGGACCCGGCCGATAGCCTGTGTGGCAATCGTTCGACGACGACGAGACCGACGTCGTCGAGGCCCGACACCAAGGAGCCGTGTGCCGCCGTCCCGACGTGCCACCGTCGCCACGGTGCTGGCCGCGCTGCTCGTGGTCGTCGGCGTGCTGGCCGCGGCGCTCACCGCGCCGCTGTCGCTGCAGGCGCGCGGGGACGGTGCGGACGTGACGTTCGAGCCACCGCCACCACCGACCGAGGACGTGAGCGCCGAGGCGACCACCGGGCCCGAGGCGACCGAGCTGCCCGAGGTCCCCGCGTGGGCGCACGGGGCGGCGAGGGTCGCGCAGGTGCTGACGCTCCTGGCCGCGCTGGCGGTGGTCGCGCTGCTGCTGCGCTACGTGTCGCGCGGGTGGCGGCTGGACCGGCGGGGCGACGACGATGACGACGTGCCGCCCGGCGACGACGCGGGCCAGGAGCTGCCGGACACGGCGGTCGCGGCGCTGCGTGAGGGGGTCGCCGCGGCGACCCGTGCGCTCGAGGACGACGTGCCGCCCGGTGACGCGGTCGTGGCGGCGTGGATCGCCGTCGAGGAGGGCGCGGCGCGGACCGGCGTCGTGCGGGGACGGGCGCAGACGGCCGGCGAGCTGGCGCTCGAGGTGCTCGACGCGACGCGTGCCGACCCGGGTGCGACGCGTGACCTGCTCGCGCTCTACAACGCGGCGCGGTTCGGGTCGCATGCGGTGACCGACGACGACGTCCGGCAGGCCCGTGCGCTGCTGGACGTGGTCGCGCGGGGGCTCGTGCGAGCCGACCGGCCGGCTGAGGACGAGGACGGCGCGGGTCCGTCCGCCGGGAGCCGGACCCCCGGCGGGACCGGGCCGTCCGACGCCGACGGGACCCGGCCCCCCGACGGGACCCGGCCGCCCGACGGGAGCCTGCGATGAGCGGCGCGCCGGACCTCTGGCGTGTCGCCTGGCGACCGCTGACGGCCGGTGCGCTCATCGGCGGGGCGGCGTGGGCGATGGGCATGCAGGTGCCGTCGGCGGTCGTGCTCGCGCTCGTCGTCGCGACGGTCGTCTCGGTCGTCCAGCGGATCGACCCCACGCTCGAGCCGCGCCGCCCGCAGCGCGTGCTCGCGCAGCACGACGGCGCACGCGGCGAGGTGCTCGAGCTGGCCTGGACGATGGTCGGCCGCGACGGGCGGGCCGGTGAGAGGGCGCTCAAGAGGCTGCGGTCCGCCGGCGTGCGTCGCCTCGCACGGCACGGCCTGGACCTGGACGACCCCGCCGACGACGCGGCCGTGAGCGCGCTGCTGGGCGACCGTGCACTGCGCACGCTGACCCGCACCCAGCACCCCCTGCCCAGCGTCGGGGACCTCGCCCACACGCTGCAGGCCCTCGAACGCCTGGGCCCCACGCGTGGCGCCCGCCCCGACGTCCGCCCTCGGCCGGGCGCAGGCCCCGGCGCGCACCCCGCCCGGCCCGACGCCGCCC
>JAFAEH010000196.1 GCA_023424135.1 Actinomycetes bacterium | reverse complement strand
CGCGGGCACCGCGGTGGTGGACCGACGCACCGACCCGAGGCCGGTCGTCGAGAGCCTGCGCGCGGGCGGCGAGCACGTCACGGCCCCGAGGCCGCCCGCGACGGCCGCGCACCCGGAGGAGACCGATCTGCTGCTCGGGTGGCTCGACCAGCCCGGCGTGCGGCTCGTCGCGGTCACCGGCGAGTGGTCCAGCCCGGTGCGCTCGGCGCAGGCGGTGCGCGACGCCGCAGCCGCCGTCGCGCTCGAGCTCGCGCTCCCGCCCGACCCGCTCGTCACCGACGCGCCGCCCGGGACCACCGGGACCCGCACGGGCGAGCGCCGCACGGCATGATGGCGACATGCTCACTGCCATCGTGCACATCGACTGCGACGCCGACCGGATCCCCGAGGTCGCTGCCGAGATCGCGGACGTCGAGGGGGTCAGCGAGGTCTACT
Source organism: Actinomycetes bacterium (assembly GCA_023424135.1). Lineage (GTDB taxonomy): Bacteria > Actinomycetota > Actinomycetes > Actinomycetales > Cellulomonadaceae > Cellulomonas. The sequence goes on along the minus strand of JAFAEH010000196.1, from coordinate 11,459 downwards.
CGGTGACGGGCGAGGTCGACCTGATCGCGCTCGTGCGCGTCCGCGAGCACGACCGGCTCGCCGACGTCATCGCCGACCGGATCAGCAAGGTCCCGGGCGTGCTGCGCACGCAGACCTACATCGCGTTCCGGGCGTACTCGCGGCACGACCTCGACGAGGCGTTCGCGCTCGGCCTCGAGGACTGACTGCTCGCGGACCGACCCACCGGGGCCGGCCGGTCGCGTGCGCCCGTCAGGCCGCGGCCGCGACGCGCCAGCGCTCGAGGACGTCCGCCGCGGCGCCGTCGTCGATCGCGCGCTCCGCGTGCCCCGCACCGGCCACGACACGCTCGACGAGCGTGCCGTCAGACGTGCCCGGCAGGGTCCCGTCCGCGACGAGCGCCGCGGCGGCGTTGAGCACGACCGTGTCCCGCACGGGACCTCGCTCGCCGCCGACGAGCGCACGCACGACGTCGGCGTTGCGCCCGGCGTCGCCGCCCCGCAGCTGCTCGACGGTCACCGGCGCCACGCCGTGCGCCGCCCAGTCGACCAGCTCCTCGCGCACCTGCCCGTCGCGGACCTCCCAGAACCGGGTCGGGCCCGTCGCGGCGACCTCGTCGAGCCCGTCGTCCTCACCGCGGAACACCAGCGCCGCGCGGCCCCGGGCCGCGAGCACCCCCGCGATGAGCCCGGCCATGCGCGCGTCGGCGACGCCGATCGCGCTCGACTGCGGCTGCGCGGGGTTGGTCAGCGGACCGAGGAAGTTGAAGGCCGTCGGGATCCCCAGGTCCCGGCGCGTCGCACCCGCGTGGCGCATCGACGGGTGGAACGCACCGGCGAAGCAGAACGTGATGCCGACCTCCGTGGCCAGCGCCGCGACCCGGTCGAGCGGCAGGTCGAGCCGGATGCCGAGGTTCTCCAGGACGTCGGCGGTCCCCGTCGACGACGACGCCGCGCGGTTGCCGTGCTTGACCACCGTCAGCCCGGTGCCGGCGACGACCAGCGAGGCCATCGTCGAGATGTTCACCGTGTGCAGGCGGTCACCGCCCGTGCCCACGATGTCGACCGTGCGGCCCGGCACCTCGAAGCGGTGCGCGTGCTCGAGCATGACGTCCGCCAGGCCCGCGAGCTCGTCGACCGTCTCGCCCTTGGCCCGCAGCGCGACGAGGAAGCCGGCGACCTGCGAGGGCGACGCCTCCCCGCCCATGATGCGGTCCATCGCCCAGGCCGCGTCCGTGGTCGCGAGGTCCCGGCCCTGCAGCAACGACGTCAGCAGGTCGGGCCACGTCGTCGACGTCATCGGCCGGACGCGCCCGCGTGCACGAGGTCCGCGACCGCGGCGTGCAGCAGCACCGGGTCGAACGGGCGGCTGACGACCGCGTCGGCGTTCGACCACGACGCGAGCCACGCATCCTGCGGGCGCCCGGTGAGCACGACGACCGGCGGGCACACGTACACCTCGTCCTTGAGCTGGCGGCACAGCCCCAGCCCACCGACCTTGTCCGCCTCGCCGTCGAGCACGAGCACGTCCAGACCGCCCGCCTCGGTGGCGGCGATCGCCGCGGCGGCGGTCGCGACCTCGGTCCACTCGATGTCCGGCTCACCCCGGCCGAGGCGGCGACCCACCGCGAGCCGCACCTGCTCGCGCGCGTCCACGTCGTCGCTGTACAGCAGGATGCGCGGCGCGCGGGCCGCCGGGTCTGCGGTGCTCATGGTGTCCCTCACTCGTCGTCGACGTGCCAGGGGCATCTTGGCACGTCGACGTGACCGCACGGGACCCCGACCGTGCAACGGTCGCCCGGAGGGCGCCGAGGGTCACAAGAATGTGACGATGTGACATATCCCCGTCGCGCCACGTGGGTCGAAGGACCCACGCGGCACGCTCGTCGGCCATAATGGCCTGCGTGTCGACCGCAACGGCTGCCTCGCGCCCTGTCCCCCACGTGACCGTCAACCGACCCAACCCGGTGTCGGTCGGCACGATCGTGTGGCTGGCCAGCGAGCTCATGTTCTTCGCCGGTCTGTTCGCGATGTACTTCACGGTGCGCGCCGCGGTCCCCGAGGAGTGGCTCGTCCAGACCGCCAAGCTCAACCTCACGTTCGCGCTCGCGAACACCGCCGTGCTGGTGCTGTCGTCGGTGACGTGCCAGATGGGCGTGTGGGCCGCGGAGCGGCTGCAGCCGGTCCGTTCCGGCTCGATCGTGCAGTTCTGGCGCTGGGGCATGAACGAGTGGATGACCCTGACGTACGTCATGGGCGCCGTCTTCATCGGCGGCCAGGTCTTCGAGTACGCCGAGCTGGTCGAGCACGGGCTGACGATCTCGTCGTCGCCGTACGGCTCCGTGTTCTACCTGACGACCGGGTTCCACGGTCTGCACGTCGTCGGCGGCCTCATCGCCTTCCTGTTCCTGCTGGGCCGCTCGTTCGCCGCCAAGCGGTTCACGCACCACGAGGAGACGACGGCGATCGTCACCTCCTACTACTGGCACTTCGTCGACGTCGTCTGGATCGCGCTGTTCGCGGTCATCTACCTGGTCAGGTGACGTCGCCAGGTCCGCACGCGGACCCGTGCCCCGCCCCCACCCGCACACCCCCGACATGCGAGACGAGGACCGATCCGTGAAGGCACTCGCAGCCCGCAGGCACGACCGGCGGGCGCCGGCCGTGCTGCTCCTGCTGGCGCTGCTGCTCACCGGCGCGCTGTACGCCGTGCTGTCCCCGACCTCCGCCGACGCCGCCCCCGCGGCCGCGTCCGCGGACAAGGTCGAGACCGGTGAGAAGCTGTTCCAGGCCAACTGCGCGACGTGCCACGGGCCCGACGCGACCGGCGCGGGCGAGGTCCCGTCGCTCGTCGGCGTCGGGGCGGCGGCCGTCGACTTCCAGGTCGGCACGGGTCGGATGCCGATGCAGATGCAGGGACCGCAGGCGCCGGCCAAGCCGCCGATGTTCGACGACGAGCAGATCGCCGCCCTGGCGGCGTTCGTCGCGTCGCTGGGCCCCGGCCCCTCCATCCCCACGTCCGAGCAGGTCGACCCCGCGCTGGGTGACGCCGCGAACGGCATGGCCCTGTTCCGCACGAACTGCGCGATGTGCCACAACGCGATCGGCGCCGGCGGTGCGCTGTCGCAGGGCAAGTGGGCCCCGAACCTGTGGGAGACGACCCCCACGCACCTCTACGAGGCGATGGTCACCGGGCCGCAGAACATGCCGGTCTTCAACGACGTCACGCTCACGCCGGACGAGAAGCGCGACATCATCGCGTTCCTCGACCTGCAGGGGCAGGGCGCCCCCGGCGGTCTCGACCTCGGCAGCCTCGGACCGGTGAGCGAGGGCCTGTGGGCCTGGGTCGTCGGTCTCGGGCTCCTCATCGGCGCAGCAGTCTGGATCGGAGCGAGGTCCTCGTGAGCACCACCCACGACCACGGCCACGACGGCCACGAGCACGGCGAGACCGCCGGCACGGACGTCGTCCTGCGCGAGGGCGAGGACGCACCGGGCAAGTTCGAGAACCCGGGCTTCGGCCCGCACCGACCGCGGCGCTCCGACGTCGACCCCGCCGCGGACAAGCGCGCCGAGCGGCAGGTCGTGGCACTGTTCACGATCTCGATCCTCGGCACCATCGGCTTCGTCGTCGCGTACTTCGCGCTGCCCCCGGGCGAGACCGTCGCCTCCATGCGCACGTCCAACCTCGCGCTGGGACTCGGCCTCGCGTTCGCGCTGCTCGGCATCGGGCTCGCGGCCGTCCACTGGGCCAAGTCCCTGATGAACGACCACGAGAAGGCCGAGGACCGGCACGCGCAGCGCAGCTCGCCGGAGACCCGCGAGGCCGCGGTCGCGGTCCTGACCGACGGTGCGAAGGACTCCGCCATCGGTCGACGCGGCGTGCTGAAGGGCGCGCTCGTCTCGTCCCTCGCGCTGTTCCCGCTGACGATCGCGCTGCCGCTGATCGGCGAGATCGGCGAGGACTGGAACGTCTCGAAGTTCAAGCGCACGCTGTGGCAGAAGGGCAAGCGACTCGCGATCGACCCGACGGGTCGGCACATCCGGGCCGCGGACGTGACGATCGGCTCGGTCGTGCACGTCATCCCCGACGAGCTCGACAAGTCCGACGCCCCGCTGGACGAGAAGGCCAAGGCCGTCGTCCTGCTGGTGCGCCTGGACCCGCGGGACATCAAGTCCGAGCAGGGCGAGGGCTGGTCGTACGACGGCATCGTCGCGTTCTCGAAGATCTGCACGCACGTCGGCTGCCCCGTGGCGCTGTACGAGCAGCAGACCCACCACCTGCTGTGCCCCTGCCACCAGAGCACGTTCGACGTCGCGGACAGCGCGAAGGTCGTGTTCGGTCCCGCCAAGCGGCCGCTGCCCCAGCTGCCGATCACCGTCGACGACGAGGGCTACCTGGTCGCCCAGAGCGACTTCCACGAGCCCATCGGCCCGAGCTTCTGGGAGCGGCTGCGATGAGCACCACCACCGCACCGACGGGCGGCGCCAAGGCCGCCGCGGCAACCGCCGACTACCTCGACCAGCGCACCGGCATCGGCGGCGCCGTCAAGGAGTTCGCCCGCAAGATCTTCCCCGACCACTGGTCGTTCCTGCTGGGCGAGATCGCGCTGTACAGCTTCGTGACGCTCCTCATCTCAGGTGTGTTCCTGACGATGTTCTTCGTCCCGAGCATGACCGAGGTGCACTACGAGGGACCGTGGCCCGCGCTGCACGGGGTCGAGATGTCCGAGGCGTACGCCTCGACGCTGCGGCTGTCCTTCGAGGTCACCGGTGGTCTGCTCATGCGGCAGATCCACCACTGGGCCGCACTGATCTTCATGGCCGCGATCGTCACGCACATGATGCGCGTGTTCTTCACGGGCGCGTTCCGCAAGCCGCGTGAGCTCAACTGGGTCGTCGGCTTCGTGCTCATGATCCTCGGTCTTGCCGCCGGCTTCTCCGGCTACTCGCTGCCCGACGACGTCCTGTCCGGCAACGGCCTGCGCATCACCGACGGCGTCGTGAAGTCGATCCCGATCCTCGGCAGCTACATGTCGTACTTCGTCTTCGGCGGTGAGTTCCCGGGGCACGACATCATCCCGCGCCTGTTCACGGTCCACATCCTGCTGGTGCCGGGCCTGATCCTCGCCCTCATCGCGCTGCACCTGTTCTTCGTCGTGCTGCACAAGCACACGCAGTACCCGGGCTCGGGACGCACCAACGCGAACGTCGTCGGGTTCCCGCTGTTCCCGATCTACGTCGCCAAGGCCGGCGGCTACTTCTTCGTCGTGTTCGGCGTCATCGCGCTCATGGGCGCGACGATGTCGATCAACCCGGTGTGGAACTACGGCCCCTACGACCCCTCCCCCGTGTCCGCCGGCGCCCAGCCGGACTGGTACATGCTGTTCCTCGAGGGCTCGCTGCGCCTCATGCCGGGGCAGACCGAGTACGTGCTGTTCGGCCCCGACGGCTGGACCCTGTCGCTGAACGTCCTCATCCCGGCGGTCGTCGTGCCGGGCGTGCTGTTCATGCTGCTCGCGCTGTACCCGTTCGTCGAGGCGTTCGCGACGGGCGACAAGCGTGAGCACCACGTGCTCGACCGCCCCCGCAACCGGCCGTTCCGCACGGCGTTCGGCGTCTCCGTGCTCGTCGCGTTCTTCATCCTCGTGCTCGCGGGCTCGAACGACCTCATCGCGACCCACTTCCACCTGTCGCTCAACGACATCACGTGGGTCTTCCGGTTCCTCATCTTCCTGGGGCCGTGGGCGGCGTTCGAGATCACCAAGCGCATCTGCCTCGGTCTGCAGCGCAAGGACCGCGAGCTGGTCCTGCACGGGCACGAGACCGGTCAGATCGTGCGCTTCGCCTCCGGCGAGTACATCGAGGTGCACAAGCCCCTCGACGCGCACGAGCGGTGGCTGCGCGTGCAGCACGACGCGATCCGGCCGATCGAGATCGAGCCGGCCGAGGACTCCCGCGGCGTGCGCCGCAAGGGCTACCGGCTGGACCGCATGCGTCAGCGGCTGTCGCAGGTCTTCTACGAGGACCGCGTCGAGCCGGTGACCCCCGCCGAGCTCGAGGCGTCGCACGCGCACGGCACGCACGACGAGATCGAGCCGGACCACGCGCACGAGCCCGCCCAGGTCGGCGGCGGCACCCGCCTCGTCGACGGTCCGCAGGACGAGACGGACCACGACGCGCGGAACAGGTGATCCTGGGACAGAGTTGACCAGATCGACGACCGTTCGCGGTGTCCGGCCGATCGGCCGGGCACCGCGACGGCGTTTCAGGGCGGCCGCCGAGGCCGCCACCGACGCAGGAGAGGTAAGAGATGGCTGACTACACGCTCCCGGACCTGCCGTACGACTACGCGGCGCTCGAGCCGCACATCTCCGGCAGGATCATGGAGCTGCACCACGACAAGCACCACGCCGCCTACGTCGCGGGCGCGAACACGGCGCTCGAGAAGCTCGCGGCGGCGCGCGAGGCGGGCGACTTCGCGGCGGTGAACCTGCACGAGAAGAACCTGGCGTTCAACCTCGGTGGGCACGTCAACCACTCGGTCTTCTGGGAGAACCTGTCGCCCGACGGCGGCGACAAGCCCACGGGCGAGCTCGCGGCCGCGATCGACGAGTTCTTCGGGTCCTTCGACGCGTTCCAGAAGCACTTCGCGGCCAACGCGGTGGGCATCCAGGGCTCCGGCTGGTCGATCCTCGGGTGGGACTCGGTCGGTCAGAAGCTCGCGATCTTCCAGCTCTACGACCAGCAGAGCAACTTCCCCCTGGGCCTGACGCCGATCGTCGTGCTCGACATGTGGGAGCACGCGTTCTACCTCGACTACGTCAACGTCAAGGCGGACTACGTCAAGGCGTGGTGGAACATCGTGAGCTGGGCTGACGCCGACGCGCGGTTCACCCGGGCGCGGACGCAGACGGCCGGACTCATCGTCCCGTCGCTCTGACCCGACGGCCGCACCAGGCGGCCGGCAGGGCCGTCCTCCCGACGCGGGAGGACGGCCCTTCGCGCGTCCGGCGTCAGACCACGGGAACCACGTCGACGACCCACTCGGCCCTCAGGGGTCCGTCGAGGGCCACGGGCCGGTCCGTCACACCGCCGTCGTCGGCGCGGACCCAGCTCGCCGCGACGTCGAGGTCGATCTCGATCGCCACGAGGTCACCGTCACCGCCCTCTCGCCACGCTGACGCGACCGCATCCAGGCGGTCCCGCGTGCACAGCGCAATCACGCCCACCGACGCGTCGTCGACACGGAGACCAGGCGCCCGGTCACCGCCGCGCGCACCCTGCTCCTGGGCGCGGGCGAGGACCGCCTCCACGTCGGCGGCCCGTGCGATGTGCCAGGCACGGCGCGGCCTCGGCGCTGCGTCGAGCGCACGACGCTGCGCGCCGTCCCACCCACCTGCCCGGTCGACGACCAGGCACAGCTCGTTCCCCTCGGGGTCCTGCAGCACGACGTACCCGTCCCCGTGGGTGTCCAGCTCGCGTTGCCCGGTCGGTACGGCGCCGAGGGCGCCGGCCCGTGCGAGCCCGGCGCGTGCGTCCGCCACCTCGACGTCGAGGTGCAGCCGGTTCTTCCTCGACTGCTTCCTCTCGGGGACGCGCTGGAACCCGATCCGCAGACCTGGCGTGTCCAGCACGGCCCAGCCGTCGTGGACCGGAGCCCACGGGACACCCAGCAAGGCGGACCAGAACTCCGCGACTCGTCGCGGGTCCTGACAGTCGATCACGAGCTCCTGGATGCGCACGCGGCGACCCTAGCCCGCAGCACCGACACGGCGGACCGGGCCGCCGCACCGCGCGGACGAGTCAGTGGGCGTGCTGGCCGCGGGAGAACTCGAACAGCCAGCCCACCAGGCCGATCACGCCCAGTGCGACGGCGGGGACCATGAGCCACCACCCGACGGCCATCGCGAGGAACGCGATCGAACCGGCGAGGGCGACGACCAGCGGCCACCAGCTCCACGGGCTGAACGTGCCCTGGTTGCCGGCACCCTGCTCGATCTCACCGAGCTCGTCGTCCTCAGGACGTGCGTCGATGCGCCGCGCGAGCAGCGCGAAGTAGCCGCCGATCATGCCGACGAGGCCACCGACCAGCGGGATGCTGACCGTGCCGACCGGCTCGCCGCCGCTCCAGAACGCGTAGATCAGGCCGACCGGGACGAAGAAGAAGATCCCGTAGAGGAACAGCTGGGCCTCGAGCTTCATCGGTCCTCCTCCGTGCGGTCGCCGTCCGTCTCGTCCGCCTGGTCGACAGCCGCCTGCGGGGGGTCCGCGACGATCGTCGCGGACGACTGCTCGGGCTCGTCCGTGCCCTGGGCGATCCGCCGTCCGGCCTCACCGACCTCACCGGTGCGCTGGGCCTCCCAGTCGAGCGGTCCGGGATCCGGTTCGACGTGGTCCATCGCGGCGACCTCGGGGTGGTGCAGGTCGAACGCGGGGCGCTCCGAGCGGATCCGCGGCAGCGACGTGAAGTTGTGCCGCGGCGGCGGGCAGCTCGTGGCCCACTCGAGCGAGCCGCCGTAGCCCCACGGGTCGTCGACGGTCACCTTGGGGGCGTTGCGCCACGTGACGTACACGTTCCACAGGAACGGCAGCGTGGAGGCGGCGAGGATCACCGAGCCGACCGTCGAGAGCTGGTTCATCCACGTGAACCCGTCCGCCGGCGAGTAGTCGACGTACCGGCGGGGCATCCCGATGACGCCCAGCCAGTGCTGCACGAGGAACGTCATGTGGAAGCCGACGAACAGCACCCAGAAGTGGATCTTCCCGAGCCGCTCGTCGAGCATCCGCCCGGTGAACTTGGGCCACCAGAAGTAGAAGCCCGCGAACATCGCGAACACGACGGTCCCGAACACCACGTAGTGGAAGTGCGCGACGACGAAGTACGTGTCGGACAGGTGGAAGTCCAGCGCGGGGCTCGACAGGATGACGCCGGTCAGGCCGCCGAACAGGAAGGTCACGAGGAACCCGATCGACCACAGCATCGGCGTCTCGAAGGTGAGCTTGCCGCGCCACATCGTGCCGATCCAGTTGAAGAACTTCACGCCGGTGGGCACCGCGATGAGCATCGTCATGAACGCGAAGAACGGCAGCAGCACCGCACCCGTGACGTACATGTGGTGCGCCCACACCGTCACCGAGAGGGCCGCGATCGCGATCGTCGCGTAGATGATGCCCTTGTAGCCGAAGATCGGCTTGCGGCTGAACACGGGCAGGATCTCGGACACGATGCCGAAGAACGGCAGCGCGATGATGTAGACCTCGGGGTGCCCGAAGAACCAGAACAGGTGCTGCCACAGCATCGCACCGCCGTTGTCCGGGTTGAACACCTGCGCGCCCAGCCGACGGTCGGCACCGAGCGCGAACAGCGCGGCGGCCAGCGGCGGGAACGCCATGAGCACCAGCAGCGACGTCACCAGGATGTTCCAGGTGAAGATCGGCATGCGGAACATCGTCATGCCCGGCGCGCGCATGGTGACGACGGTGGTGATGAAGTTGACCGCCCCGAGGATCGTGCCGAAACCGGTCAGTGCCAGGCCGAAGACCCACAGGTCTCCCCCGACCCCGGGCGAGTACATCTGGTTCGACAGCGGTGCGTAGGCGAACCAGCCGAACGACGCGGCACCCTGCGGCGTCAGGAACCCGGCGGCGGCGATGAGGCCGCCGAACAGGTACAGCCAGTACGCGAACATGTTCAGCCGCGGGAACGCCACGTCGGGCGCGCCGATCTGCAGCGGCATGATGATGTTGGCGAACCCGGCGAACAACGGTGTCGCGAACAGCAGCAGCATGATCGTGCCGTGCATCGTGAACGCCTGGTTGTACTGCTCCTTCGACTGGAACAGGTCGATGCCTGGCGCGAAGAGCTCCGCGCGGATGAGCAGCGCGAGGATGCCGCCGATCGCGAACCAGACGAACGACGTGATCAGGTAGAGGTACCCGATCGTCTTGTGGTCGGTCGAGGTGATCCACTTGATGACCGTGCGTCCCAGCGTCTGACGACGCGGCGACAGGCCGGGGACGAGCTCGGTGTGCGCAGCCATCAGTGCTCGACCTCCGCGACGTCGTTCAGGTCCTGCTGGCGGCTGTACTCCAGGCCGAGCGACCCGGTCTGCCCCTTCTCCCGCAGCTCGTCCATGTGGGCGTCGTACTCCTCCTGCGAGACCACGGCGACGTTGAACAGCATCGCGGAGTGCTCCTCGCCGCAGAGCTCGGCGCACTTGCCGCGGTAGATGCCCTCACGCGTCGGCGTGACCTGGAACGTGTTGGTGCGCCCGGGGATCATGTCCATCTTGTAGAGGAAGTCCGGGACCCAGAACGAGTGGATGACGTCGCGCGAGTCGAGCGTGAACTCGACGCGCTGGTCGACCGGGAGGTAGAGCGTGACCTGCTCCCCGAGCACCGCCTCGTCGCTCCCGATGTCCTGCGCGTGCTGACCCGTCTCGTAGACGTCGTCGTCGAGGTAGTTGAAGTCCCAGCTCCACTGCTTGCCGATGACCTGGATGTTGACGTCCGGCTCGGCCGAGACGTCCTGGAGCGCCAGCGTGTCGCGGTTCGTGTAGTAGAACAGCACGCCGACCATGATCACCGGCAGCAGGATGTACATGACCTCGAGGGGCACGTGGTAGCGCAGCTGCACGGGCAGGACGTCGTCGCCCTTGCGCTTGCGGTAGACCGCGACGCACCACAGGATCAGGCCCCACGTGAGGATGCCGACCAGGAGTGCGGCGACCCACGAGCCGACCCACAGGTCGACGACGCGGCCGGTCTGGTCCGTGACCTCCTGGTCGGAGTATCCGGGCAGCCAGCCGCGCTGGACGGTCTCGGAGCAGCCGCTGAGCACGAGCACGGCGACCGCGGCCACCACGGCGGCGATGGCGCGCCGGGTACGGCGGGGGGGAACCGGGTGCACTGGGGACCTTCCACTCGCGTCCCGCAGGACCGCGGCCCAGGGGCGGGCGCACGACCGTGTGGGACCTTCGTCCTCGACCCGAGCAGCCTAGCGCGCCGTGGCGCGGCTCACGTGCCGCGACGCACGTTTGACGACGTGGTGTCAGCACCGTCACATCTCGTGCGCACCACCGCGAACGCCCCGGAGCCGAACCGGCCCGACCCACTGCGGCTAGCGTGCGTCAGGTGAGCGAGCACAGCGCCGGCGACCCGCACCGCACCGTCCTCGACGTCTCCGGGCACGCACCGCTGCGGCCCGCGGCGCGTGCGGCGCTGCTCGACGCGCTCGACCAGGGGTGGGCGGACCCGCGCCGGCTGCACGCCGAGGGGCGCCGCGCGCGGCACCTGCTCGACGGCGCCCGCGAGGCCCTCGCCGCCGGCCTCGGCGCGCGCACCGAGGAGATCGACCTGCTGCCCTCCCACACGCGTGCACTGCACGACACGGTGCGTGCGGTGGCGCGAGGGCGCCGGCGTGCCGGTGCCGACGTGGTGGTCGGCGCGGCCGAGCGCGCGGCGCTGCAGCACGCCGCCG
>JAFAEH010000053.1 GCA_023424135.1 Actinomycetes bacterium | reverse complement strand
GGTCGAGCGCGTCGCGTCCGACGCGGCCCTCGTCGACGCGGGCACCGGCCTCGCGCGCCGGCTGGTGCGGGACGTCGGCGACGCCTCGGGTGCCGGACGTGTGGCCGTCGTCGCCGTCGCCGACCGTGCGGAGCGGATCCGGGCGGCGTTCGGCGCGGACGCGAGCGGCGGCTCGGGGGTGGACCTCGAGTCCGCCCTGGTGGTGCTCACACCGGACGAGACGAAGGGCCTGGAGTTCGACGTGGTGGTGCTCGTCGAGCCCGCCGAGGTGCTCGAGGCGTCCGCCGGAGACCTCTACGTTGCGATGACCCGTCCGACACATGAACTGCACGTGCTGCACGCCCGTGACCTGCCGGAAGGCTTTCCCCAGGCATTCTGAACGCGCGCCCGAAGAGTGCGCGCAAACGTTTCGACAATGCGCCCGCGCCCGAAAGCGAAATCGTTTAGCACGATTGACGGCCGCCCCGACTCCCCCGCAGGGTCCGTGCCAGTCCGCGGGGTTCACCCGCTGTTCACCCGGACGCCACCAGACCGCAGGAGGACTCACAGGGGGACCTGCCCACATGGACCAGATCGTGCTCATCGGCGTCGACCTCGCGGCGGTCGCGCTGCTCGTGTCGACGTACTTCCGTCGACACCGCCGGCGCGACCTGGTCGTCGCGTTCCTGGGCGTCAACGTCGGCGTGCTAGCCGTCGCCTCGGTGCTCGGCTCCGCCACCATCGGTGCCGGGCTCGGGCTCGGCCTGTTCGGCGTCCTGTCGATCATCCGGCTGCGCTCGACCGAGATCGACCAGCGTGAGGTCGCGTACTACTTCGCGGCGCTCGCGCTGGGGATCCTGGGAGCGCTCCCCGGCCAGGTGCTCTGGCACTCGATCGCCTTCATGGCCCTGCTCCTGACCGCCGTCCTCGTCGGTGACCACCCGCGCGTGCTGCGCCGCCACCAGCGCCAGGAGCTCGTGCTGGACGGTGCGGTGCTCGACCGGGTCGCGCTCGTCGCGAGGCTCGAGGGCATGCTCGGCGCCCGCGTGCACCAGGTCGCCGTGCAGCGCGTCGACCTCGTGAACGACACCACGTGGGTCGACGTGCGCTACGAGGCCGTGCCACCGGCGCGTCGGCGCGGGCACCTGCAGGCCGCGCGGGACACCGCCGTCCGGCCGAGCGTGACGGGTGCCGGATCGTGACCGCCGCGACCGACCTGATCGACGGCCCCGTCGCCCGGCTCCTGCCGGTCGGCCTCGACGAGCTCGTCGAGCGTGCGGGCCTGCTCACACGCGTCGACCGCAAGTACCTCGTGCCGCTCGACGACGTCGACACCCTGGTGCGCGGGCTGCCGCCCGACGCGCAGGTGCTGGAGATCGGGCCACGACGACTGTTCGACTACGAGTCGGTGTACTTCGACACCCCCGACCTGCTCGCCTACCGGCTCGCCGCGCACCGGCGCCGCCGACGCTTCAAGGTCCGCACGCGCACGTACGTCGACTCCGCGCTGTGCTGGATCGAGGTCAAGACCCGCGGGGCACGGGGCACGACCGTCAAGGACCGCGTGCCGCACCACCTCGACGACCGCGGGAGCGTCGGCCCGGCCCAGGGGTTCGTCACCGCGACGCTCACCGCTCAGGGGATCGCGGGCGCCGACACGATGGCATGGGTGCCGACGCTCGTCACGCGGTACCGGCGCGCGACGATCCTGCTGCCGGACACCGACAGCCGGCTCACCGTGGACGTCGACCTGTCGTGGCACGACGGACGGCGGCCGCTGCACCTGCAACGGGTCGCGGTCGTCGAGACGAAGACCGGCTCGACCGCCTCGGCCGCCGACCGCCTGCTGTGGGCGCACGGGCACCGACCGGTGCGGATCTCGAAGTACGCGACGGGCATGGCGGCACTGCAGCCCGAGCTCCCCTCGACCCGGTGGCAGCGCACCCTGCGCCGCCACCTGCTGCCCCACTCCGTGCCCGCCGTCGAGGCGTACGCACGCAGCTGACCGCGCCGTCCCGGCGCGCGCCGACGCACCCACACCCACAGGGAGACGACGATGTCACGACGGACCACAAGAACACTGCTCGCGGGGGTGCTCGCCGGCACGCTGGCGGCACCCCTGCTCGGGCCCGTGACGGTCGCGACCGCGGCCGGCGCACCCGCTGCGCCGGCCGCGACCGCGACCGACGCCGGGCTCACCGGGGACGTCGCGTTCTCCGTGCCGAGCCGCACGTTCACGGGCACGCTGCAGGTCACGCTCACCACCTCGCTGCGCGGCGCCGAGGTGCGGTACACCACCGACGGCGCCGTCCCGGGCGCGTCGTCCCCGATCGCGTCCGGTCCGATCAGCCTGACGCGCAGCACCGAGATCCGCGCCCAGGCGTTCGTGGGCGGCGCCGCCACGGGCGAGCCCGGCTCCGCGCAGTACGTCGCGACCGCCGTGGGCACGACCCACGACCTGCCGGTGCTGGTCGTCGACTCGTTCGGCCGCGGTGTGGTCGGCGACGACTACCACACGGCCGCGTTCGTCGAGCTCCAGCCCGAGGGCGGCACCACCTCGCTGACCGCGACGCCGACGCTCGTCACACGCGGCGGGTACCGGCTGCGCGGCCAGTCGAGCCGCATGTTCGACAAGAAGCCGTACCGCGTCGAGCTGTGGGACAACGAGGACGACGACAACGACCTCGAGTTCTTCGGCATGCCGGCCGAGGCCGACTGGGTGCTGCGCGGCCCGTTCGCCGACAAGTCGCTCATCCGCGAGGCGCTCGTCCTGGACCTGGGACGCGAGATGGGGCTGCACGCGCCCCGGTACCGGCTCGTCGAGGTCTACGTGAACGACGACGCGCAGCCGGTGGCCGCGAACGACTACCGCGGCGTCTACATGCTCGAGGAGACCATCAAGAACCAGAAGAACCGCCTCGACCTCAAGAAGCTCAACCCCGAGGACGTCACGGCGCCGCGCGTCGAGGGCGGCTACATCGTGAAGCTCGAGTGGCTCGCGGCCGAGGAGCCGCTCGTGCCGTGCCGTGCCGCGACGGCCTGCTGGCGCGACCTCGAGGTGCACGACCCCGACGACCTCGTCCCGGCGCAGCTCGACTACCTCTCGGGGTACCTCGGACGCGTCAACGACGCGATCCACTCGTCGAACCCGTCCGACCCGGTGACCGGCTACCCCTCGCTCGTCGACGTCGGCTCGTTCGTCGACCAGGTCATCGTCAACGAGCTCTCGCGTGACATGGACGCGTACTACCGCAGCCAGTACTTCTACAAGGACCGCGGCGGGCTGCTCACCGCCGGCCCGCTGTGGGACTTCGACCTGACGTTCGGGGCCGGCGGGTACTTCCAGAACGACCAGACGTCCGGCTGGCAGTACCAGCAGTCGCGGCAGAACCCGCCGTCGGACTGGTTCCAGACGCTCATGCGTGACCCGGCGTTCGTCAACCTCGTGAAGATCCGCTGGCAGGAGCTGCGCCGCAGCACGCTGTCGGACGCGTCGCTGCGCTCGCGCGTCTCGTCGTTGTCGACGCCCCTGTCGGGTGCCGCCGCACGCAACTTCCAGCGCTGGCCGAACCTCACGACGGCGACGATCGGACCGTTCAGCACCCCGACCGCGGCCACGTGGAGCGGTCAGGTCACGTACCTGCAGGACTGGATGCTGCGCCGCGCGGCGTGGCTGGACACGACCGCGGCCTGGGGCGGGGCCACCACACCCGTGCCGACCGCGAGCCCCGCACCGTCGCCGTCCCCGACCGTCTCGCCGCAGCCCACCGTCTCGCCGTCGCCCACCACGTCGCCCGGGCCGACGACGGGCCCGACGCCCTCTGCGACCCCCAGCGCGTCGCCCACGCCGGGCCCCACGACGACCCCCGGGGTCCAGGGGTGCACGGCGACGTTCCGCGCCGTGTCCACGTGGCCCGGGGGGTTCCAGGGTGAGGTCACCGTCACCGCGGGCGCCGCGCCGGTCACGGGGTGGACGGTGACGCTCGGCCTGCCCGCGGGCGTCAGCGTCGCGCAGGCGTGGAACGCCACGCTGAGCGGCAGCGGCACCTCGCTCAGCGCCGCGAACGTGGCCTGGAACGGGAGCCTGGCGGCCGGCGCCGGCACGAGCTTCGGATTCATCGGGTCGTCATCGGGCACGCCCGGGAACCCGACCCTCGGCTGCACGGCACGCTGAGGTCCGACGACGGACGGCGTCGACCGGTCCCGCGCGGCGGGCGCACCGGTCCACGCCGTCCGTCTCGTGGGACGTTTTTGGTGGGGTCTGCGCGCCGGGCGCACCATGGGGCGTGCCTACCGCGCTGCTCCTCGAGAACCTGCACCCCCTGGCCCGGACGACCCTCGAGTCCGCCGGGTTCGACGTCGTGACGCGCACCGGCGCTCTCGACGAGTCCGAGCTCGTCGAGGCGCTCGCCGGTGTCCAGGTGCTCGGCATCCGGTCCAAGACGCAGGTGACCGCCGCGGTGCTCGCGGCCGCCCCCGACCTCGAGGTCGTCGGGGCGTTCTGCATCGGCACCAACCAGATCGACCTCGACGCCGCCGCCGCGCTCGGCATCGCGGTCTTCAACGCCCCGTTCTCGAACACGCGGTCCGTCGTGGAGATCGCGATCGCCGACATCATCTCGCTCACGCGCCGCCAGTCGGTGCTCGACAAGGAGATGCACGCCGGCATCTGGAACAAGTCCGCCACGGGCGCGCACGAGGTCCGCGGCCGCACGCTGGGCATCATCGGCTACGGCAACATCGGCACGCAGCTGTCGGTGCTGGCCGAGAACCTCGGCATGTCCGTCGTGTTCTACGACTCGGCCGAGAAGCTCGCGCTCGGCAACGCCCGGCGCATGGACACCCTCGACGAGCTGCTCGAGACCGCCGACGTCGTCACGCTGCACGTCGACGGCCGCTCGGGCAACGCCGGCATGTTCGGCGCCAAGCAGATCGCTCGCATGAAGCCCGGTGCGATCTTCCTCAACCTCTCGCGCGGCTTCGTCGTCGACTACGCGTCGCTGCGCGACGCGATCCAGTCCGGCCAGGTCGCCGGCGCCGCCGTCGACGTGTTCCCCGAGGAGCCCAAGCGCAAGGGCGACCCGTTCGTCTCCGAGCTCCAGGGACTGCCCAACGTCATCCTCACGCCGCACACCGGCGGGTCGACCGAGGAGGCGCAGCAGGCGATCGGGCAGTTCGTCGCGAACAAGGTCCGCGACTACCTCGCGACCGGGTCGACCAACCTGTCGGTCAACCTGCCGAACCTCGCGCTCGACCAGCGTCCCGACGCGCACCGCATCGCCTACCTGCACCGCAACGTGCCCGGCGTGCTCGCCACGATCAACGCCACGCTCGCGGAGCACGGCGTCAACATCGAGGGCCAGCTCCTGGCGACGCGCGGCGAGCTCGGCTACGTCGTCACCGACGTCGCGGCAGCGCTGTCCCCCGCCGTGGTCGACGAGCTCGCCGGCCGCACCGAGTCGCTGCGCCTGCGCCAGCTCGACTGAGCGTGCACCCCGCGGGCACCCGCGGGACAGCAGGAACGACGAGGGGCCGCGCGGCGTGAGCTCGCGCGGCCCCTCGTCGTCGAGACGTCTCGGTCGTCGAGACGTCCCGGGCGCCCGGTCAGGCGGACCCGGACTTGCGCTGGAACCGGCGCTGCGCCGGTCCGGCCGTCTCCGACCCGTGCACGGCGCCGGTGTTGCGGTCCCCGTCGGCCGTCGGGTGGGCCGCTGCGCGCTTGCGTTCGAGCGCCTCGCGGAACTTCTCCTTCGTGTCCTCGCTGACCGACGGCTTGTCGTCCTGCGTCATGGGTCGTCCTCCGCTCTCGCGACGTTGTCGTCGGGTACCCCAGCGTGGTCGACCGGGCGCCGGTGCGCCACCGCATTCGTGCTCGGTGTGCCGCGGACGCACCGCCGCACGGCACCGTGCGGGACCGGTCGTGGGCCCCGCCGGTGACCAGCGGGCGTCAGGGGCCGGCGGCCGGGTCCTGAGCCGCGGCGCCATCGACCTCGGCGGCCTCACCGCCGTCCCGCGTGTGCTCGGCGCGCAGGCCCGAGATCGCGGACTCGAAGTCCTCGAGCGAGTCGAACGCCTGGTAGACGCTCGCGAAACGCAGGTACGCGACCTCGTCGAGCTCGCGCAGCGGGCCGAGGATCGCCAGACCGATCTCGTAGGCGTCGAGCTCGGCGGAACCCGCGGCCCGGAGGTTCTCCTCGACCTTCTGCGCGAGCAGCGCGAGGTCGTCCTCGCTGACGGGCCTGCCCTGGCACGCCTTGCGTACGCCGTTGACGATCTTCGCCCGGCTGAACGGCTCCGTGACCCCGGAGCGCTTGACGACCGACAGGCTCGCCGTCTCGACGGTCGTGAACCTGCGGTGACAGCTCGGGCACTGCCGACGTCGGCGGATCGACGAGCCGTCGTCGGACGTCCGGGAGTCCACGACCCGCGAGTCGGGGTGGCGGCAGAACGGACAGTGCACGACGTACCTCTCGACGCGGCGGATCACGGACGGAGCCCGTCACGGCACGGAGCCCGGCGGACGCTCGCGACGGTAGGACGTCGCGGGCACGACCGCAACATCGCCCCATCGTGCCGCGCCCGAGCTGCATCGCGCCGCTCCCGCGCTGCGGACGCCAGGGGTACGACAGACGGCAGGGGCGCTTGGGACGGCGGGGGCAGCACGAGGGCGACCGTCTCGCGACGGCCGCCCTCGTGGGGACGCCCCCGTCCCTCGTGGTACCGACTCGCCTCGGTACCACCTGCTGCTGCACGACGCTCACCGAGCGAGTCGGGAGATCGCACACACCTCCGGCCGGCCCCCCAGCCTGCCGAATGAGGTAAGCCTAACCTACAAGTCGCGTCGAACCCTGACAAGCCCGCCGCGGCAGACCGTCTCATCCCACGGGCACGACGATCGTCTGCCCCGCCAGGAGCCCGCCCGACGGCAGGTCGTTGAGGCGCATGAGCTGCAGCACGACGTCCCGCACGTCCTCGCCCGGCGCCGCAACCCCGGCCGCGATCGCCCAGAGCGTCTGCCCCGGCTCGACGACCACTCGCTGGACCTCGGGGGCCGCGACCGGACCGTCCGCCTGCGCCGACGCCGCCGCACCGCCGACCCCCAGCGCGAGCGCGAGGCCGAGCGACCAGACGACCAGCCGACCCCGCGACGTCAGGCGCAGCGGCGCCTCGTCGGCCGCGTGCGACCGCCGCACCGCCGGACGCCCGGGTGTGCGCACGACGGCTGGGCGCGGCGCGGTGCGCGCCGGACCCGAGGCGCGCACGGCGCGGATCGGTCGGACCGCGGGCGTGATCACCATGCTCGTCATGTCGCACCTCATTCCTCGGCGGCCCGCACCGGGGCCGCACCCTCGAACACCTGTTCGTCGAACGTCTGTACGATGTCTACCAGACGGCGCCGACATCCGTCGAGACACGCTCGAACAGATGTTTGATCCGTGTCGCTCACGCCCCTAGGGTGAGTGACGCGTCGAGTGCACCACCGACCACTGACATCGCCCGCCGCACCGGCGCCGACCTGCACGGACGGCGCGCGGACGGGTGTCGCGGCGGAGGTCGACGACGACCGCGCCCCGCCGGGGCGCGCGACGACGGACGGCAGGAGGCGCTGTGGACGTGCAGATCGGTTCGACGACGACGAGCGGCGCGCGCCCGTCGTCCGCCGCTCCGGAGCCGTCCGCGGCCCTCGAGCCCGTCGGTGACGGGCTGACGTCGCGGCAGCGCCTCGTCCTGGAGACCGTGCGCGCCTCGGTCGAGCAGCGCGGCTACCCGCCGAGCATGCGGGAGATCGGCGACGCGGTCGGCCTGACGAGCCCGTCGAGCGTCAAGCACCAGCTCACCGCGCTCGAGCGCAAGGGGTACCTGCGCCGCGACCCGCACCGCCCGCGCGCGATCGAGGTCGTCCAGCCCGACGACTCACGCGCCGTCGGCACCAGGGGCAACGACCTCTCGGCGACACCCGACCCCGACGTGCCCGAGCGCGACGCGGCGCCCGCACCCTCGTACGTCCCCGTCGTCGGCCGGATCGCCGCCGGCGGTCCGATCCTGGCCGAGCAGGTCGTCGAGGACGTCTTCCCGCTGCCCCGCCAGCTCGTGGGGGACGGGGATCTCTTCCTGCTCAAGGTCGCGGGAGACTCGATGGTCGACGCGGCGATCTGCGACGGCGACTGGGTCGTGGTCCGGCGCCAGCCGGTCGCCGAGAACGGCGAGATCGTGGCCGCGATGATCGACGGCGAGGCGACCGTCAAGACGTTCAAGCGCATCGACGGACATGTGTGGCTCCTCCCCCACAACCCCGCCTACGCGCCCATCGCCGGTGACGACGCCACCGTGCTCGGTCGCGTCGTGAGCGTGCTGCGCAGCCTGTAGACCGCAGGCGGCGGGCGTCCGCGCCGCCGCGGTCCGGCGACGCAGGCACACCGGATGTCGGGCGCGCCAGGTGCCGGGAACACCGGGCGCCGGGCACGCGCCGCGCGTCGTGCTCCGTCGCGTCCTGCCCCCGTCGTGCGCCGCCTGCGCGGCGGGGTGAGGCTGGTGCAGTGACCGGGAAGCCCGGTGCACGCGAACGCAGGAGGTGGCCATGCCCGGACGTCGCGATCCCGGCCCCAGCGTCAAGGACCCCGAGCTGTACGAGACGCTGCGGGACGAGGGCAACAGCAAGGAGAAGTCAGCGCGGATCGCCAAGGCCGCGGCTGCGCGCGGTCGGTCCGCCGTCGGACGCGCGGGCGGCCGGTCGGGAGACTACGAGGACTGGACGGTCGAGAAGCTGCGGCACCGGGCCGCCGAGCTCGGGATCGAAGGTCGCTCGAGCATGCGCAAGCGCGAGCTCGTGGACGCGCTGCGCCACCACTGACCGCGCCACCACTGACCGCACGGCCCGCACGCCGTGCGACGCGGCCGACGTCCTCGGGCCCGACCCCGGCACCGGCCGACGCCCGACGCCCGCCCCGCATCCGCACGGGGCAGGCGTCGGACCGCGTCAGAACCCGAACCGGCGAGCCACCGAGCGCACGGCCTCGGCCGAGCGACGCATGCCCGTGAGCTCGTCGGACGACATCGGGACCTCGAGCCGCTCGAGGACACCTGCCGAACCCACGATCGACGGGACGCTCAGGCACACGTCCGACATGCCGAGGTACCCGTCGAGCAGCGACGAGACCGGCAGGATGCGCCGCTCGTCCTTGAGCACCGCCTCGATGATCCGGGAACCGGCGAGCGCGATCGCGTAGTTCGTCGCGCCCTTGCCCTCGATGATCCGGTACGCCGACTCGACGACCTCGCGGGCGATCGCGTCACGCACCTCGCGGGTCAGCGGGCCGTTCTCCCCGCTGCCCTGCCAGTCGAGGATGGGCACGGCCCCGATCGTCGCCGACGACCACAGCGGCAGCTCGGTGTCACCGTGCTCCCCGGCGACGTACGCGTGCACGTTCTGCACGGCGACGCCCGTGTGCCGTGCGATGAGGTAGCGCAGGCGCGAGGAGTCGAGGACGGTCCCGGACCCGAAGAGCTGGGACGGCGGCAGCCCGGAGATCTTCAGCGCCGCGTACGTCACGACGTCGACGGGGTTCGTGACCATCACGTACGTCGCGTTCGGCGCGACCTCGACGAGGCCGGGAAGCACCTTGCGGACCAGGGAGATCGTGGCCTCGGCCAGGTCGAGCCGTGACTGACCGGGCTTCTGCTTGGCGCCCGCCGTGAACATCACGATGTCGCAGTCGGCCATGACCGACACGTCGTCGGACCCGACCACCTCGGCCATCGACATGAACTGGATGCCGTGCGCCAGGTCGAGGACCTCGGCGTCGACCTTCGAGCGGTTGACGTCCAGGAGCGCGACCGTGCGCGCGGCGCCGCGCATGAGCGCCGCGTAGGCCATGGTCGAGCCCACGGCCCCGGCGCCGACGATGCCGAGCTTGGAGGTGCGGCGCGGCACGGACGGTGTCGGGCTGAGGGCGAACTCGTCACCCTCGATGGCTTCGGCCATGGCTGTTTCCCCTCGTCACGGGCGTCGGTGAGCAGGTGCCGGGGTCGGCCTCGCCCGTCGGCCGGCCCCACCCCCGAGGCTAGTGCGAACCCGCGAGCCGGCGCAGCGCCGCGACGACGACGTCACGGTCCGTCGTGCGCCAGAAGGCGGGCATCGAGCGCTGCAGGTACTCGCCGTAGCGTGCGGTCGCCAGGCGCGGGTCCAGGACGGCGACGACGCCGCGGTCCGAACCGGAGCGCACGAGGCGCCCGGCGCCCTGCGCGAGCAGCAGCGCGGCGTGGGTCGCCGACACAGCCATGAAGCCGTTGCCACCGGCACGTGCGACCGCGTCGGAGCGGGCCGAGCGCACCGGGTCGTCGGGCCGCGGGAACGGGATGCGGTCGATGACGACGAGGCTGCACGACGGTCCGGGCACGTCGACCCCCTGCCACAGCGACAGCGTGCCGAACAGGCACGTCGGCTCGTCCGCGGCGAACTGCGCGACGAGGGTCGGGAGCTGGTCGTCACCCTGCAGCAGCACCGGCACGTCGAGGCGTTCACGCATCGCCTCGGCCGCGACGGTGGCCGCACGGCGCGACGTGAACAGCCCGAGCGTGCGTCCCCCCGCGGCCTCGACGAGCGTCGCGATCTCGTCGAGCTGCGCGTCGGTCGCGGGTTCGCGCCCGGGCGGCGGCAGCCGGCGCGCGACGTAGCAGATGCCCTGGCGGGGGTAGTCGAAGGGGCTGCCGACGTCGAGCCCCCGCCAACGCCCGAGGTCCTCGCGGGCGACCTGCCGTGCGGGCACGTCGAGCGCCGACGCGTCCGCCGCGGTCCCGGCGGTGGCGGTCTCGTCGGTGACGGTGTCGTCGGTCCCGGTGCGACCGGCCCCGAGGGCGTCGGCCCCCGGGGTGCCGACGTCGACCCCGGTGAGGTCGGACGGCCCCACGGGCGCGGCGTCGGGCCGCTGGTCGAGCCCGACGGCGCGCGCCATCGGGTCGAAGGAGCCGCCGAGCGTGAGCGTGGCCGAGGTCAGCACCCCCGAACGCCCCGCGAGCAGGTGCGTGCGCACGAGCCCCGCGACGGCGAGCGGCGCCGCGTGCAGGCGGGTCGTGGTGACCCCCCGGCGGTCCTCGCCGCGTGCGCACCACAGCACGGTGGCGGCGTTCTGCTCGGGGTCGGCCGCCATGCGCTCGGCGACCTCGAACAGCGCGAGCATCGCGGAGGTCGCCATCTTGCGGCCGCCGTCGGGTGCCTCGCGCGCACCTGCCGCCGGCTTGAGGGCCGTGAGCAGCGTCCGCGCCGCGTCGCGGACCACGGCGACGGCCTCGCGCACGTCGTCGGGCAGCCCCCGCGGGAAGCGCCCCTCGGGCAGCGGGACGATGACGCTCGCGAGGTGCTGACCGGCCGTGTCGAGATCGGTGGTGGGCACACCGCCGTGGCGCCGCGCGAGGCGTGCGGCGTGGTCGATCGTCGCGACGGACAGCTCGGCGGTCGCCTGCGCGGTGACGCGGTCCGTGAGCTCGTGCGCCTCGTCGACGACCAGCACCTGGTGCTCGGGCAGGACGCCGGGCGACCCGGACGCGGCGATCCCGAGCATGGCGTGGTTCGTCACGACGACGTCGGCCTCGCGCGAGCGGGCGCGCGCAGCCTCGGGGAAGCACTCCGCGAGCATGGGGCACTGCCCGCCCAGGCACTCCATGGCGGTGACCGAGACCTGCCGCCACGCCCGGTCGGACACGCCCGGCACGAGGTCGTCGCGGTCCCCCGTCGTCGTCTCCTGCGCCCACTCGCGCACCCGGACCACCTGCTCGCCGAGGCTCTCGCGCCCGCCGTCGTCGGCCTCCGTGGGCGGGTGCTCGGCCGCGCCCGGACGCTCGGGGACGTCGAACAGCGTGCCCTGCTCGTCGGCCGGGTACCCGCCCGCGACCTTGTGCACGCACAGGTAGTTGTGCCAGCCCTTGAGCAGCGCGACCTGGGCCTGACGCGGCAGGCGCGCGCCGAGTGCGGTCGTGACGAGCGGCAGGTCCCGCGTGAGGACCTGCCGCTGCAGCGCGAGGGTCGCGGTGGACACCACGACACGCTCGTCGGTGCGGACCGCGTGGCGCACGGCCGGCACGAGGTAGCCCAGCGACTTGCCGGTTCCTGTGCCCGCCTGCACGAGCAGGTGATCGCCCGCGGTCAGCGTCCGCGCGACCTCGAGCGCCATGGTGTGCTGACCGTCGCGCCGTCCGCCGCCCAGAGCACCGACCGCGAGGTCGAGCAGCTCGCCGATCTCGGCGTCGGCCTGCTCGCCCCGCGCCCGTCGACCGTCGTCGGCGGTCACGGTCGAGGTCTCGGGGGCGGGCACCGCGTCAGCGTAGTCGCGCGCACCGACAGGCGGCGGGCGCGGCGCGGCCCTGCGCCGTGCCCGGGTGACGGTCGTCTCAACCGACCGGCAGGTGGCGCGCCCACCAGCCGAGCAGGTGCTCGAACCGGGCGACGCGGTGCGCGGGACGTCCCGAGCGCGACAGCTCGTGCCCCTCCCCGGGGAAGAGCAGCAGCTCGGCGGGCACGCCGCGGCGGCGCAGCTCGACGAACCAGCGCTGCCCCTGCTCGACGGGGCAGCGCCAGTCCTGCTCGGAGTGCACGACGAACGTCGGGGTCGTCACCTTCCCGACGTGCGCCAGGGGGGACTGCGCCGCGACCGCGTCGGGGTCGCTCGTGTGGTCGCCGACGTACTGCAGCCCGAACCACCAGCCGATGTCCGACGACCCGGTGAAGCTCACCGGGTCGAGGAAGCCGCGTTCGACCACGGCGGCCGCGAACCGGTCGGTGCGCGTCGTGAGCCACGCCGTGAGGTACCCGCCGTAGGATCCCCCGAGGACGCCGACCCGGCCCGCGTCGAGCACGTCGGCACGCTGCGCGAGCGCGGCGTCCAGCAGGGCGAGGACGTCGTCGGTGTCGACCGTGCCCATGGCACGGCGGATCGCACGGCCGTGCGCACGCCCGTACCCCGCGGATCCGCGCGGGTTGCCCAGCACCACCGCGTACCCCGCACCGGCGAGCACCTGGACCTCGTCGAACAGCGCGTGCGTGTACTGGGCGAACGGTCCCCCGTGGATCATCAGCAGCGTCGGGTACGGGCCTGGTCCGTGCCGCGCGGGGTCCGGCAGTGCGAGCCAGCCGTGCACCGGGTACCCGTCGGGCGCGTGCGCCACGAGCTCGTCGGGTCGCACGGTGCGGCCCGTGGCACGCAGGGCCTGCGACCAGTCCGCGAGGACGCGCGACGTCCCGGTGACCTCGACGAGCACGCCTTCGCTGTCCGGGGTCGCGGCGGACGCGACGACGCGCAGGTCACCGTCCCGACCTGTCGCGACCGCGGCGCCCGTGACGACGTGCGGCCCGCCGAGCAGCGTCGTCGCCGTGCCGTCGGCGCCGACGCGCACGAGGTGGACGGCCCCGCGGGACAGCTCGGCGACGAGCACGCCGCCGGGCACCGGCACGAGGACGTCCGCCAGGTCGACGCGCTCGGCGTCGGTCACGCGC
>JAFAEH010000162.1 GCA_023424135.1 Actinomycetes bacterium | reverse complement strand
GCGCAGCACCGGGCCGAGCAGCAGCGTGCCGCTGCGGCGCGTGACGCGGCCGAGCGGGACGCCGCGCGGCAGCAGGCCGCGGGCCAGCGTCCCCAGCAGGCGGCGGGCGCCGATGCTGCGGCGTCGGGCGCCGGGGCCGCGCGGCGCGCCTACCGCGTGGGTGACGTCGTCAACGGGCACGTCCTGACCCCGCAGATGCGTTGGGTGCCCGTCGAGCAGGCGCGCGCACAGGGGTGGCGCGGCGACGCGCACGAGCAGGCGTCCACGCCCGCCGGGGCCGGTGCCGGGGCGTCACGACCCACGGGTGCGTCCCCGCAGGGGCGTCCGACGCTGTCGAGGTTCGTGCCGGTCTTCGTGGTCGGCTTCATCCTGCTGCAGGTCGCACGCGCCTGCGGCGGCGGGGGCTGACGCGTCCGGTGCGGCTGCGCCCACGCGGCGGCGCGCCGCGGGGGCGGGACCGGCGCTGCGGGGTCGGGGTCGGCGACGGGTCAGGCCGGGTGCTGCCCGTGCTTGACCATCGGCTTGGGCAGGCGTGAGGGGCGCACCTGGAAGGCGCGCAGCACGGCGTACATCGCCAGGCCCCGCGGGGGCAGGGCGTCCTCGCCGAACTTCGCCACGAGCCGCTTGCGGAGCCGACGCCACATGAGCCACGCGTCGCCCACGGCAGCGAGGATGTAGATGTACAGGGCGACCAGCGAACCGAAGGCGACCAGCTGAGCGGTGCTCGCCGTGACGAACTGCAGCACCAGGAACACGGCCGCCAGCGGCAGGAAGAACTCCCCGAGGTTCCAGCGTGCGTCGACGCTGTCACGCACGTACCGGCGCACCGGGCCCTTGTCCCTCAGGGGCATGTGCTTCTCGTCACCCGTGCGCATCGCCTGGTACTCCAGGTCACGCTGCACGCGCTGCTGCGCGCGGGCCTCCTTCGCGGCCACGCGTCGGTCCTGCGGCACCAGCGGCCGCTTGTTGCGCGACTCCGCCTCCTTGCGGGTCGGCGTGGGCCGTCCCTTGCCGACGGGCGCGGGCTGCGGCGGCTCGTCGACCACGGGGGCGTCGACGGCCGGCGGGGGGTCCTGCTTGCGTCCGAACACCCTGCAAGGGTAGTCGAGCCGGAGGGTCGAGTAGCGTCGGTGCCGTGAGCGCCACCGACCCGTCCGCACCCCGTCCAGCCACCGCCCCCGGGTCCGTCGTGCCCGACGAGCGCGTCACCGCGCTGCGAGCGCGCGTCGCGGAGCAGTTCACCGCGCTGCGCGCGGACCTCGAGGCCCTGGTGCGCATCCCGAGCGTCTCGAACGCCGAGTTCGACCAGGCCCACGTCGAGGCGTCCGCCGCTGCCGTCGCCGACCTGCTGCGCGACGCGGGGCTGCCGCAGGTCGACGTGCTGCGGGTGACCGGTGCCCGGGGCCTCGCGGGAGCACCCGCCGTCGTCGGACGTCGTGCCGCACCCGCCGGTGCGCCGACGGTGCTGCTGTACGCCCACCACGACGTGCAGCCGCCGGGCGACGACGCGCACTGGTCGTCGCCGCCGTTCGAGCCGACGCAGCGCGGTGCGCGCCTGTACGGCCGCGGCGCCGCCGACGACAAGGCCGGCGTCGTCGCGCACGTCGGTGCGCTGCGCGCGCTGGGCGACGAGCTCGGCGTCGGCGTCACCGTGTTCGTCGAGGGCGAGGAGGAGATCGGCTCGCCGACCTTCGTGGAGTTCCTGCACACGCACCGCGAGCTGCTCGCGGCCGACGTGATCGTCGTCGCGGACTCGTCGAACTGGAAGGTCGGCGTGCCGGGCCTGACGACGTCGCTGCGCGGGCTCGTCGACCTGGTCGTCGACGTCGAGGTGCTCTCGCACGCGGTGCACTCCGGCATGTTCGGCGGCCCGCTGCTGGACGCGCCGACGCTGCTGGCCCGGCTCCTGGCGACGCTGCACGACGAGCGCGGCGACGTCGCCGTCGCCGGCCTCGTGCACGCGCCCGACCCCGCGGTCGACTACGACGAGGACGAGCTGCGCGCCGACGCGGGCGTGCTGCCGGGCGTCGAGCTGGCCGGGACGGGGCCGCTCACCGCGCGGCTGTGGACCCGGCCCGCGATCGGCGTCATCGGTCTCGACGCACCGCGTGTCGCGTCCGCGTCGAACACCATCACGCCGCGTGCCTCCGCGAAGCTCTCCGTGCGCCTGGCCCCCGGTCAGGAGCCGGGCGCGGCGATGACGGCGGTGCGCGAGCACCTGCTGCAGCACGCACCCCTCGGTGCGCGGGTCACGGTCCACGAGGGTGAGCAGGGCCGCGCCTTCCAGGCGCCGGCGGACTCGCCCGGGATGCGTGCCGCGCGCTGGGCGATGGGGACGTCGTGGGGGACACCGCCGGTCGACATCGGCGTCGGCGGGTCCATCCCGTTCATCAGCGACCTGCTCGACGTCTACCCGGACGCGACGATCCTCGTCACGGGCGTCGAGGACCCGGACTCGCGCGCGCACGGTGCCGACGAGTCCGTGCACCTCGGTGAGCTCGAGCGGGTCGTGCTGGCCGAGGCGCTGCTCCTCGAGGTCCTGGCCCGCCCCTGACCCGCTCCGCTCCGCACCGCCCCCTGCCCTGGCCGGCGTCGTCGCCGGCACCCGCCGCCCCCACCAGGGCGTGAGAGAGCGATCCGATCGCTCGGCGACCGGGGCGATGGTGGTGCGCACGATGGTGACCTGCGCCGTGACGCGGCGGGCGCCGGCCGGCTACGTGCGGTAGGCGTCCCGCCGGTGCGCGATCGTCAGCACGGTCACGGTGACCACACGCGCGTTGATCGTGTAGATGACGCGATACTCACCGCGTCGCGCCGAGAACTTGCCCTCAAGCTCGTTCCGAAGAGGCTTGCCGACGCGGAACGGATCCTCCGCCAGCGGACCGGCAAGGAACTCGATCACCGCCGCGGCCACTGCTGGAGGCAGCCCGCCGACCAGAGCGCGCCGCGCCGGGGGAGCGAGCCGGACCTCGTACCTCACGTGCTCTCGGCGCGGGCCCGAAGGACGTCCGCCAGCGGCGTGACGTCACCGCGGGCGACTGCGGCGTCGGCCTCTCGGACGTCGGCCATGACAGCGGCGTCCGACAGGACGGCGATCGTCTCCTCGAGGGACGCGAGGTCGGCGGGCGACATCAGGACCGCCGCCGGCTCGCCGTTGCGGGTGATGGTCACGCGCTCGTGCGTGTCGTGGACGGAGTCGACGAAGCGCGACAGGTGCGCCTTCACGTTCGCCAACGATGTCGTCGTCATGACCTCAATCATAGTCATGACGGTTCCGACCGGGGAGGGATGGGCGGAGAAGCGTCGGTCGATGGCGACCGGGTGTGTGCGGACCGGTCCCACAGGGCCACGGGCTGCACCCCTACCACCAGCAGAGACGCCGACCTGACCCCAACCCCTCCACCCTGGCCGAACGACGTTGCCGTCAGCGGTGGGCGACGTCGACCGCGCGGGCCCACGCGGCGACGTCGTCGGGCAGCACGGGGCTCTCGCGCGGTGCGCCGTCGATCGCCACGACGACGTCCGCCGGGGCGATCCGCTCGCCGGTGCGCGACAGGAAGCGTCCGGCGACCCAGCCGCGGGCGACCCGCTGGTCGGCGCGCGTGAACACCTGCTCGAGGTAGACCACGCGCTCGTCCCAGCCGAGCACGCGCGTGGTCAGGGTGAAGCGCTGACCGAGCGTCAGCGACCGGCGGTAGGTCACGGTCGAGGCCGCGACGACGGGGTACCAGCCACGCTCGGCCAGACGCCCGAACGCGCCGAGGTCCGCGAGCAGGTTCGAGCGTGCGACGTCCATGAACTGCAGGTACACGCCGTTGTTGACGTGCCGGTACAGGTCCAGGTCACCGACGCGCACGCGCAGCCGGGTGGCCGACGGGTCGAGCAGGTCGCGGCCCGGCACGGCACGGCGCGGACGCAGGGTGGCGAGGGCGAGCTGGATCATTCGGGTCACGGGCCGAGGTTACCGGCGGGTAGCACGGACGGGGCCGGCCCGTCCGCGAGGGCCGCACGGCGACGGGACGGGCAGCCGGGGCGAGGTGCCGGACCGCCAGGACGTCGGACCGGTGGCCAGCAGGTCGTCCGACCAGCGGGACGTCAGACCGGCGGGTCGGGGTCGTACTGGATGCCGTGCCGCACCGCGCGCGCCGCATCGGGCGAGTCGAGCCGCGCGACCAGGTGCAGCGCCATGTCGATACCGGCGGACACGCCCGCCGACGTGATCACGTCCCCGTCGTCGACGAACCGCGCCTCCGCGTCGATCAGCACGCTCGGATCGGCCTGCGCGAGCTCGTCCAGCGCCGCGTGGTGGGTCGTCGCGGGCCGCCCGGCGAGCAGCCCGGCGGCCGCGTACACGAGCGAGCCCGTGCAGACGCTCGCCATCAGCGGCGTCGTGGCGCGCACCGCCCGTACCCACGCGAGGTGGCGGGCGTCGGCCATGAGCGGCCGTGTCCCCGCGCCGCCGGGGTGCAGCAGGACCGTCAGCGGCCCCACGTCGTCCGCGCCGGTCGTGGGCAGCAGGCCGAGGCCCTTGGCGCAGCGCACGCCCGACCCGTCGGCGGAGAACGTCATGACCTCGGGGTGCAGGGCCGAGTGCCGGGCCCAGGACGCGAGGACCTCCCACGGTCCGACGACGTCGAGCTCCTCGACACCGTCGAACACGAGCAGGCCGATCCGCAGCGTCGAGTGGGTCGACATGGTCCCTCCACCTCCGACCGGCCCGGGCCCGCGCCGGCCGGTCCGCCGGGTCAGTGCCCCGGAAGAGCCAGCATCTGGTCGAGCGCGACCCGCGCCCAGTGCGCGTCGTCCGGGTCGACCACGATCCGGTTGGGCACGCGGCCCTCGACGAGCGACTCGAGCGTCCACACCAGGTGCGGCAGGTCGATCCGGTTCATCGTCGAGCAGAAGCAGACCGTCGAGTCGAGGTAGTGCACCGTCAGCTCGGGGTGCGCGGCGGCGAGCCGTCGCACGAGGTTGAGCTCGGTGCCGATGGCCCACGACGAACCGGGTTCGGCCGCGTCGAGCGCCTTGATGATGTACTCCGTCGAGCCGACCATGTCGGCCGCCGTGACGACCTCGTGCTTGCACTCGGGGTGCACGAGCACGGTCACGTCCGGCACCGCGGCGCGGATGTCGGCGACGTTGCGGGCCGAGAACCGGCCGTGCACCGAGCAGTGCCCCCGCCACAGCACCATACGGGCGTCGCGCAGCTCGCGGGCGCCGAGCCCGCCACCGGGCTTGCGCGGGTCGTAGACCACGCAGTCGTCGAGCGACATGCCCAGCGCCTGGACGGCGGTGTTGCGGCCCAGGTGCTGGTCCGGCATGAACAGCACCTTGCCGGTGCCGTCGACGCCGCCGACCCTGTCGAACGCCCACCGCAGCGCGACGTGCGCGTTCGACGACGTGCACACGGTCCCGCCGTTGCGGCCCGTGAACGCCTTGATCGCCGCCGTCGAGTTCATGTAGGTCACGGGCACGGTGTCGTCGGCGATGCCGGCGTCCGCCAGGACGTCCCACGCGTCGTCGACCTGGTCGGCGGCCGCCATGTCGGCCATCGAGCAGCCCGCCGCGAGGTCCGGCAGCACGACCTGCTGGGCGTCGGACGTCAGGATGTCCGCGGACTCGGCCATGAAGTGCACGCCGCAGAACACGACGAACTCCGCCTCGGGCCGGGCCGCGGCCTCGCGTGCGAGCTTGAACGAGTCACCCGTGACGTCGGCGAACGCGATCACCTCGTCGCGCTGGTAGTGGTGGCCCAGGACGAACGCGCGATCGCCCAGCGCGGCGCGCGCGGCGCGGGCGCGCTCGACGAGCGCGGGGTCGCCGGGCGACGGCAGGGCGCCGACGCACTCGACGCCGCGCTCGGACGCCAGGTCGACGCCGCGGCCCAGGAGCAGCAGCGCCGACGGGGCCGGCTCGGTGAACGTTCCGGTCGAGGTGCTCACGCCCGGAATGATCCCACAGCGGCTCGTCGTGCACAGCGCACCGTGCACCGGCCCGGTCGCGCCCGGGCACGTGCCAGGATCGTCGGGTGCGCGTCCTCATGGCCCCCGACGGCTTCGGCACCAGCCTCACGCCCGAGCAGGCGGCCGGCACCCTGGCGGCGGGCTGGCGCGACGGCGCGCCGCACGACGAGGTCGCGGTCTGCCCGCTCGCCGACGGCGGACCGGGGTTCGTCGCCACCCTGCACGCCGGCCTCGGCGGCGACCTCGTCCCGGTGACGGTGCCCTCGCCCCTGGGAGATCCCGTGCCCGGCGTCCTGCTGCGCACCGGCTCGACCGTCCACGTCGAGTCCGCGCACGCGCTCGGCCTGGACCTGGTGCCCGCGGCCCGGCGCGACCCCACGCGCACGACGAGCCGCGGCGTCGGCGCGCTGGTCGCGGCGGCGCTGCCGGGTGCGC
>JAFAEH010000117.1 GCA_023424135.1 Actinomycetes bacterium | reverse complement strand
GGCCCGACGTCGACGTCGACTTCGACGAGCGCCGGCGCGGCGAGGTCATCCGGTACGTCACCGACAAGTACGGCGACGACCGGGTCTGCCAGATCGTCACCTACGGCACGATCAAGGCCAAGCAGGCCCTCAAGGACGCGTCCCGCGTGCTGGGCTTCCCGTTCGCGATGGGGGAGAAGCTCACCAAGGCGATGCCGCCGCCCGTCATGGGCAAGGACATCCCGCTGTCGGGCATGTACGACCCCGAGCACCCGCGCTACGCCGAGGCGGACGAGTTCCGTCAGGTCGTCGCCGCGGACCCCGAGGCGCAGCGCGTGCTCGAGACGGCGCGCGGCCTGGAGAACCTCAAGCGGCAGTGGGGTGTGCACGCGG
Source organism: Actinomycetes bacterium (assembly GCA_023424135.1). GTDB lineage: Bacteria > Actinomycetota > Actinomycetes > Actinomycetales > Cellulomonadaceae > Cellulomonas. The sequence continues at coordinate 10,374 of JAFAEH010000117.1, read as the reverse complement.
CGGGCGTCATCATGTCCAGCGAGCCGCTGCTGGACATCATCCCGATCATGAAGCGCCCGCAGGACGGCGCGATCATCACGCAGTTCGACCAGCCGGCGTCCGAGGCCCTCGGCCTGATCAAGATGGACTTCCTGGGGCTGCGCAACCTCACGATCCTCGACGACGCGCTCGAGAACATCGTGATGAACGGCAAGGACCCCATCGCGATCGAGGAGGTCCCGCTCGACGACCGTGCGACGTACGACCTGCTGGGCCGCGGTGACACGCTCGGGGTCTTCCAGCTCGACGGCGGGCCGATGCGCTCGTTGCTGCGCCAGATGCGCCCCGACAACTTCGAGGACGTCTCGGCCGTCATCGCGCTGTACCGCCCGGGCCCGATGGGCATGAACTCGCACGTCAACTACGCGCTGCGCAAGAACGGGCTGCAGCAGATCGAGCCGATCCACCCCGAGCTCGTCGAGCCGCTCGAGGACGTGGTCGGTGTCACCTACGGCCTGATCGTCTACCAGGAGCAGGTGCAGCGTGCCGCGCAGAAGCTCGCCGGGTACTCGCTCGGGCAGGCCGACCTGCTGCGTCGCGCGATGGGCAAGAAGAAGAAGGAGGTCCTCGACAAGGAGTTCGTGCCGTTCCAGGCCGGCATGCGCGAGCGGGGCTACTCCGACGCGTCGATCCAGGCCGTGTGGGACGTGCTGGTCCCGTTCGCCGGGTACGCGTTCAACAAGGCGCACTCGGCCGCGTACGGCGTCGTGTCGTACTGGACGGCGTACCTCAAGGCGAACTACCCGACCGAGTACATGGCGGGTCTGCTCACGTCGGTGCGCGACGACAAGGACAAGTCGGCGCTGTACCTGGGCGAGTGCCGGCACATGGGCATCACGGTGCTCCCGCCGGACGTCAACTCCTCGTCGGCCAACTTCACGGCCGTCGGCGTGGACATCCGCTTCGGCCTGACCGCGGTGCGCAACGTCGGCGCCAACGTCGTCGACGCGATCGTCGCGGCGCGCGAGGAGAAGGGCGCGTTCACGTCGTTCACGGACTTCCTCGACAAGGTCCCGGCCGTGGTCTGCAACAAGCGGACCATCGAGTCGCTGATCAAGGCGGGCGCGTTCGACTCGCTCGGTCACCCGCGCCGCGCGCTGCTGCTGATCCACGAGCAGGCCGTGGACGCCGTCATCGACGTCAAGCGCAAGGAGGCGACCGGGCAGTTCGACCTGTTCGCCGAGCTCGGCGGCGACGAGGAGACCGGCAGCGGCATCGCGGTGACGATCCCCGACCTGCCGGACTGGGACAAGAAGCAGCGACTCGCGTTCGAGCGCGAGATGCTCGGCCTGTACGTCTCCGACCACCCCTTGTCGGGGCTCGAGCACGTGCTGTCGGCGCAGGCGGACGTGTCGATCGCGACGCTCAACGCCGACGAGGCGCGGCCCGACGGGTCGACGGTCGTCGTCGCGGGCCTGGTGACGAGCCTGCAGCGCAAGATGTCCAAGCAGGGCAACCCGTGGGCGGCGGTGACGCTGGAGGACATGGAGGGCTCGGTCGAGATCATGTTCTTCGGCGAGACCTACCTCGCCTACTCGACCGTGCTCGCCGAGGACGCGGTGCTGGTGATCCGGGGCCGGGTGCGGCGTCGCGACGACCAGATGCAGCTGCAGGCGATGGAGGTGTCGATCCCGGACACCTCGGCCGTCGCGGACGCGCCCGTCGTGGTGTCCCTCGCCGAGTCGCGCTGCATCCCCCCCGTCGTGGAGCGGCTGCGCGAGGTGCTCTCCACCCACCCGGGCGTCACCGAGGTGCACCTGCGGCTGACGAGCCCGGGACGTGCGGTGGTCATGCGGCTCGACGACGGGCTGCGTGTCGAGCGTTCGCCCTCGTTGTTCGGCGACCTCAAGGCGCTGCTCGGCCCGAGCTGCCTGGCCACGCCGGGTCAGCCGGCCGCCGGGCTCGCCTCGTAGCCAGGGTCACTCGTCGTCGTCGAGCTCGACGACCGCGCGCTGCGGACCGCCGGGCAGGTCGACGTCGACGACGTCGCCGGGCCGCAGCTGGCGACCGCGTCGCGCCTCGGGCTCGCCGTTGACCGTCACGGCGTCGTCGTCGAGCAGGGCGCGCGCGTGGCCGCCGGTCTCGGCGAGGCCCACGAGCTTGAGGAACTGGCCCAGGCGGATGGGCTCGTCGTGCTGAGTCACGGGTCCAGTGTGGCAGCGCTCGTGTCCACGGCGAGCGTGCGCGTCCCGTGCGCCGTCCGGCGCCTGGGACACCGACCCGGGCGACCGCACCGGCCGTCCTAGACTCGGGACCGTGATCTCCCGGATCGACCTGCGTGGTCGCACCCTGACGCGTCGTGAGCTGCTCGACGAGCTGCCCCGTGCCGAGCTCGACGTCGAGCACGCCACGGCCGTGGTCGCCCCGATCCTCGAGGACGTGCGGTCGCGCGGCGCCGCCGCGCTGCGGGACCTGGCCGAGCGCTTCGACGGTGTGCGCCCCGCGCACGTGCGTGTCCCCGCCGACGTCGTGGCGGCGGCGGTCGGTGCGCTCGACCCGCAGGTGCGTGCGGCGCTCGAGGAGACGATCGCACGCGTCCGGCAGGTGCACGCGGCGCAGGTGCCCGCCGACCTCGCCGTCGAGCTCGCCCCGGGCGCGCACGTGCGCCAGCGGTGGATCCCCGTGCGTCGCGTCGGGCTGTACGTGCCCGGCGGCCTGGCCGTGTACCCGTCCTCGGTCGTGATGAACGTCGTCGCGGCGCAGGAGGCCGGCGTCGGCTCGCTCGCCGTGGTCTCCCCGCCGCAGAAGGACCGCGACGGGCTGCCGGACCCGGTCGTGCTCGCGACGTGCGCGCTGCTCGGGGTCGACGAGGTGTACGCCGCAGGAGGCGCGCAGGCCGTCGCGATGCTCGCGTACGGCGCGGCCGGCAGCGAGGACGTCGACGGCGCGACGCTGTGCGAGCCCGTGGACGTCATCACCGGGCCCGGCAACGTGTACGTCGCCGCGGCCAAGCGGCTCGTGCGCGGCCTCGTCGGCATCGACGCCGAGGCGGGACCGACGGAGATTGCGATCCTCGCCGACCGGACGGCCGATCCCGTGCACGTCGCCGCCGACCTCGTCTCGCAGGCCGAGCACGACCCGCTCGCCGCCGCCGTGCTCGTCACACCGTCCGTCGAGCTCGCGGGCGCGGTCGAGGCCAAGCTCGTCGACCGGGTCGAGGTGACACCCAACCGCGACCGCGTCGCGGCGGCGCTGCGGGGCTCGCAGTCGGCGATCGTCCTCGTCGACGACCTCGACGCGGGGCTCGACGTGGTCAACGCCTACGGGGCCGAGCACCTGGAGATCCAGACCGTCGACGCGGCGGCATGGGCACAGCGCGTGACGAGCGCGGGGGCCGTGTTCGTGGGCCCGTGGTCGCCCGTGTCCCTCGGTGACTACATGGCGGGCTCCAACCACGTGCTGCCCACCGGTGGTTGCGCGCACTTCGCCAGCGGCCTCGGGGTGCACTCGTTCCTGCGGGCCGTGCAGGTCGTCGAGTACGACGCCGACGCGCTGGCGGCCGTCGCCGACCGGGTCGTCGCGCTCGCCGACGCCGAGGGCCTGCCTGCGCACGGCGAGGCGGTCCGCGCGCGGTTCTGAGCCTCGCCCGACGGGTTGCCGTCCGCGGCCCGTCGGCCGGCGTCAGCCGACGCCGAGGACGAACGGCAGGACGTCCACGGCGCCGGCGCGGCGCAGCAGACGTCCCGCGACGGTGAGCGTCCAGCCGGTGTCGGTGCGGTCGTCGACGAGCAGCACGCGTCGTCCCTCGACGGCGCCCGCGACGTCGGGCGGCAGGTCGAGGTGGCGCAGCACGTCCGCGAGGCGCTGGGCCGAGTTCACGTCGTGCCGTGACGGCGTGCCCGTGGGCAGCACGGCACCCAGCAGTGGGACACCCAGCAGCCGGGCCGTACCGGCCGCGAGGTGCTCGACGAGCGCCCCGCGGCTCTCCGAGGCCACCGCCACCACCGCGTCGACGCCGGGCGCCCACGCCTCGAGGGTCTCGCGCACCGGCGCGCGCAGGTTCACCGGCAGCTCGGCGGGGACCTGCTCACGCAGCGCCTCACGCAGCGGACCGCCCCACCCGAGCGCGTCGAGACGTCCGACCGCCCGGCCCTCGGCGACCTGCTCGTCGGCGGGGATGCGTCCCTTGAGGTCGAGCCCGAGCGCGGACAGCCCGGACGGCCACTGCCGGCGCGCCGTGACGGGCTCGCCCGGGACGGCGAGCAGGTCGCGCGCGTGCTCGACCGCACCGGCGTCGGGGAGCGCGCCGACCCCCGTGCCCGTGCACCGGTCGCAGCGTCCGCATCGCCACGCGTCCGGGAGGTCCGGGTCGTCGAGCGAGGCCCGCAGGAACGCCATGCGACAGCCGTCGGTCGCCTGGTAGTCGAGCATCGTGCGCTGCTCGGCACGGCGTGCCGCCGTGACACGAGCGTACCGCTCGGCGTCGTACGACCAGGGTCGGCCCGTGGACTCCCACCCGCCGCGTACGCGCCGCACGGCCCCGTCGACGTCGAGGACCTTGAGCATGCCCTCGAGGCGCGAGCGACGCAGGGACACGAACGTCTCGAGCCCCGCGGTCGACAGCGTGCCGTGCGCGTCGAGCGCCGCGAGCGTCGCGCGCACCTGGTCCTCCGGCGGGAACGCCGTCGACGCGAACCACTCCCAGATCGCCTGGTCGTCGTGACCGGGCAGCAGGACCACGTCCGCACGGGCCGTCGCACGCCCGGCACGGCCGACCTGCTGGTAGTACGCGATGGGCGAGGAGGGCGCGCCGACGTGCACGACGAACCCCAGGTCGGGCTTGTCGTACCCCATCCCGAGCGCGGACGTCGCGACCAGGGCTTTGACGCGGTTCGCGAGCAGGTCGGCCTCGGCTTGCTCACGCTCCGTCGGGTCGGTCTGCCCGGTGTAGCCGCGCACGTCCAGCCCGGCCGCACGCAGGTGCTCGGTGACCTGCTCGACGGCCGCGACCGTCAGGCAGTAGACGATGCCCGACCCCTCGAGCGTCGGGAGCGTCGAGGCGAGCCACGCCAGGCGGGTCGCGACGTCCGGCAGCGGCGTGACCTGCAGGCGCAGCGACGGCCGGTCGAGCGTGCCGCGCAGCACGAGCGTCGCGTCGTCGTCGCCGACGGCGAGCTGCTCGGCCACGTCCGCGGTGACGCGCGCGTTGGCCGTCGCGGTCGTCGCGAGCACCGGGATGCCCGCGGGCAGGTCCGACAGCAGCGTGCGGATCCGCCGGTAGTCGGGGCGGAAGTCGTGCCCCCAGTCGGACACGCAGTGCGCCTCGTCGACGACGACGAGCCCCGCGTCGGCCGCCAGGCGCGGCAGCACCTCGTCGCGGAACCCCGGGTTGTTCAGCCGCTCGGGGGACACGAGCAGCACGTCGACCTCACCCGCCGCGATCCGCGCGTGCACGTCGTCCCACTCCTGCTGGTTCGCGGAGTTGAGCGTCTCGGCGGCGATCCCGGCGCGCCGTGCGGCCTCGACCTGGTTGCGCATGAGCGCCAGCAGGGGCGAGACGATGATCGTGGCACCCCGGCGTGGCCCGGCGGCCCCGCGGCGCAGGAGCGCGGTCGCGACGAAGTAGACCGCGGACTTGCCCCACCCCGTGCGCTGCACGACCAGGACGCGACGGCGGTCCGCGACGAGCGCCTCGACGGCCTGCCACTGGTCGGCGTGCAGGGAGACGTCGTCGCGTCCGACGAGCGCGCGCAGCACCTCCTGCGCCTGCGCGTGCAGCGCCTCGCGGTCGACCTGCGGGCTCACGACGTCGGTGGGGACCATGCCCGGCAGCGTACGTGCGGTCACCGACACGCGGACGGGGCGCGCACCGCCGGGCGCCGCACCAGGTGGCCGCGGCGCGGCACGACGGTACGCGCGCCCGCCCGCCCGTCGGTCGCCCGCACGGACCGCCGTCGACCGGTCCCTAGACTCGGGGACGTGACCGCCACACCCGACACCGCGCGCGACGACGCCCCCGGGGCGGCCCCCGTCGCACCGCGCGGCACGCTGCCCCTGCGTCCCGAGCTCGTCGGCGTCGAGCCGTACGGTGCGCCGCAGCTCGACGTGCCCGTGCTGCTCAACGTCAACGAGAACCCGTACGCCCCGTCCGACGCGGTGGTCGCCGACGTCGCGGCGGCCGTCGCCGACGCGACGCGCGGCCTCAACCGGTACCCGGACCGCGAGTTCCTCGACCTGCGCGCCGACCTCGCCGCGTACCTCGCGGTCGAGGCGGGCGTGCGGCGCGAGCCCGAGCAGGTGTGGGCCGCGAACGGCTCGAACGAGATCATGCTGCACGTCCTGCAGGCGTTCGGGGGGCCCGGGCGCACGGCCCTGTCGTTCGCCCCGACGTACTCGATGTACCCCGAGTACGCGCGTGACACGCATACCGCGTGGGTCGCCGGGCGCCGCGAGGAGGACTTCACGCTCGACGTCGAGCACGCGCGCGCGACGATCGCGGCGCACGCCCCGAGCGTCGTCCTGCTGCCCAGCCCCAACAACCCCACCGGGACCGCCCTGCCGCCGGACACCGTGCGTGCCGTGCTCGACGCGGCCGCCGACGTGCCGGGCGGGTGCGTCGTCGTCGTCGACGAGGCGTACGGCGAGTTCCGCCGCGCGGGCACCCCGTCGGCGCTCGAGCTGCTCGACGAGCACCCGCACCTGGCCGTCACGCGCACGATGTCCAAGGCGTTCGGCCTGGCCGGTGCGCGCGTCGGGTACCTGTCCGCGTCGCGCGCGCTCGTCGACGCGTTGCGGGTCGTGCGCCTGCCGTACCACCTGTCGGCGGTCACGCAGGCCGTCGCACGCGCCGCGCTGCGCCACGCCCCGGAGCTCATGGCCCAGGTCGGCTCGCTGCGCGCCGAGCGCGACGCGCTGGTCGCCTGGCTGCGCGGCACGGGTTTCGAGGCCGTCGACTCCGACGCGAACTTCGTGCTGTTCGGCCGGTTCGACGACCGCGACGCGGTCTGGCAGGGTCTGCTCGACCGAGGGGTGCTCGTGCGCGTCACGGGCCCCGACGGGTGGCTGCGGGTGTCGGTCGGCACCCCGGCGGAGACGGCGGCGTTCACGGACGCCCTGGTGGAGGTGACGGGACGATGAGCGGGACGACCGGCGGACGTCGCACGGCGCGGATCGAGCGGACGACGAGCGAGTCCTCGGTGAGCGTCGAGCTCGACCTCGACGGCACGGGGCGCACGCAGATCGACACGGGCGTGCCGTTCTACGACCACATGCTCACCGCGCTCGGCAAGCACTCGCTGATCGACCTCACGGTGCACGCGAAGGGCGACACGCACATCGACGTGCACCACACCGTCGAGGACACCGCGATCGTGCTGGGGCAGGCGCTGCGCGAAGCCCTCGGCGACAAGCGCGGCATCGCGCGCTACGGCGACGCGACGGTCCCGCTGGACGAGTCGCTCGCACAGGCCGTCGTCGACGTCTCCGGTCGTCCCTACTTCGTGCACACCGGCGAGCCCGCCGGCCAGGAGTACCACCTCATCGGCGGGCACTTCACCGGGTCGCTGACCTCGCACGTGCTCGAGTCGATCGCGCACCACGCCGCGTTCACCGTGCACGTGCGCGTGCTCGCGGGGCGCGACCCGCACCACATCGTCGAGGCCCAGTTCAAGGCGCTCGCGCGGGCGCTGCGCGCGGCCGTGGCCCTCGACCCGCGCGTCGACGGCGTGCCGTCGACGAAGGGCGCCCTGTGACCGGGTCGGACGACGACCTCGGCGTCGAGGTCCCCGACGACCTGTCGGGCCTGACGGCCGAGCGGCCGCCCACGGTCGCGGTGGTCGTCACGCAGGTCGCGGTCGCGCAGGCGCTCGCGGCCGCGTGCTCGCTGGCGAAGGTCGACGTCGACGCCGTGCCGTCACCCGTCGGCGCGCTCGCGGTCCTGCGCGACCCGGCCGGCGGGGCGCTCGCCGCGGGTGCGGTCTCGCGGCTCCTGCGGCAGGTGCCCGTCGTGCTGCTCGAGCGCCGCGAGGGCAAGATCGCGGCCTCGCAGTGGGTCGGTGGTGAGCACCAGAAGGACCTGCCCGCAGGGCTCGTGCTCTCGGGTGCGCCGCCCGTGCTGGAGGACCTGCTGCTCGGTGACGTGCCGGCGGCCGAGGTCGAGGGCGCCGTCGCGTCCGTGGGGATCTCGCGCTGGAAGGCCATGCGCATGCTGGCGGCCCACCGGCGCTGACGCGGTCGCGCGCGGACGTGTGCGGTCGTGCGCCCGTCGGCCCCCGCCCGTCGGTCCGTCCGCCCGCCGGACGAGTGACCGGGCGGGCCGCGGGCGGCGGGTAGCCTGTCGGGCGTGTCTCCCCGTGTCGTCGTGCTGGACTACGGCTTCGGCAACGTCCGTTCCGCGGTGCGGGCCCTCGCCCGGGTCGGTGCCGACGTCGAGCTGACCGCCGACAAGCAGGCCGCGCTCGACGCGGACGGGCTCGTCGTCCCCGGCGTCGGCGCGTTCGCCGCCGTCATGGCGGGTCTGCGTGCCGTCGGCGGCGACCAGGTCGTCGACCGGCGCCTGGCCGGCGGCCGTCCCGTGCTGGGCATCTGCGTCGGCATGCAGGTGATGTTCGCGCAGGGTGTCGAGCACGGTGTGCAGGCCGAGGGCCTCGGGGAGTGGCCCGGCGTGGTCGACCGGCTCGAGGCGGACGTCGTGCCCCACATGGGCTGGGCGAGCGTCGACCCGCCCGCAGGCTCGGTGCTGTTCGACGGGCTGGGCGACGAGCGGTTCTACTTCGTGCACTCCTACGCGGCGCGCTCGTTCCCGCTGCTCGAGACGCCCGCCGCGGGCGAGCACCCGCTCGCCCCGCCGCTCGTGACGTGGTCCGAGCACGGCGGGCGGTTCGTCGCCGCGGTCGAGAACGGCCCGCTCGCGGCCACGCAGTTCCACCCCGAGAAGTCCGGCGACGCCGGCGCGCAGCTGCTGTCCCACTGGGTCGCCTCGCTGCGCTGACGCACCACACCGCGCGGCCCGTCCGGGCCCGCTGCGGACCCCACCCGGAGAGGACCCATGACCCCCACGCGTGAGCCGAGGCTTGAGCTGCTGCCCGCCGTCGACGTCGCGAACGGCCAGGCCGTGCGCCTCGTGCAGGGCGAGGCCGGTTCGGAGACGTCGTACGGCGACCCGCTCGCCGCGGCGCTCGACTGGTACGCGGGCGGTGCCGAGTGGATCCACCTCGTCGACCTCGACGCGGCCTTCGGTCGCGGCAGCAACGCCGTCCTGCTCGGCAAGGTCGCGGCGGACCTCGCGGCCAAGGGCGTCAAGGTCGAGCTGTCCGGCGGCATCCGCGACGACGCGTCGCTCGAGCGGGCGCTGGCCACGGGCGCGACACGCGTCAACCTCGGGACGGCCGCGCTCGAGGACCCCGAGTGGACCGCACGCGTCATCGCCTCGCACGGCGAGCAGATCGCCGTCGGCCTCGACGTGCGCGGCACGACGCTGGCGGCACGCGGCTGGACGCAGGAGGGCGGCGACCTGTGGGAGGTGCTCGCACGCCTCGACGAGGCCGGCTGCGCCCGCTACGTCGTCACCGACGTCACCAAGGACGGCACGCTGCGCGGCCCGAACCTCGACCTGCTGCGCGAGGTGTGCGCGCGGACCTCGGCGCCCGTCGTGGCGTCCGGTGGCGTGTCGAGCCTCGAGGACGTCGCGGCGCTGCGCACGCTCGTGCCGCTGGGCGTCGAGGGCTCCATCGTGGGCAAGGCCCTGTACGCAGGCGCGTTCACGCTCCCGCAGGCGCTCGACGTCGCCGGTCGCCCGTGACGGGCCCGCGGGCGTGAGCGGCCGCGAGCTGCCGCCGTCGTCCCCGTTCGCCGGCGACGACGGCGCAGCCGACCCCGCGCTGGCCGCCGTCCTGGCACGGCACGCGGACGGTGACGCCGACCTCGTCGAGGTCGTCGTGGCGCTCGCCCCGACCCGCGTGCTCGTCCCCGTGCTGGCCGAGCTGGAGGTCGCCGGCACGGTCGAGCACGACGGGCACGCGCACACGGTCGACAAGGAGGCGTCCACGGGCGTCGTCGCGCTGCGGACGCCCGACGGGCGCACAGCCCTGCCGGTGTTCACCGGCGTCGAGGCGATGGCCCGGTGGCGTACCGACGCGCGGCCCGTCCCGACGGACGTGCCGCGCGCCGCGCTGTCGGCCGTGCACGAGGGCTGGGAGGTCCTCGTCCTCGACCCGGCGGGCCCCGTGACGGTCGTGCTGCCGCGCACCGCCGTGTGGGCGCTCGCGCAGGGGCACGCCTGGCAGCCCGCGGTCCGCGACGGACGGGTCGAGGACGACGTGCGCGCGGCCGTGGCGGGCGCGCTCGCCGACGTGCGCCTCGTGCTGGGCGTCGACGCGGTGCCCGGTGCGCGTGCCG
>JAFAEH010000110.1 GCA_023424135.1 Actinomycetes bacterium | reverse complement strand
GTCGGCGACTCGCGTCGCCGAGCCGACGTGCGCGGTGAGCGTGCCCTCCGCGACGAGCTGCCCGTACGCCTCCGTGACGACCCAGCGGGAGACCCCCAGCGCGGCCACCAGCGCGCGGCTCGGCGGCAGCGAGGCGCCCGCGGGCAGGCGACCGTGCCGCACGGCGTCGCGCAGCGCCTGCTCCAGGCGCACGAGAGCCTGCGCCCCCTCGGCGTCGAGCGGATCGACGTGCTGTACGGGCACGTCGACGACCTCGGCACACCGCTCGCCGAGACGGTCGGCGCGTTCGCGGCGCTGCAGCACGAGGGCGTCGTCGGCATCGCCGGTATCTCCAACGTCCAGACCTGGCGCGTCGTCGAGGCGCGTGAGGAGGCGCTGCGCCGCGGGTTCGCCCCGTACGGCGTCGTGCAGCAGCAGCTCTCCTACGTCTACCCCCGCCCCGACGTCGCACGTGCGAAGTGGGGATCGACCGACCTGCTCGCGTACGCCGCCTCGACCGGGGTCGGCGGGCGCCCACCGCTCGCCGTCACGGCGTACACGCCGCTGCTGCAGGGCGCGTTCGTGCGCGAGGACAAGCCGCTGTGGGAGGAGTTCGACCACCCGACGGGACGCGCGCGCGTGCGGGCGCTGCACGACGTGGCCGCCGAGATCGGGGCGACCGTCAACCAGGTCGCCCTCGCGTGGCTGACCGGGGGTGCCGTGCCCGTCATCCCGGTCATCGGCGCGTCGAGCGTCGCGCAGCTCGACGAGCTCCTGGGCGCGGCGGACCTCGACCTGCCTGCGGACCTGCGCACGATGCTCGACGAGGTCTGACCCCCACCCACCAGCCCTCGCGCCGAACTCGGACTTTGGCGGCTTCTGGGGGGTCATGAGCCGCCGAAGTCCGAGCTCGGCGCGGTGGGGGCAGGTCAGGGGAGGGCTGCGAGGGCCTTGCGGATGCGGGTGGGGGAGACCGGGACCGGGGTGCCGAGCTGCTGGGCGAACAGGCTGACGCGCAGCTCCTCGAGCAGCCAGCGCACGTCGTCCAGCGCCGCAGCCCGGGCCGGGTCGGGGGACGCGGTCGCGGCGCGCTCGCGGGCGGCGTCGTAGAGCTGCTCGACGTCGTGCACCTGCCATGCGAGGTCGGCGTCGCGGGTCGGGCTGCCGGCGGCCTTGGTGAGTCGGTGGCGGTCGGCACGCAGGTAGCGGACGAGCTGCGGCAGGCGGTCGGCACCGACGTCACGGACGAACCCGTCGTGCACGAGCGACGCGACGTGCTCGCGGACGTCCTGCGCGGTGGCGAGGAGCGCGAGGCTCGACGTGCCGCGGACCTCGGCGTCGACCTCGCGCCACGCGGTGAGCACGCCGACGAGGTCGCCGACGACCCGGTGGACGTCGTCCTCGAGCGCGTCACGCACGGCGGTTCGCAGCGCGGCGTAGGCGTCGGCGTCGCGGACCTCGCGCGGGGAGCGCCCGGCGAGGTGGCGGGCTGTGATGCGGTCGATCGACGCCATCTGTACGTCTGCCACGAGCGCATCTGTACTGGCGTACGGGGATGCGGCGAGTGCGAGTGCCTGCGCCCCGGTCCAGCGGGACGTGACCCGTCCCGTCGCGAGCCCGACGTCGAGCAGCAGCAGCCGCCGCAGGCCGCGGCGAGCGGCGACCTCGGCGGACGCGGCGTCGGCCAGGACCCGCAGCGCGACCGACGCGCCCTCCTCGACGAGCGTCGGGTACGCGCGCACCACGTCGCCCGCGGGCGACGGGGCCTCGACGACCTCCGGCAACGGGCGCGGCAGGTCGGGCCACGTCGTCAGGCCGGTGCGCTCGAACGTGGTCCCCCCGGAGCCACCACCCCTGGTCGCGAGAGAGCGATCCGATTGCTCTCTCGCGCCCTGAGGGGGCGCAGCGCCCGGGGGGGCGGGTGTGTGCGGCGGTGTGGGTGCGCGCGGGGGCGTGGGTGTGTGCGTGGGCGTGTGCGTGTGTGTGGGTGTGGGTGTGGGTGTGGGTGTGGCGACCTCCCCACCCTTGGTCGTGAGAGAGCGATCCGATTGCTCTCTCGCGCCCTGAAGGGGGGATGTGCCTGCACGCGGGGGTGTGCCCCGGTGGGGGGTGGTGCCCTGGTCGGGGGTGGCGGCCTGGTGGGGGGTGGCGGCCTCGTCCATCGCGGCGCGCAGGGCGGTCCGCACCGCGGACGCGACGGCGTCCTGCGCGCGGTCGGCGTTGCGGCGCTGCAGCGCGAGCAGGTCGGTGCCCTCGTCGACGACACCCCCACGGTCCCCGACGACGCGGAACGTGACGCGCAGGTGAGCGGGCAACCTGTCCTCGTCGACGGCGTCGGGGGGGACCTCGACGTCGCGCAGTGCCCGCACGGCTCGCGCGAACATCTCCCGGAACGACGGTGCGGCGTCGCCCGCGCGCACGGTGTCCTCCCAGGACGCGGCGTTCTCGGTGAGCCAGGCGTCCACCGCCCGGGCGACGTCCGGTGCGGGCACGAGCTGCACGCGCACCGGCTTGGGCAGGGCACGGATCGTCGCCGTCAGGAGCTCGGCGCGCATGCCCGGGACCATCCAGTCGAACCCCTCGGGCCGCACGCGCGGCAGCTGCGACAGCGGGATGTGCACGGTCACGCCGTCGGCCTCGGTGCCGGGCTCGAACTGGTACGTCAGGGGGAACGACAGGTCGCCCTGCGGCCAGCGCGACGGGAACGCGCGCTCGTCGATGTGGTCGGCGTCGTCACCGACGAGCAGGTCGCGCGTGTACGTCAGCAGGTCCGGGTCGTCCCGGCGGGCGGACTTCCACCACTGGTCGAAGTGCCGCGCGGACACCACGGACGCGGGCACGCGCGCGTCGTAGAAGTCGTACAGCGCGTCGTCGTCGACCACGAGGTCACGGCGCCGGGCGCGGGCCTCCAGGGCCTCCGCCTCGGCCAGCAGGCGGCGGTTCTCCTGGAAGAACCTGTGGTGTGTCGTCCACTCGCCCTGCACGAGGGCGTGCCGCAGGAACAGCTCGCGCGCGTGCTCGGGGTCGACCTTCGCGAGCAGCACCCGGCGGTCGGCGACGACGGGGACGCCGTAGAGCAGCACCTTCTCGTTCACCATGGCCGCGCCCTGCCGCGTCGACCACGCAGGTTCGGAGTACGTGCGCTTCACGAGGTGCGCGGCGGCCTCCTCGACCCACGCGGGGTCGATGCGTGCCACGTCGCGGGCCCACAGGCGGGACGTCTCGACGAGCTCGGCGGCCATGACCCACGACGGGGGCCGGCGCGACAGCCCGGAGCCGGGGAAGATCGCGAACCGTGCGCCGCGTGCGCCGAGGTACTCGTTGCGGGCGCGCGCATCGGGCCGTCGCGGTTTGCCGTCGCGTCCCCTGGCCGGCGCTCCGGCCGCGACGTCGGTGACGAGCTGCATGCCGATCTGCGAGAGCAGCCCCGGCAGGAGCGCACGGTGGACGGCCTCGCCGTCCCACGTCCAGCGGGTCTGCACGGCGTCGGGGCGCGCGTCGTCGTCCGTCGTCGTCTGCGTCGGTGCACCCGTGGGGACGTGCCGCCCGCCGTCGCGTCTCCCGTCGCGTCCGTGACCTGCGGCTGCGGGCGCCTCGTCGGAGACGGGCGTCGGGGCGCCCTTGGCCGCGATGCCGAGGTCCTTGGCCATCTCGCGGAGCTGGACGACGACGTCCTGCCACTCGCGCACGCGCAGGTGGTGCAGGTGCTCGGCCTTGCACAGCCGCCGGAAGGCGGAGCCCGAGAGCTCGCGCTGGCGCTCGCGCAGGTACGTCCACAGGTTGAGGTAGCTCAGCAGGTCCGACGTCGGGTCGGCGAACCGGCGGTGCAGGGCGTCGGCGGTCTCGCGCTGCTCGGCGGGCCGCTCGCGCGGGTCCTGGATCGACAGGGCGGCGGCGACGACGAGGACCTCGCGACCCGCACCGCGGCGGCCCGCCTCGACGACCATGCGGGCCAGGCGCGGGTCGATCGGCAGACGTGCGAGGGCGCGGCCGGTCTCCGTGAGGCGGGTGCGCCCGCGGGTCACCTCGAGCGCACCGAGCTCGGTCAGCAGCGCGACGCCGTCACGGACCGCTCGGACGTCCGGCGGGTCGACGAACGGGAACTCCACGACCTCGTCCGGGGACGCGACGACGCCGACCGCGATCATCTGCAGGATCACCGACGCCAGAGATGTACGAAGGATCTCGGGCTCGGTGTACATGGGACGGGACTCGAAGTCGTCCTCGCTGTACAGGCGGATCGCGATGCCGGGGGCCACGCGCCCCGACCGCCCGGAACGCTGGTTCGCCGATGCCTGCGAGATCGGCTCGATCGGCAGGCGCTGCACCTTCGTCGCCTTGGAGTACCGCGAGATGCGGGCCGTGCCCGGGTCGACGACGTACCGCACGCCCGGCACGGTCAGGGACGTCTCGGCGACGTTCGTCGCGAGGATGACCCGCCGGCGCGTGTGCGGCTCGAACACCCGACGCTGCTCGGCCGCGGACAGGCGCGCGTACAGCGGGACGACGTCCACCCCGTTGGCGTGCCTCGGGTCGGTCACGCGGGGGCCGAGCGACCCGCGCAGCGCATCCTCCGCGTCGCGGATCTCCCGCTCGCCGGAGAGGAACACCAGCACGTCCCCGGGGCCTGCGGCCATGAGCTCGTCGACCGCCTCGGTGATCCCCGTGACGAGGTCCCGGTCCGGTCCGTCGTCGGGGGACAGGGGCTGGTAGCGGATCTCCACCGGGTAGGTGCGTCCCGAGACCTCGACGACCGGTGCCGGCACCCCGTCGGGGTGCTCGTCCGACGGCGGGACGCCGAAGTGCCGGGCGAACCGGCCGGAGTCGATCGTGGCCGACGTGATGACGACCTTGAGGTCCGGGCGCCGGGGAAGCAGGCGCGTGAGGTACCCGAGGATGAAGTCGATGTTGAGGCTGCGCTCGTGCGCCTCGTCGATGATGAGCGTGTCGTACATCCTCAGCATCGGGTCGCGCTGGATCTGCGCGAGCAGGATGCCGTCGGTCATCACCTTGACGAGCGTGTCGTCGCTCGACTCGTCCGTGAACCGCACCTGGTACCCGACGACGCCCCCGAGCGGCACCCCCAGCTCGTCCGCGATGCGCTCCGCGACCGTGCGCGCCGCGATCCTGCGGGGCTGGGTGTGGCCGATCTGCCCCGCCCGGCCGCGCCCCAGCTCGAGCGCGATCTTCGGCAGCTGGGTCGTCTTCCCGGACCCCGTCTCGCCGGCGACGACGACGACCTGGTGGTCGCGCATCGCCGCCGCGATCTCCTCGCGCCGGGCCGAGACCGGCAGCTGCTCGGGGTAGACGACCGCAGGCAGCGCGACCGCCGCACGGGCCTGCGCCGCGCGCTCCAGGCGTGCGGTCCGGCCGTCGTCCCGCCGACCCCCCTGCCCCGCGCGACCCTGACCTGCGCCCTCGCGCCCCCGCCGCGCGCCGCCACGCCGCGAGCGCGGCACTCGTCCGTCGACTGCGGCACTCGTGTCCGGCGCGCTCGCGGGAGAAACACCGCGCTCGCGTCCGCCTCCGCGACCGCGCGCGTCGGCGCCGGTCGGGGTGCCGTCACCGTCGGTCGCGGTGCGGGGGTCGGACGTGCTCACGACGAGCCATTCTCCCAGGCGGTGCGGCGTCGTCCACGACAATCCTCAGACCCCGGGTCGAGAGCTGCCCCGGTGCTCGTCCCAGTGCCTGGTCAGCCACTCGACCTGGGCGTCCTGGAGCCGCAGGGTCAGGGGCCCGCCGTGGAGTCGTGCGTACTGCGGGTACGCCGCGAGCTCCGGCGTGACGTCGACGCGAAGCCTGGCGGGATCCACCGCGAGAGCCCCGTCGTCGAAGAGGCGGTGGACGTCCCGCCGGAGCATCAGCCCACCGTGCTCGAGGTGCGTGCCGAGCTGCGCGTAGCTGTACAGGTGCCCCGCCTCGAGCACGCGTGCCGGTGCGCCGCCCGTGAAGGCGCAGGTGCTCCCCTGCGCGGCCAGCAGGTGCTCGCGGAACTGCCGCTGACCCCGTCGGACGCGGACGACGGAGCGGGTGAAGCCCTGCGGGATCTCGACGTGCATCCCGCGGGCCTCGGCCCAGGTGAGATCGGCACGAGCGGCCACCCGCTCGACCGCGAGATCGGCCGACTTCGCGAGGAGCGCCGCGCGGAACGTGGCCCACACGAGCGGGCGCATGGCGTTGATGTCACCCGCGTGCACCGCGTGGGAGCGGATCTCGCGTTCGTCGAGCACGCCCTCCAGCGGCGTCCACGCGGCGTCGTAGCGCGCCCGGTACTGCACCACGTCGACGAACTCGACGCGGGGAGCGGCGAACTCGTGCCTGCACTTCATGCAGCGGTACCGCGGCGTGACCGTGGTGCGTGACGAGATCCGGGTCGTGCCGCACGCCGGGCAGCGGTGGAGCTCCTTCACCCCCGGCCAGGTGTCGATCTCCTCGACGACCGAGACACCGAGCAGTCGTGCCTTGTCCCACAGCGCGACGGGGTCGCCTTCGCGGATGCTCTTGTGGTTCGGGACCTTGCTGTCCCAGGAGTAGTACGCGTCGACCTGGTCGTCGTAGCCGGAGTTGCCGCCGTGGCCCCGGTCGTCCCCGGCCACCATCAGCAGCCAGGCCCGCCCGGGAACCGCGTCGTCCATGGATCACAGCTTCGCACGGCGCCGATCGTCCGCGGCCGGACGTCGGCCCTGCGTGGCCCGGCGCGTCAGTCCGGGTCGTCCGCCGCGGGATCCCGACCGTGGCTCATCTCCCGCGGTAGGCGTCCCACGCGTCCTGGGGGACGTCGAGCAGCAGGGTCAGCGCCTCCTGAAGTGCATCGACCTGCCCCTCGTAGAAGCAGGCGTCCTCCAGGTCGCCGGCTCTGTCCGCATCGCCGAGCGCGAGCAGGTAGTCGTCGACGAGCGAGCGGACCGCCGTGGTGAAGGCGTCAAGGCCGGGCACCATGTCCGGTGACGTCGGTAGGTGCTCGGCAAAGGGGAACGGCGTCGTCCTGGCCACGGGTACCTCGATCCGCTCGTCGTCTCTCGCCGAACTCGGCGGACGCTACGGCAGAGGGCTGACACGGAGTGCTCGTCCCTTGCACCTCCTGCGGATCCGGTGCACCACGTCACGTCGTCGACAGGCGGTCCTCCATCACCGGTTCGAGTCCGTCGATCAGCTCGCCGAGGATGGTGAGGGCGTCGTCCACCGCTTCTGCCGTGATCACCTCGGCGCGGTACTCGGCTCCGGACCGGGCGAACCGCAGGTCGGCGGCGTCGTCGATCGATCGACGCACGTCGACCTGCGTCGAGTGGTTGCGCACACTGCCGGGTCGACCGGGACCTGTTCCAGCTCTCCGGCGACGACCATCCGGGAGAGCTCCGTCCTGCGTGCGGGCGTCATGCGGAGAGCTCTCCTTCGGTGTGCCGGGTGACGACGAGCCGCGGCCGTTCCTGGACGGCCTGGACGAACCCGCTGGTCGCCTCGCGCCACTCGGTGGGTGTGAGCACCGTGATCTGGACGGGTACGCCGATCTGCTCCTCGAGGCGCGCGTTGACGCGCCGGAGCTCGCGCGTCGGAGGTTCACCGACGACCACGACGTCGAGGTCGCGCGGTGGTGGTCCCGGGTGCCCGAGGGCACGCGCAGCCCAGGACCCGACGATCAGACCGAGCTGCACGCCGGGGAGGGCGTCCAGGGCGTCCGCCACCAGATGCGTCGGGCCGTGGGTGTGGCTGAGGATCTGCCGGAGCGGTTCGAGGAACGGTGACCGGGTGTCGGCCCGGACCAGTCGCGCGCGGCCGACCCGTCGGTCGGTGAGCACTCCTGCGCGGACGAGCGCGTTGACCTCACGGAGCGCATTGGGCGGCGCGACCCCTGCGGCGCGGGCGAGGTCGGCGATGCTGGCCTCGCGTCCCTCGTCGAGCAGGAGTGTGGCGAGGATCGTCCCCTGGGTGGGTGTGCGGAAGATCGGCAGCAGCATCTGGCCTCGGTTCGCACCACCCTGATCGTTCATTCTGCGTACTATATCGTACGTTCAACGTAACGGTTATCTGGTCGTCAGGCGGGGCGTCGCGGTGCGGACGGTCGCCGGCGGGGGCGGTGCCCGACGGGTCAGCGCATCGCCTCCAGCTCGACGAGTCCCTGGACCACCGGCCCGACGACGACCAGGTAGATCAGAGCGAAGAACAACGCACCCAGCACCGTGAACCCGACCGCGTTGCCGAACGCACCCGGGGAGCGCAGGTGACCGACGACCTTGCGCACCAGGTGGTGCGGGTGCGTGACGTCCCACGAGTTCAGGCGCACGTTGCGCCCCAGGTAGATGCCGAACGCGACCAGCAGGAACAGCGCGCCCTCGGCGACACGCACCCCCGTGCTCGCGAGCCGCTGCGCCGAGTCGTCGCCGGTGGCGAGGACCCAGACGAGCACGACGAGGAACACGTTGAGCACGGTCGTCAGCACACCGGACATCGCGAGGACCAGGACGAGCATCACGTCGTACCACTCGGGCACGCGCTCGCCCTCGCGGCGGTGGTTGAGGTTGAGCTCGGTGATGAGGTAGCCCGAGTTCGGCAGCAGCAGGAGCCACACGAGCCCGAGCGCGCCGCTGACGACCCACACGAGCGGCTGCGGCGCACCCGTGCCGATCAGCGGCAGCACGACGACCACCGCGATGCCCAGCACGACGAGCGGTGCGGCCGACAGCGCGAGGTTGAGCAGCATCGGCCGGTACAGGCGCGTGCGGTACACGGGTGCCCGGGCCACGACGAGCGCAGCAGCGAACACGTTCATCAGCAGGACCCCGACCACGAGGCTGATCAGCACACGCACTCCTCTCCGGACGTGCGCCCATCATCCCCGCCGGGTGCGACGTGCGCTCCCGGGTGCCGCACCGGCCATGGACGCACCTGCTGTGGGTAGCCCCGGCGCGATGTCGGTCGCCGTCGCTACGGTGTGTCCGTTTCGTCCGATCGGGTGCAGGGGGTCGCAGGTCGTGCGGGTGGATCTGGGGGTGCTGGACGCCGAGCCGGAGGCAGGGGATCCGGACGCGGTGGACTCGTTGGTGGCGGGGTTCGTCGCGCGTGCGCAGCGGTTCGAGGAGCGGGCGGCGCAGTCCCGTGCGGCCGGCCAGGCGCTGGTCGGTGCCTGCACCGGGGAGTGGGTGGAAGCCCTGGTGGAGCGCACAGACCGGTTGTCGCTGGGGTGGTCGCACGCCGCTGGAGGATGCGCTCAGGTCGCGCAGGCGCTGGCGGGGTACGCCGCGGCGCTGCGGGTGCTGGGCCGGCGCGCGAGTGCGTGCCGGCACGAGGTGGGTACGGCACGGATGCGTGCGCTGGCCGCCCGTGACCGGTACGAGTCGGCGGCGCTCGCAGGAGGTGGTGCGGGCGTGGGGTGGGCGTGGACGGATGTGCCGACGTTCCCCGTGGCGCCCTCCGCTGCGCGTGACCTCGCAGACTGGCGGGCGGCGGTCGACGACGTGGCGAATGGTGTGCGGGCCTTCGAGGACTGCTGCCGGGAACGCCGGGACCTGGACCGGGCGACGGCTGACGCGTTGGCCGGGGTCGACGTGATGACGGCGTACGCCCCGGGCGCGGTCGAGGGCGTCACGCTCGACGTGCCGCTGGTGCAGGCGCTGGCCGCAGCATCGGCGGGAACGTCCAGCGCCGACCAGCGCACCCACCTGGCGGACTGGTTCGTCGACGTCGTGGCCGACCTGACTCTCGACCCCGGCGACGAGCATGCGCGGGCGGTGCTCGATGGGTTGCTGGACGCGTGGGGTCGGGACGATCAGGTGATGTCGGCGTTGGTGCTGGGCGTGGGTGGCGGGCGTCTGGTGGGGCTGCTGACGGCGCTGGGACAGGACATGCTCGCCGGTGCGGCGGCGCGCAACACGGCGACCGCCGCGACGGGCGCCCGGTTGCGGACGGCCGTGTCGGTCGCGTCGTCGTCCTGGTCGACCGACCGGGCGAGCGTCTTCGCCCAGGAGCTGGTGTCCGCGGCGTCCAGCAGGGACGGCGCGCTGAGCGTGATCGGGTACCTGTTCGCCGACCCGGGTGGTGCGCGGATGGGGGAGGCGCTCACCGTCGCGGTGGCCGATCTGCTCGACGCCGTCGAACGTGGGCACGGCGCGCCGTGGCGTGAGGGTCCGGGCACCCCCGGGCACGCGCTGCAGACCGCGGGCGCCTTGACCGGGGGCGCCGACGCGGCGCACGACGCGGCCGCGCGGGTGCTGCAGACCCTGGGGACGTACCCGCAGGCCGCGCGGGACTGGTTGACCGGGACGGGTATCGACTGGTCCGACCAGGGCGTGGGCATGGACACCGGGCGCATCGAGTACTGGTTCGGCACGCGGGAGTGGGCAGAGCATGCGTCGGACGGCTTCGCCGGTGTCGGGGCCCTGTGGGCGGGGGTGCAGGTCCCGCCCGGCAGCGGGGACCTGCAACGCCAGGTCGCCGCGATCAACGCCGTCGTGTTCCAGTCGCTGGTCGGCAACGACTCCCTCGTTCCCGGGCAGCTGACACCGCCCGGTGCCCAGCGGCTCGCAGAGGCCATCGGTGCGCAGCTCCCGGGGCTGGTGGAGATCGGCATGACGCGAGAGCCGTCGTCATCGGGCCGGGGAGGCTCGCTCGTCGCGGCCGCGACGGTTCCCTACCTCGAGTCGCCGATCGTCACGGGATCGGTCACACGTGACGCCGTCGCACGGGTCCTGCAGGCGGCGACCAGCGAGGCCGCGGGCCGCGGAAGCGTGCAGCAGGCGGCACTCGCCTACCAGGAACAGGTCCTCGGTGGAGTGGCCGGCGGTCTGGCGTCGCCCAGTGCTGCGCTCGACGATCTCGTGACGGTGTGGGGGGCAGTCGACGGAGCGAGCGTCTCCGCCGCCGAGGTCGAGCGCTACCTCCGCGACCAGAACACGAGGGCTGCACTGGACGCCGCACACACCGGCGTGGATGTCGGCCTCGCGATCTCTCCGTTGAAGCCCGCCGCGTCCATCGGGGTCGATCAGCTGCTCGGACACCTGCATGGCCTCGCGGAGGACCGCTTGACGGGGGGTGCGCTTCCTTCTGACGCGACGCGATCGCTGGTTCCCGACAGCGTCGGGTCGCTCGACGACTTCTTCGTGCACGTCGTCGAGGAGTACCGGCGGATCGGGTTGTGGGACAGGGCCGGAGGGCACCTCGGTGACGCCTCGTCGGAGCCGGCGGTCGACATCGCAGGAGAGCTGGTCGGCGACTACCAGGAGATCGTCGACGCGATGCGGGCTCGGGCCGTCGACCACGTCAAGGAACGGGAGTGACAAGGGTGCGCGGGACGAACGGTTCGCTCGCTGCGGCGGCTGCGGGTGCAGGTGTGCTGGCAGTCCTGCTGGGAGGTTGCGGGGCCGAACCTCGCAGTCCGCTGCCCACGCCCGACGTCGTATGGGACGGCGATCCGCCCGGGGGTGACCTGGAGAGCGACGACTGGGTGGCGGCGCTGCGGGCCGCGCAGCTGGCGCAGGCGGTCGCGGTGAATGCCGCCGACTTCTCTGACGAGGCGCTGACCAGCACGTGGAGCGGATACCACGTGCAGACCTTTGCTGACCGCGCCCGGCTGCGCATGGACAGGCATGGCGCGGTGGTCCTGCTGGGTCCGCCGCCGTTCGCCGCTCTGGTGGTCGAGGAGGTGGACGGCGGGAAGCGCGCGGTCGTGAGCGGGTGCGAGGGTGTGACTCCGGTGCGTGGGGAGCGTCCGCCCGGCCCTGACAGTTGGCCAAAGGCGACGTCGTACGTGCTGGAGCTGGGCGCCGACGGAGGACGTCGGGTCGTGGGGGTCGGTGACCCCGCGCGGGACTTCCGCCTGCCGACGGGTGAGCCCTTGACCGATGAGCTCTGCGGGTCGGTCCCGATCGCGCGTGGTCTGTTCGAGCCGCCGCCGGACCTCGACGCGTTGCTCGAGCTGGACGGGGATGACGTGGTCGCGCCGCCTGCTGCCGAGTCGACGGTGACCCCGCCGTGGTGACCCGTCGCCCGGGGGCGGAACAGGGGGACGTCGTCGACGGGTACGGCGAGCTGCTCGCGGACCTCAAGGCCCGGGTGCGCGCGACGCAGTTCCGCGCGGTCCGGGCAGCGAACACCGAGGTGCTGCGTCTGTACTGGTCGATCGGACGCGACATCCTGGATCGCCAGCGGAACGCCGGGTGGGGGAGCAAGGTCGTCGACCGGCTCGCGGCCGACCTCAAGCGTGAGTTCCCTGATCAGCGCGGGTGGTCGAGGCGGAACCTGCTGTACATGCGCAAGTCGGCGGAGGTCTGGGCCACCGAGGCCGAGTTTGTGCACCACGTTGGTGCACGATTGCCGTGGCGCCACGTGACCGTCCTCCTCGACCGCCTCGACACCCGCGAGGAGCGGGACTGGTACGCGGCGGCCGCAGCCGAGAACGGCTGGACGCGCGGCGTGCTCGAGCTGCAGATCCGTTCCGGCCTGCGGGCCGCACTCGGTGCGGCGCCGACGAACTTCTCCGCTGCGCTGGACTCCGCGGACTCCGAGCTCGCGCAGCAGCTCGTCAAGGACCCGTACGTCTTCGAGCACCTGGCGATGGCCGCGACCCTCGCCGAACGCGACGTCGAGGACGCGCTGATGGATCGGTTGCAGGCCGCGCTGCAGGAGCTCGGCCGGGGGATGGCGTTCGTCGGCCGCCAGGTCCGGCTGACCGTGCCCGACGACCGCTACGACACGGTCTCGGAGTTCTTCGTCGACCTGCTGTTCTTCCACGTCGAGCAGCTGCGCTACGTCGTCGTCGAGCTCAAGGTCGGTGACTTCGAGCCGGCGCACCTGGGCCAGCTCGGGTTCTACGTCGCGGTCGTCGAGGACCAGTACCGCCGACCCGACAAGCACGCGCCGACGGTCGGGATCCTGCTGTGTACCGGCAAGGCCGGCCCGGTCGTGCGGTACTCGCTCGCGTCGACGGCAGCGCCCGTCGCGGTCGCGGACTACCAGGGGTTGCCGGCCGATGCCCGCGCCGCGCTGCCGAGCGCCGAGCAGCTGCGCGAGGCGCTCGCCCTCGACGACCTGGAGCCCGAGCGGTGAGCGGTCCCGACCCGGACCGTGCGCCGAGCCGCCTGTGGTTGTCCACAGGGTCACCGAAGCGTGGCGTCGGGTTTCAGTAGGTTTGCGCCATGCGTCGAGTGGGTCGGGTGGTCGTGTGTTCGCGGGTGTGGTCGGTGGTGGCAGCGCTCGTCGTGGTGTCGTTGCTGGGTGGGTGCTTCGGGGGTGAGTCCGGCCCGGCGGAGTCCCCGTCGGCAGCTGCCGTCGAGCCCAGTGCGACCCCGACGCGTAGCCCTGAGCCGAGTCCGCCGCCGCGGCCGGAGCGGCCGCAGCGTCCGGCGGCGATGGACGAGCCGACCAAGGCGGGTGCCGAGGCCGCGGTGCGGTACTTCCTCGAGCTGTACGACTACGCCTTCGCGACGGGGAAGCTCGACGAGTTCGAGCGTCTGTCGGATGACGCGTGCGAGTACTGCAACGCGATCGTCGACGAGGTCAGGCAGGCGGTGGAAGACGGGCTGCTGACCGAGCGGGACCCGTCGGTCGTGACGGACGTCAGCGTCGTCGAGATCCGACCCAGCGAGTGGTTCACGGTGGAGTTCCGTCTCCAGCAAGGCGAGATCCGACTGCTGGGTGACGACGGGTCGGTCCTGGCCGTCGACGGAGCCGGGTCGCTCTTCGACTTCGGGGTCGCGCTGTCGTGGGTGGAGGGCGCGTGGACCGTCGACGAGGTCTCGGTGCGAGGTGTCGAGTGATGGTCAAGGCCGTGGTGGCGATGCTCGTCATGGGCATCGGTGCGGTCTTGCCGCAGCCTCAACCGCAGCACCAGTCACTTCCGGGCAACAGGGATGGGCAGGTCGCCTCACACGCTGGCGGGCGGTACGTCAACGTCAACGCGTCGCGTTCGTCGCGGCAGGAGGCGGAGGAGGCGTCGGCGTCTGCGCGGGGTTCGTCGGGGCGGCAGTGGCGGTCGGTCCACGCGTTCGGGTGTGCGCGGGGGACAGGGGGAACGGCGCCCGACATCGACGGGCTGTGCGCCGGGGACGGGAGCCACATGATGCCCGGATTCAGCATGTGCGACGAGTCCGAGTGGCTCCCTCCGCGCTGGCGCAGCTACCTGGACCCGGGGATGGCGGACTGGAGCGCGTGGGAGCAGGTCGACGCCGGGTCGTGCCCGCAGGACCGGGTGCCGGCGTTGACGGTGGAGGACTTCCGGCAGCTGCCGTTGCCCGCGCCGGTGCTGCGGATGCAGCCCGATCGTGGGTGGGTCCTGGTCAACGCCGAGACGATCGTGTGGACCGATCCCGCACCGGTGGTGCTGGAGGCCGATCTGCTGGGGTTCGCGGTGCAGGTCGAGGCGACGCCGTCGCGGTTCACGTACGACTTCGGGGACGGGTCGGAGCCGTTGGTGACGCGGGACCCCGGTCACGAGTGGCCGGACTTCACGACGCATCACGTGTACGGGCAGCTCTCCGACGGGGTGGCGATCACGTTGACCACGACGTGGACGGGGCGTTACCGGCTGGTCGGTAGCGAGTTGTGGCTCGACGTGGCCGGGACGGCGCAGACCTCGACGACCGGTGGATCGTTCCGGGTCGAGGAGCGCACGTCGCGTCTGGTCAGCGGGCTGTGCACGGACCGCCCGAAGCCACCGGACTGCTGAGCGCAGGGGACCGCCCACGTGCGCATGGTCGACTCGTCTTGGCGATCGTCGTACCGCGCGAGTCGAAGCAACGAGCGTCACCGCGGTGACGTCACGACACTATCGTTTGGTGAGTGTTAACATGCGTCATGTGAGAACAGATGCGCCGGCGCTCGCACCGATCTTCCGTTCGCCTCTGCAGGCGCGGCTGCTGCTGCGGGTGCTGACCGGTGACGAGCCGGTCACGGCCGCCGATCTCGCGCGCGAGCTTGATGCGCCCGAACCCACCGTCTCTCGTGAAGCGCGTCGACTCCTCGATGCCGGCTGGATCGCGGGCACACGCGTGGGCCGGGCGATCCTCCTGCGCGCTGCCGAGGAGAACCCCGCGACGGCACCGCTGCGCCAGCTGCTGATCGTCACCTACGGGCCCGCCAGGCTCCTCGAGCGGGCGTTGGCCGACGTGCCCGGGATCGAGGCGGCCTACGTCCACGGGTCCTGGGCTGCCCGCTATCACGGTGAGCCGGGCAAGCCCCCGGGTGACGTGGACGTCGTGATCGTCGGTCAGCCCGACCGCCGGCGCGTCGACGAGGCGCTGGGCGAGCTCGAGCGTGATCTCCGCCGCGAGGTGAACGTGACCTACGTCAGCCACGAGCGGTGGGCCGATGAGAGTGACTCGTTCCTCTCCGCGGTGCGTCGTCGCCCCTTGGTCGAGCTGCGCATGCGTCACACGGCGGCGGGTGCGGCCTCATGAGCGCGTGGGGTCAGGGGCGTGACGAGATCGATGGCCTGCTGTCCTCCGGCAGCCTCGAACGCGTGCCGCCCGACCTCGAGTCGGCCGCCGCGCTGGTGGCCAAGGCCCGTGTGCACCTGAGGTCGGCAGCCCTGCTGGCCGACGACGACGTCGACCTCGCCTACGACGCACTGCACGCCGCCAACCGCAAGGCGCTCACCGCGGTGCTGCTGGCCCAAGGTCTTCGCCCGACGCGGACGGGCGGGCATGTCGCGGTCTACGACGCGGTGCGTGCCCAGCTCCACCCTCCGATGGGCCCGACGCTCGCGCCCTACCACCGCATCCGGCGAGCGCGGAACACCGGCGACTACCACGACGACCTCCCGGCAACCGGCGACGACGTCCGCAGCGATCTGCCGTTGTGCGAGTCGATCGCTGACGTCGCCGATCGCGTCCTCGGGCGGATGCCACCGTACTGAGCCTCGCCGTTCCGTCCGCTCCACCGTCATCGCGTCAGCCTGCGCCGGAGGGCTTCCGCTCGGCCGCAGACCTCGGCGACCGGTGGATCGTTCCGGGTCGAGGGACGCACGTCGCGTCTGGTCAGCGGGCTGTGCACGGACCGCCCGAAGCCGCCCGACTGCTAGACGGTGGAGTCGAAGAGGAAGCCCTCCTCGAGCGCGTCGGCGAGGTCCTGGACCGACACCCCGGCGTCCTCGAGCAGGTCGGCGAGCTCGGTGCCGGAACGCAGCTGCTCGACGAGGGTCGTGGTGTCCACGCCGACGAGTGAGGCGACCGCGTCGAGCGTCGCGTTCTGGGACGACGTGATCTGCGCACCCCACACGCCCGAGGACCCGGCGGGCGGCGGCCCGGCCGGGCAGGCGAGCCCGTCCTGGTCGACGAGCGCCTCCGTCATCTCGGTGATGTTCGACAGGGAACGCAGGTCGTCCGGGGCGGCGTCGACGAGCGCGGCGACCAGGTCGTCGCGGCTGACGCCCTGCTCGTCGGCGAGGTCGGCGAGGCTGGCGCCCCCGGCGAGGGCCTCGAGGACCTCGTCGGTGCTCAGGCCCAGGGCCTCGGCGGCTGCCTCGACGTGCGGGGGCGTCGCGCGGTCCTCGGTGCCGCCGCTGCTCGGCGGAGGCGGCGGCGGGGCGGGGCGGGCCGCGGTGGCCGTGGTGGTGGACGTGACGCCGGTGGGCGAGGCGAGCTGCCACGAGCTGGTGGAGTCGACGGGTGAGACGGACATGGGTCCTCCTGGTGCTGCGAACCGTTGCGCCCGTGGGATCGGCCGTCGCGGGACCGGTGAGAAGGGGTTGCGCCGCCTTGACAGGTGATCGACAGGTTCGCCACAGCCCCGCACCCGTTCCTGTGCGCACCGGGGTGACGGGGCGGCGCCCGCCACACGTTCGGGTGAAGCGGGAGGTGCAGCGGGTCGAGGGACGGCATGCTGGGGTCACGGGTGATTCGTCCGGTACGACCGATCAGCGCCGACGGGAGGGTGCGTGCTCGACCAGCCGTGGCCGCCTCCGGCGGTGGGACCGCAGCAGCCGCGCGACGCGCACGCGGGGATGTGGGCCAACGACGTGCGTCGTGCTCAGCGGCCTGCGCGCGCGGGCCGGGGTGCGCTCGACACGACGTGGTGGCCGGACGTGGTGGGCGGCGCGTCGGTCCGGCGTCGTCGCGCGGACGCCGAGCGGGACGGCGAGGCCGGGCCGTGGGAGCCCGCCGACCAGCCGCGTGAGGGCGGTGGTGCTGCGGAGCGGAGCGGCGGGCCGTTCACGGGTGCGCGGTGGATGCCGCAGGAGGGGTGGATCCCGCAGCCGACGACGTCCCCCGAGCAGCGCTGGACACCGGAGCGGGACTGGCTGACAGCCTTCGCCGACCGTGCAGCCGACCGGGCCGACACGCGGCCGGGCGAGTCCGTCGCGGCCGTGGGTCCGGTGCTGCGCCGGTGGCTCGTGGCGGCGGCGGTCGCCGTGCCCGTCGTGGTGGTCCTCGGGCTCGTCGTCGCGCTGGCGTAGCCGGGTCCGGTCGTGTCGTCGTCGCCGGTCGGCGAGCGTCGCTCCCGACGTGCCGGCGCCGGTCGCGCCGGGGCTACCGTGGGCGCATGACCGATGCGACCACCCCGGCGGAACCGGACGCCGAGCTGCGCACCGACGGTGAACGTCGGGTCGTCGAGGCGCTCGACGCGGCAGGGATCGCGTACACGCGCACGCGGCACGGTCGTGTGTCGTCGCTCGCGGAGGCCGCGGCCGCCCGTGGCATCGCGCCGGCGGACCTCGTCAAGACGATCGTCGTGCGGCGCGGTGACGACGACTACCTGCTGGTGCTGCTGCCGGGCGACCGCACGATCTCGTGGCCGAAGCTGCGCGGGCTGCTGGGCGTGAGCCGCCTGTCGATGCCGGACGCCGCCGTCGCGAAGGACGCCACGGGCTTCGAGCGGGGGACGATCACGCCGTTCGGGACGACGCGCACGTGGCCCGTCGTGGTGGACGCGCGGGCCGCCGGGCGACGCGTGTCGCTCGGCGGTGGTGGGCACGGTGTGGGCATCGGGCTCGCGGTCGACGACCTGGTCACGGCCCTCGGCGCGAGCGTCGCGGACGTCAGCGAGGACGGCTGAACGGGTCAAGGTCCCGTAAAGACCTGATGGTCCCGCGGTAGGGTGCGGGAACGCGTGACGGGCGGTGCGCGTTGCGACGGGAGCGGGTGGTCCGCTCGCCGCGCCGATGTCGGTGACGGCGGGTACGTTCGGTCCGCTCGTCGCGCCCCGCGGTACGACGAGGTACCGCACCAGCCACGAGGAGCACGAACGCCACGATGACCGAGCTGACCGCGCCCCCTGTCCTGGGGGCCGCCGACCACGAGATCCGCGTCGAGCACCGGGAGAACCGGGCCGTCGTCTGTCTCGTCGGTGAGATCGACGCCTCGCTGCGCGAGTCGGCGTCCGCGGCCATGGGGATCGCCCTGATGAGCGGCCTGCCGCTGCTCGTCGACGCGAGCGACGCGACGTTCGTCGACTCGTCCGGTGTCGCGTTCGTGCTGCAGCTCCACCTGGCCGCGTCGGAGGCCGGGGTGCCGTTGACGCTGCGGGATCCGCACCGGGTGCTGCGCGACGTGCTGGACATGGTCGGGCTGGGCGAGGCGGTCCCGGACGACGTCTGACCGGGCCTGACCCACGGCGCGGCCGCGGGTCGCGGACGTCGATGTCGGAGGGCTCGGATACGTTCCCCGCATGCGCCTGCTGCACACGTCCGACTGGCACCTGGGCCGGTCACTGCACGGGGTCGACCTGCTGGACCACCAGGCCGCGTACCTCGACCACCTGGTCGACGTCGTCGCGGCCGAGGGGGTCGACGCGGTGGTCGTCGCCGGGGACGTGTACGACCGGGCGATCCCGCCGGTCGAGGCGGTCACGCTCCTGTCGGACACGCTCGCACGGCTCGCGGAGCGCACCACGGTGGTCGTGACGTCCGGCAACCACGACTCGGCGACGCGCCTGGGTTTCGGGGCCTCGCTCATGCAGGAGCGCGTGCGGCTGCGCACGCGGGTCGCGTCGCTCGCCGAGCCGGTCGAGGTCGCCGGTGCGCTCGTCTACGGCCTGCCGTACCTGGACCCGGACGCGTGCCGGGCCGAGCTCGCGCCGGTCGCGCAGGACGGGACGCGCACGCTGCTCGCGCGCTCGCACGAGGCGGTGACGACCGCCGCGATGGCGCGTGTGCGTGCGGACGCGGCCGCCCGGGGCGGCCGCGCGAAGGTCGTCGTCGCGGCGCACGCGTTCGTCGTCGGGGGACGTGCGAGCGAGTCGGAGCGGGACATCCGGGTCGGCGGTGTCGACCACGTGCCGGCGGACGTCTTCGCCGGTGCGGACTACGTGGCGCTGGGCCACCTGCACGGTCCGCAGGTCGTCACCGGCCCCGACGGGACCGTGCTGCGGTACTCCGGGTCGCCGCTGGCCTACTCGTTCTCCGAGCAGCACCAGACCAAGTCGTCGGTGCTGGTCGACCTGTCCGGCGACGCCCCGACGACGACGCTCGTCGCGGCGCCCGTCCCGCGTCGCATGGCCGACCTGACAGCCCCGCTGGAGGACCTGCTGGGTGCCGCGGGCGAGCCGCACGTGGACGACTGGGTACGCGTCACCGTCACCGACGCCGCACGACCGGCCGACCTGTACCGGCGGGTGCGGCAGCGCTTCGCGCACGCCCTGGTCGTGCAGCACCGTCCGACGGTGCGCGACGACGGCCCCGCGCGGCCCGTGCTCGTCACGGCCGCAGCCGACCCTGTGGCGGTCGCGGCGGACTTCGTCACGCACGTCAGCAACGCGGCCCCGACGGACGACGAGCGGCACGTGCTGCGGGCGGCGTACGAGCACGTCGTCGCGGCGGAGCGGAGCGCCTGATGCACCTGCGCTCGCTCACCGTCCAGGCGATCGGCCCGTTCGCGGGTCGGCACACCGTCGACTTCGACGCGCTCGGCGCGTCGGGGCTGTTCCTGCTCGAGGGCCCGACGGGCGCCGGCAAGTCGACGCTCATCGACGCGGTCGTGTTCGCGCTGTACGGCAAGGTCGCGGGCGCCGACGCGTCGGACGAGCGGCTGCGCTCCGCGTACGCGGGCGACGACGTCGAGAGCGTCGTCGACCTCGTCCTCGAGGTGCCCGCGGGGGTGTACCGCGTGCGGCGCACGCCCGCGTACGCACGGGCCAAGCGGCGCGGCACGGGCACGACGACGGCCCAGGCGAGCGTCCGGCTGTGGCGGCTCCCGTCGGACGTCGACCTCACGGCCGGACCCGAGGCGCTCGACGGCGCGGGCGAGCTGCTGTCCTCGCGTCTCGACGAGGCCGGGGCCGAGCTGCAGCGGCTCGTCGGGCTGGACCGCGCGCAGTTCGTGCAGACGGTCGTGCTCCCGCAGGGCGAGTTCGCGCGGTTCCTGCGCGCGGGCGGTGAGGAACGCCGTGTGCTGCTGCAGAAGATCTTCGGCACGCAGGTGTACGAGCAGATGCAGCAGCGGCTCGCGGCGCTGCGCGCCGAGTCCGCGCGCACCGTCGACGGTGCACGGGTACGGCTGGCGGAGGCGGTCGCGCACCTGCTCGGCGCCTGCGGCCTGGACGTCGACGCGCAGCAGGACGCGCGTGCCGCGTTCGACGCGGCCACGGATGTCGCACGGGGCGCCGGCCCGGACACCGCGGGGCGCGTGGGGGAGGTCGTCGCGGCGACGACGGCCGGTCTGTCGGCTGCGGCAGAGGACCTGACGCAGCAGGCCGCTGCCGCGCGAGGTGCGTGGGAGAGCGCGCGGGCGGGACACGAGACGGCGCGGGCGACGGCGGACCTGTGTGCGCGACGCACCGCGCTGCTCGCCGAGCGAGACCGGCTCGACGCCGCCCAGGAGCAGCACGTGGCCGACGTCGAGCGACTCGCACGGGCGCGCGCCGCCGCGTCCGTGCGTCCCCTGCTCACCGGGTGGCAGGACGCGCGGACCGCGCACGAGTCCGCCGCCAAGGACCTGGTCGCGGCCGCAGGCACCGCACCCGAGGACCTGCTGCCGACCGACACCGACGGCTCGGATGTGGTCGCCCTCGACCGTACGGACCTGTTCGACGGGTGGCGGCCGCTGCTGCGCTCGGCGCGCGACACCGCGCGCGAGGAGGCGGCGGCGCTGCGCCGGGCGGTGACGGTCGAGGAAGGGCTCGTCGCGCGTCGGCGAGACGTCCGTGCGCTGGCGGGTGCGCTCGACGACCTGCGGGCCGAGGCCGATGCCGCACGGACATGGCTCGCGCAGCGCCCGGCCGGGCGCGCGGACCTCGAGCAGGAC
>JAFAEH010000356.1 GCA_023424135.1 Actinomycetes bacterium | reverse complement strand
CGCTCCGCGCTCACCGAGTTCGAGACGCTGCGCGCCGAGCAGAAGTCCCTCGGCAAGCGGGTCGCGCAGGCGTCCGGCGACGAGAAGCAGGCGCTGCTCGCGCACACCAAGGACCTCGCGGCGCGGGTCAAGGCGCTGCAGGCCGACGCGGCCGCGGCCGAGGAGCGTGCGACCGAGCTCGCGCGGCGCATCGGCAACGTCGTCGAGGAGGGCGTGCCCGCGGGCGGCGAGGACGACTACGTCGTGCTCGAGCAGGTCGGCACGCCGCGCGACCTCGCGGCCGAGTACGGGCCCGACTTCGTCGTGAAGGACCACCTCGACCTCGGGGAAGGGCTGCGCGCGATCGACACCGAGCGCGGCGCCAAGGTCTCGGGCTCGCGGTTCTACTTCCTCACCGGCATCGGCGCGCGCCTGGAGCTCGCGCTGCTCAACGCGGCCGTGGACCTCGCGACGCGCAACGGCTTCACGCTGACGATCACGCCGACCCTCGTGAAGCCGGAGATCATGGCGGGCACCGGGTTCCTGGGCGCGCACGCCGACGAGATCTACCGGCTCGAGGCCGACGACCTGTACCTGGTCGGCACGAGCGAGGTCGCGCTCGCGGGCTTCCACGCGGGCGAGATCGTCGACCTGTCGGACGGTCCGCTGCGGTACGCCGGGTGGAGCGCGTGCTACCGCCGCGAGGCCGGGTCGTACGGCAAGGACACGCGCGGCATCATCCGCGTGCACCAGTTCCACAAGGTCGAGGCGTTCGTGTGGGCGCGCCCGGAGGACGCGGCGGACGAGCACCGGCGGATCCTCGCGTGGGAGAAGGAGATGCTCGCGCTCGCCGAGCTCCCGTACCGCGTGATCGACACCGCGGCGGGCGACCTGGGCAGCAGCGCGGCGCGCAAGTTCGACTGCGAAGCGTGGCTGCCGAGCCAGCAGCGCTGGCTCGAGCTGACGTCGACGTCGAACTGCACGACGTTCCAGGCCCGCCGGCTGGGGGTGCGCGAGCGCACCGAGGACGGCACGCGCACGGTCGCGACGCTCAACGGCACGCTCGCCACGACGCGCTGGATCGTCGCGCTGCTGGAGAACCACCAGCAGGCCGACGGCTCGGTGCGGGTCCCCGAGGGGCTGCGGCCGTACCTGGGTGGCCTCGAGGTGCTGGAGCCGGTGCGGTGAGCCGCACGCGCCTCGTCGCGCTCGACGTCGACGGCACGCTCATGTCCTACGACGGGGTGATCTCCGCGGACGTCCGCGCGGGCGTCGCGGCGCTCGTCGAGGCGGGCGTGCACGTGGTGGTCGCGACGGGGCGCGCGGTGCACTCGGCGACGCGTGTCGCCGCGGACCTGGGTCTGACGTCCGGGTACGTGGTCGCGTCGAACGGCGCGGTGACGGCGCGCCTCGATCCCGACGAGCCGGACGGGTACGCGCTGGTGCGCACCGTGACGTTCGACCCCGGACCGGCGTTGCGGACGCTCGCGCTGGAGCTGCCGGACGCGCTGTTCGCGGTCGAGGACCTCGGCGTCGGGTTCCTGGTGTCGCAGCCGTTCCCGCAGAACGAGCTCACGGGGGAGCAGACGGTCGCGACGCTCAAGGAGCTCGCGTCGGCACCGGCGACGCGCGTCGTGGTGCGGGCGCCCGACAGCACGCCCGAGGAGTTCCACGCGCTCGTCGAGCGGGTCGGGCTGCGCGAGGTCACGTACGCGGTCGGCTGGTCGGCGTGGCTCGACCTCACGCCGGGCGGCGTGACGAAGGCGAGCGCGCTCGAGGACGTGCGTCGTGAGCTCGGCGTCGAGCCGTACGAGACGCTCGCGCTGGGCGACGGCGAGAACGACGCCGAGATGCTGCGCTGGGCCGCGTGCGGCGTCGCGATGGGTCACGCGAGCGAGGCCGTGCGGGCCGCGGCGGACGAGGTCACGGGCACCATCGAGGACGACGGCGCGGTCGAGGTCCTCCGGCGCGTGCTGCGCTGACGCGCCGAGGCGTCGACGCCCGACGCCTCGACGGAGAGAGCGCCGGCCACCTCGGTGCTCGCCGCCACGCCGCGCGCGCCCGGCGTGCGTCCGTGGACCCGCCACCGGGTCCGCGGCCGGTGTAACCGAATCGTGACCCTCATGACGCCCCGTCGGTGTTGCAACGTTTGCGCAAACGCACTTGCATCGACGCAGGCACTCCCGCAGGGGGGACATGCCACCCATGCACCACGACGACGTGGAGGACACATGATGCGCACGACCAGGCGCCGGGGCCTCGCCCTCGCCGCGAGCGTGGCGGGCCTCGGGCTCGTCCTGACGGCCTGCTCGGACGGTGACGGCGGCGGTGGGGGCGGCTCCGAGCCCGAGGCGTCGTTCGACTGCGCCGACTACGACCAGTACGGCGACCTGTCGGGCAAGACCGTCTCCGTCTACACCTCGATCGTCGACCCCGAGGCCGAGGAGCAGCGCGCGTCGTACAAGCCGTTCGAGGACTGCACCGGCGCGACGATCGACTACGAGGGCTCGCGCGAGTTCGAGGCGCAGCTGCCGGTGCGGCTCGAGGCCGGCAACCCTCCGGACATCGCGTACGTCCCGCAGCCCGGCTTCCTCAAGTCCCTCGTCGCGGACTTCCCCGACGCGGTCGTCGCCGCGCCGCAGTCCGTCATCGACAACGCCGACGAGTACTACACCGAGGGCTGGGTCGACTACGGCACGGTCGACGGCACGCTCTACGCCACGCCGCTGGGCTCGAACGTCAAGTCGTTCGTCTGGTACTCGCCGTCGGCGTTCGAGGAGAACGGCTACGAGATCCCGACCACGTGGCAGGAGCTGCTCGACCTCACCGACCAGATGGTCGCCGACCACCCGGACGTCAAGCCGTGGTGCGCGGGCATCGAGTCCGGCGAGGCGACCGGCTGGCCGGCCACCGACTGGCTCGAGGACGTCATGCTCCGCACCGCCGGCCCCGACGCCTACGACCAGTGGGTCAACCACGAGATCCCGTTCGACGACCCGCAGGTCGTCGAGGCCCTCGACGCGGTCGGCGGCATCCTCAAGAACGAGGACTACGTCAACGGCGGCCTCGGCAACGTCGCGTCGATCGCGACCGCACCGTGGAACGAGGCCGGCAACGGCATCCCCGACGGCACCTGCTTCCTGCACCGGTCGGCCAACTTCTATCAGGCCAACTGGGACGAGGGGCTGACGGTCGCGGAGGACGGCGACGTCTACGCGTTCTACCTGCCCGGCACGTCGGCCGACGACAAGCCGCTGCTCGGTGGCGGCGAGTTCGTGACCGCGTTCTCGGACCGCCCGGAGGTGCAGGCCTTCCACGCGTACCTGTCGAGCCCGCAGTGGGCCAACGCCAAGGCCGAGGTCACAGGGCAGGGCTGGATCAGCGCGAACAGCGGCCTGGACCGCAGCCTCCTGCAGTCCTCGATCGACCAGCTGTCGTTCGACCTGCTCACCGACGAGTCCTACACCTTCCGGTTCGACGGCTCCGACCAGATGCCCGGCGCCATCGGCACGGGCGCGTTCTGGCGCGAGATGACCGCCTGGATCAGCCCCGGGCAGGACTCCGCGACCACGCTCGCCAACATCGAGGCGGCCTGGCCCAGCAGCTGACGCACCAGCACGGCGGGGTGGGGGTCACCGGCGACGGTGGCCCCCACCCCGGTCTACGCCGCACCCGGATGCCCGGCCGACGACGGCCGGCACGACGAGGGGATGACCATCGTGGACTGGTTGCTCCACCCGGAGTCCGCGCCCGAGAAGCTGCTGCTGATGGTCCTGGCCATCGCGCTCTTCGTCGTGGTGATGGGCGCGATCCTGCTGGGGATCGACCGGCTCAGACGCGCGCCCACGTGGCTCGTCGTGCTGGGCTTCCTCGGCCCGACGCTGCTCTTCCTCACGTTCGGCCTGCTGTACCCGGCGATGCGTACCGTGTGGCTGTCCTTCCGTGACGGGCGGGGCCGCAACTTCGTCGGTGTCGACAACTACGTCACGGCCTTCACGCAGGACCAGTTCCAGGTCGTGCTGCGCAACACGGCGCTGTGGGTCGTGCTCGTCCCGCTCGTCTCGACGCTCTTCGGTCTCGTCTACGCCGTGCTCGTCGACCGGACGCGGTTCGAGTACCTCGCCAAGACCCTCGTGTTCCTGCCGATGTCGATCTCCCTGGTGGGGGCGTCGATCATCTGGAAGTTCGTCTACGAGTACAAGCCCGTGCAGGGCACCATCCAGCAGACCGGCCTGCTCAACCAGGTCCTCGTGTGGATCGGGCTCGAACCGCAGCAGTTCCTCCAGGCGCAGCCGTGGAACAACCTGTTCCTCATCGTCGTCATGATCTGGATCCAGGCCGGGTTCGCGATGACGGTGCTGTCCGCGGCGGTCAAGGCGATCCCCGACGACATCGTCGAGGCCGCGCGGCTCGACGGCCTGCACGGTCTGTCGATGTTCCGCTTCATCACGGTCCCGTCCATCCGGCCGGCGCTCGTCGTCGTGCTCACGACCATCGCGATGGCGACGCTCAAGGTGTTCGACATCGTGCGCACCATGACCGGCGGCAACTTCAACACGTCGATCGTGGCGTACGAGTACTACACGCAGAGCTTCACGGCACGGAACCAAGGACTGGGCGCCGCCCTCGCGGTCATCCTGTTCGTGCTGGTGATCCCCATCATCGTCTACAACGTGCGGCAGCTGAAGCTCGCGGAGGAGATCCGATGACCGCCATCCCGCCGACGTCGCTGACCGAGCCGACCGAGGTCGACACGCGACGGGCCCCGCGCCTCACGCGGGCCGAGAAGCGCGCGATCGCCGCCAAGGGCAAGCTCAGCTCGCCGTGGGCGTCCGGCATCGCGATCGTCCTCGCGATCCTGTGGACCATCCCGACGTTCGGGCTCCTCGTGACCTCGATCCGGCCCCGGTCGGACATCCGCACGAGCGGCTGGTGGACCTTCTTCACGTCGCCCGCCGCGACCCTGGAGAACTACACCGAGGTGCTGTTCGGCTCCTCGACGAGCTTCGCGACGTTCTTCGTCAACTCGTTCGTCATCACCCTGCCCGCCGTCGTCATCCCCATCTCGCTCGCGCTGCTCGCGGCGTACGCGTTCGCGTGGGTGGAGTTCCGGTTCCGTGAGCTGCTGTTCGTCGCGGTGTTCGCGCTGCAGGTGGTCCCCATCCAGGTCACGCTGCTGCCGTTGCTCACGCAGTACGTGTCGTGGGGGCTCGCGGGCTCGTTCTGGGTCGTGTGGCTGTCGCACTCGATCTTCGCGCTGCCGCTCGCGATCTACCTGCTGCACAACTTCATGAAGGACATCCCGGCGTCGCTGGTCGAGGCCGCCCGCGTCGACGGAGCGGGGCACGTCACCGTGTTCTTCCGGGTGCTGCTGCCGCTGCTGACCCCGGCCATCGCGTCGTTCGGCATCTTCCAGTTCCTGTGGGTGTGGAACGACCTGCTCGTCGCGCTCGTGTTCGTCGGCGGCACCCCCGACGTCGCGCCGCTGACGGTGCGCATCGCGGAGCTCGCGGGCACCCGCGGGTCGCAGTGGCACCTGCTGTCCGCGGGTGCGTTCGTCGCGATGGTCGTGCCGCTCGTCGTGTTCCTCGCGCTGCAGCGGTACTTCGTGCGCGGGCTGCTCGCGGGGTCCGTCAAGGGCTGACCGGGGCGCCCCGCGGGGGCGGGCACGGCGCCGCGTAGCCTGGCGCCGTGCCCGCCCCCGCGCTGTTCGTCCTCTCCGGGCTCACGCAGTACCTCGGCGCGGCGGTCGCGGTCGGGCTGTTCGCGGTGCTGCCGGCCGGCACGGTCGCGTGGCTGCGGGTCGCGGTCGCGGGGGTCCTGCTGCTGGCGTGGCGCCGGCCGTGGCGCGTGCGCGCCCTGTGGGAGCCGCGCCGCCTGGCGGTCACCGCGCTGTTCGGCGTGGTCCTGGCGACCATGAACGTCGCGTTCTACGTCGCGATCGAGCGGCTGCCGCTCGGCACGGCCGTCGCGCTGGAGTTCCTCGGCCCCGTGGCCGTCGCGGCCGTCACCGGGTCGGGGTGGCGCGAGCGCGGGGCGATCGGCGTGGCCGCGGTCGGCGTCGTGCTGCTGGCCGGCGTCAGCCTCGACACCGGCCCCGGCGCGGCGACGGGCCTGGTCGCCATCGGCGTGGCCGCGGCGTGCTGGGCCGGGTACATCCTGCTCGGGCGCCGGGTCGCGCGCTCGGGTGCGCCCGGCGCGAGCGGGCTCGCGGTCGCGATGGCCGCGGGTGCTCTCGTCCTCGCGCCGTTCCTCGCGGGCGGCGCCGGGCCGGCGCTGCACGACGCGCGTCTCGCGCTGCTCGTGCTCGCGATCGCGGTGTGCTCCTCGCT
>JAFAEH010000343.1 GCA_023424135.1 Actinomycetes bacterium | reverse complement strand
GCGCAGCAGACCGCCCGTCCCGGTGCCCGCGACGAGCGCCACGAGCCCGGCGATCACCGTGTAGCCGCCGACGGCGCTCGCGACCGCGCCGCGCGTGACCTGCCCCGAGCGGCGCGCCGACGCGTAGCACGTGAACGCGGCCAGCACGGTCAGCCCGAGCGGCACGACCGAGACCACCGCCCCGCCGAGGTGCGCGGGCACACCGTGCGCCAGCAGCCACAGGTGGGCGGCGACGACCACGGCCCGCGTCCAGGCCACGTCCGCGTTCGCGGGGTCCGCGGACGTCGCGACGAACACCGCGACCGCGGGCAGCGCGAGCGCCAGCAGCGACAGCGCCGCGGCCTGCACGGCCGTGAGAGCACCGACCGCCCAGCCGGGTGCGCCGTCGATGGCCGACGTGAAGAAGGTGGGACGTGGGTCGTCCTGCAGGACGCGGCGCGCGCGACCTGCGGCGGGCACGGGACCGGTGGACGTGGGCACGGGCCCATGGTCCCCGCTCCCCCACCCGCCCCGCAGCAGCCACCCCGGCGCGTCGCCCAGAGACCGCCCGACCCCGCACCGCTGCGACCGCCACGGCACCGGTACCACGCACGATCCCCCGGAGCTCAGCTCCGGGGGATCGTGGGTCGTGCGGGTGCGGGAGGTGCGTCAGGCGGACAGGATCTCGCGCGCGAGGGCGGCGGTCTCCGAGGGGGTCTTGCCGACCTTGACGCCGGCGGCCTCGAGGGCCTCCTTCTTGGCCTGCGCGGTGCCGGACGAGCCGGACACGATCGCACCGGCGTGCCCCATCGTCTTGCCCTCGGGGGCGGTGAAGCCCGCGACGTAGCCCACGACGGGCTTGGTGACGTTCGCCTGGATGTAGGCCGCGGCCCGCTCCTCGGCGTCGCCGCCGATCTCGCCGATCATGACGATGAGGTCGGTGTCGGGGTCGGCCTCGAACGCGGCGAGCGCGTCGATGTGCGTCGTGCCGATGATCGGGTCGCCGCCGATGCCGACGGCCGACGAGAACCCGAAGTCCCGCAGCTCGTACATCATCTGGTAGGTCAGCGTGCCGGACTTCGAGACCAGGCCGATGCGGCCGGGGCCCGTGATGTCCGCGGGGATGATGCCGACGTTGGACTTCCCGGGGCTGATCAGGCCGGGGCAGTTCGGGCCGACGAGGCGCACGCCCTTGTCCTGCGCGTAGGCGAAGAACTCGGCGGTGTCGGCCACCGGGAC
The DNA here is from genome assembly GCA_023424135.1 of Actinomycetes bacterium. Lineage (GTDB taxonomy): Bacteria > Actinomycetota > Actinomycetes > Actinomycetales > Cellulomonadaceae > Cellulomonas. The sequence goes on along the minus strand of JAFAEH010000343.1, from coordinate 13,037 downwards.
ACCCTCGGTGATGATGACGACCAGCGGGACGCCCGCGTCGACGGCCTCGACGACGGCCGCCTTGGTGAAGGCGGGCGGCACGAAGATGACGGACACGTCGGCGCCCGTCTTCTCGACCGCGTCGGCCACCGTGCCGAACACCGGGACGTCGACGGTCCCCTCGGCGCCGGGGGCGGGGAACGTGACGGACGTGCCGGCCTTGCGGGGGTTGACCCCGCCGACGACGTTCGTGCCGGACGCGAGCATGCGGGTCGTGTGCTTCTGGCCCTCCGACCCCGTCATGCCCTGGACGATGACCTTGGACTCCTCGGTCAGGAAGATCGCCATGGTGATGTCTGCTTCTCTCGTGTCGGGGGTCTCAGGCGGTGTGGGCGAGCTCGGCGGCCTTGTCGGCCCCGCCGTCCATGGTCTCGGCCAGCGTGACGAGCGGGTGCCCGGCCTCGGCGAGGATGCGCCGGCCCTCGAGCACGTTGTTGCCGTCGAGGCGCACGACGAGGGGCTTGGACGCCTCGTCGCCGAGGATGCCGAGCGCCGCGACGATGCCGTTGGCGACGGCGTCGCACGCGGTGATCCCGCCGAACACGTTGACGAACACGGACTTGACCTGCGGGTCCGACAGGATGATGTCGAGACCGGCGGCCATCACCTCGGCCGACGCACCGCCGCCGATGTCGAGGAAGTTGGCGGGCTTGACCCCGCCGTGCGCCTCCCCCGCGTAGGCGACGACGTCGAGCGTGCTCATGACGAGCCCGGCACCGTTGCCGATGATGCCGACCTCGCCGTCGAGCTTGACGTAGTTGAGGTCCTTCTCCTTGGCGCGTGCCTCGAGCGGGTCCGCCGCGGCGGAGTCCTCGAGCTCGGCGTGGTCCGCGTGGCGGAAGTCCGCGTTGGCGTCGAGCGTGACCTTGCCGTCGAGCGCGACGACGTCGCCGTCCTCGGTGAGGACGAGCGGGTTGACCTCGACGAGCGTCGCGTCCTCCTCGCGGTAGACGTCCCACAGCTTCGTCAGGACGGCCGCCACCTTCGGGGCGATCTCCGCCGGGAACCCGGCGGCCTCGACGATCGCGTCCGCCGTGGCGGCGTCGATCCCGGTGCGCGGGTCGACGGCGACCTTGGCGAGGGCCTCGGGGCGCTCGACGGCGAGCTGCTCGATCTCCATGCCGCCCTCGACGGACGCCATCGCGAGGTAGCGGCGCTCGGCGCGGTCCAGCAGCAGCGAGAAGTAGAACTCCTGCGCGATCTTCGCGCCCGCCGCGATCATCACGCGGTGCACGGTGTGGCCCTTGATGTCCATGCCGAGGATCTCGCCGGCCTTCTCGGCGGCCTCGTCGGCGGAACGGGCGAGCTTGACGCCGCCGGCCTTGCCCCGGCCCCCGGTCTTGACCTGGGCCTTGACGACGACCACACCGCCCTCGGGCGGGAGCAGCCGCTCGGCGGCCGCGCGGGCCTCGTCGGGCGTCGTGGCGACGATGCCGCCGAGCACGGGCACGCCGTGCTTCTCGAAGATGTCACGTGCCTGGTACTCGAACAGGTCCACCTGGTCCGGTTTCCTCTCGTCACCGCGTGCGGCGGCCCGGTGCGGCCGCGTCGCCGCGTCGATCGTAGCGCCGGGACCGAGGTCCCTCGACATCGAGAGACTGTGTCCGCGCTCACCCATCCGTCCCCAGCACCCCTACCCCCGCGTGAGAGAGCAATCGGATCGCCCTCTCACGACACGGTCAGACACGACACCCCCACCCACCCCACCGACCCCAGCCCCCCACCCCGCGAGAGAGCAATCGGATCGCCCTGTCACGACACGGTGGGCTCGACGCCCGGCAGCTGGCGCGTGCGTGCACAATCGGAGCGCTCGTCTCGACCACCGGGGGGTGGTGTCGATGGTGAACGCTCGTCGACGGCCCGGCGACCGCACGGCGAACCCGCCAGGTCCCGCGCCGGGCCGGTGGCAGGATCGCCGGACGTGACCTCGTCCCGCCCGCGCCGGCCGTACCTGCGCGGCGACCTCGCACCGCCACCGCGCACGCTGCTCGACGTCCTCGACGCGACCGCGGCGGAGCATCCCGACGCCCCCGCGATCGACGACGGGCACGACGTGCTGACGTACGCACAGCTCGTCACGCAGGTCCGCGCAGGTGCCGGCCGGCTCGCCGCGTCGGGCGTCGAGCGCGGCGACCGGGTGGGCGTGCGCATCCCGTCGGGCACGGCCGAGCTGTACGTCGCGATCCTCACGGTGCTCGCGGCGGGCGCGGCGTACGTGCCCGTGGACGTCGACGACCCCGAGGAACGCGCCCGCACGGTCTTCGGCGAGGCCGACGTGGTCGGCGTGCTCACCGAGGGGGACCTGGCCGAGCGTCGTCCGCTGCCGGCGCTGCGCGCGGGGCGGGCGCTGCGCGTCCCCGTGCGACGTCCGGCCACCGTCGCCGCACCCGAGCCCCCGACACCCGACGACGACGCGTGGATCATCTTCACGTCCGGCTCCACGGGGCTGCCCAAGGGCGTCGCGGTGCGCCACCGCTCGGCCGCTGCGTTCGTCGACGCCGAGGCCCGGCTGTTCCTGCCGGACGCACCGCTGGGCCCGGGTGACCGGGTGCTGGCGGGCCTGTCCGTCGCGTTCGACGCGTCCTGCGAGGAGATGTGGCTCGCGTGGCGGCACGGCGCGTGCCTCGTCCCCGCGCCGCGCGCGCTGGTACGCACGGGCATGGACCTGGGGCCGTGGCTCGTCGCGCAGGGCGTCACGGTCGTCTCGACCGTGCCGACCCTCGCGGGCCTGTGGAGCGCGGAGCACCTCGCGGGTGTCCGGCTGCTGATCTTCGGGGGCGAGGCGTGCCCGCCGGAGCTCGCCGCGCGCCTGGTGACCCCCGGCCGCGAGGTCTGGAACACGTACGGCCCGACCGAGGCGACGGTCGTCGCGTGCGCGGCGCTGCTCGACGGCGTCGGGACCGTGCGCATCGGGCACGCGCTCGACGGCTGGGACCTGGCGGTCGTCGGCCCGGACGGCGCTCCCGTCGCCGACGGCGGGACCGGTGAGCTCGTCATCGGGGGTGTCGGGCTGGCCCGCTACCTCGACGCCGCGCGCGACGCCGAACGGTACGCCCCCGCACCCGGCCTGGGCTGGGAGCGCGCGTACCGCTCGGGCGACCTCGTGCGCCTCGAGCCCGAGGGCCTGGTGTTCGTGGGCCGCGCCGACGACCAGGTGAAGGTCGGCGGGCGGCGCATCGAGCTCGGTGAGGTCGACGCGGCTCTCGTCACACTGCCGGGCGTCGGTGCGGCGGCGGCCGCGGTGCGGCGCACACCGGCGGGGACGGCCGTCCTCGTCGGGTACCTGGCGGCGCTGCCCGGGCAGGACGTCGACGTGCCCGCGGCGCGCGCCCACCTGCGCACGGTGCTGCCCGCGGCGCTCGTGCCGCAGCTCGCCGTCGTCGCGGAGATCCCCACGCGCGGCTCGGGCAAGGTCGACCGTGACGCGCTGCCCTGGCCGGTGCCGGGGACGGGGACGGCCGACGCGGGCGCCGGCGCAAGCGCGGGGGACGGCGCCGCCGTGCTGACGCCGACGCAGGCGTGGGTGGCCACCCGGTGGACGGCGGCGCTCGGTGCGGCGGTGCAGGGTGCCGACGACGACTTCTTCGACGCGGGCGGCGGGAGCCTGGTCGCGGCGCAGCTCGTCTCGGCGCTGCGCGAGCGCTACCCGACGGTCACGGTCGCGGACGTCTACGAGCACCCGCGGCTGCATGACCTGGCACGCCGGCTCGACGAGCTCGCCCCCGCACAGGCCGACGACACGCACGTGCCGGCCCCGACGTCGCGTCGCGCGCAGGCCGTGCAGGTGCTCGCGGGTGTGCTGCTCGCCGGGCTCGTCGGGCTGCGGTGGCTGACGTGGGCGCTGGGCGTCGACGCGGCCCTGGTCGCCGCCGGTGTCGCGTGGGCACCCGCCGTGCCCGGGGCCCTCTGGTGGTTCGCCGCCGGGTGGGTCGCGCTGATCAGCCCGCTGGGACGCCTGGGCTCGACCGTGCTCGTCGCCCGCGCCCTGCTGCGTGACGTGACACCCGGGCGCTACCCCCGCGGCGGGTCGGCGCACCTGCGGCTGTGGTTCGTCGAGTCGTGGGCCGCCGCCGCGGGTGCGGGCAACCTGTCGTGCGCACCGTGGAACGCGCTGTACGCGCGGGCGCTGGGCGCACGGATCGGGCAGGGCGTCGACCTGCACACGCTGCCGCCCGTCACGGGGCACCTGGTGCTGGGCGACCGGTGCGCCGTCGAGCCCGAGGTCGACCTGTCCGGGCACTGGCTCGACGGGGACGTGCTGCACGTCGGGCGGGTGCGGGTCGACAGGCGCGCGACGGTGGGCACGCGCAGCACGCTCGGGCCGGGCAGCCGCGTCGGCCAGGGCGCGGAGGTCGCACCGGGCACGGTGGTCACCGGGTCGGTCCCGCCGGGCGAGCTGTGGTCCGGGTCGCCGGCCGGGTTCGAGGGCCGCGCACGTGAGCGGTGGCCGCACCGCCGTCCCCCGCGCGGACGACGCTGGCTCGTGCTGTACGCCGGGAGCGCTGCCCTGCTCGCGGCGCTGCCGCTGCTCGCCCTGGCCGCGGGGATCGTCGTCGTCGGCGCCGCGACGCACGACGCGCCCGACCTGCCGACCGCGCTGCGCGCCGCGCTGCCCGCGCTCCCGCTGGGTGCGCTGACGACGGGCCTCGTCCTGCTCGTGACGACGTGGTCCGCGGTGCGGCTGCTCGCCCTGGGCCTGACGCCCGGCTCGCACCCGGTGCGCTCGCGGCGCGGCTGGCAGGCGTGGGCCACCCTGCGGCTCATGGACGAGGCACGCACGTGGCTGTTCCCGCTGTACGCGAGCAGCGCCACCCCCGCGTGGCTGCGTGCGCTCGGCGCCCGGATCGGGCGCGACGTCGAGGCGTCGACCGTCCTGCTGCTGCCGTCGATGACGACCGTCGGGGACGGCGCGTTCCTCGCCGACGACACGCTCGTCGGCTCCTACGAGCTGGGGGGCGGCTACCTGCGCGTCGAGCCCGCGCGCATCGGCAAGCGCGCGTTCCTCGGCAACTCGGGGATGATCGCGCCGGGTCGCGCGGTGCCCAAGCGCGGCCTCGTCGCGGTGCTGTCCGCGACGCCCGAGCGCGCCAAGAAGGGCACGTCCTGGCTGGGGTCGCCGCCGCAGCGGCTACGACGCACGGCGGGCGAGGTCGACGACGGGCGCACGTTCGACCCGCCGACGCGGCTGCGCGTGGCCCGTGCGCTCGTCGAGACGTGCCGCCTCGTGCCCGTCGTGCTGTCGTTCACCCTGGGCGTCGGCGTGCTCGCGGTCCTCGCCCACCTGCTCGTGACGCTCGGCCCGCTGCGCACCGCCGCGCTGTCCCCCGTGCTCGTGCTGGGTGCCGCGGGCGTCGCGTGCGCGACCGCGACCGCCGCGAAGTGGCTGCTCGTCGGGCGCATCCGCACCGGCGAGCACCCGCTGTGGTCCTCGTTCGTGTGGCGCAACGAGCTCGCCGACGCGTTCGTCGAGTCGCTGGCCGTGCCGTGGCTCGGTCCCGCGACGCTCGGGTCCCCCGCGCTGACGTGGTGGCTGCGCTCGCTCGGTGCACGCATCGGCCGCGGGGCGTGGGTCGAGACCTACTGGCTGCCCGAGGCGGACCTCGTGGCCGTCGGCGCCGGTGCGACGGTGAACCGCGGGTGTGTGCTGCAGACGCACCTGTTCCATGATCGGGTGATGAGCCTGGACACGGTGCGCCTCGACGCGGGCGCGAGCATCGGACCCCACGGCGTCGTGCTGCCCGCCGCGCACCTGGGGGCGGGCGCGAGCATCGGGCCCGCGTCGCTCGTGCTGCGCGGCGACGAGATCCCCGCGGGCACCCGCTGGACCGGCAACCCGATCGCCCCCGCATGAGCCCGGACCGACGACGCCCGGCGCCGAGGCCCCCTCACGTGACGCACCCGGACGCCGACCCGTACCTGCCCGGGCGCCCCGACCCCGGGTTCACGGTCCTGTCCTACGACCTCGACCTGGACTACCGCGTCGCGACGAACCGGCTCGACGGGGTCGCGCTCGTCACGCTGACGGCCGTGCGGGAGCTCGACGAGCTGCGGCTCGAGCTCGTGGGTCTGCGGGTCGGCGACGTCCGGGTCGACGGGGCACGCCCGGCCCGGTGGCGTCAGCACCAGCGGCACGTCGTCGTGCGACCGGCCGCGCCCCTGCCCGCGGGGACGACGACGGTGGTGCGCATCGCGTACCGGGGGCAGCCGCGTCCGCTCGTCGGGCGCTGGGGCGACGTCGGCTGGGAGGAGCTCACCGACGGTGCGCTCGTCGCCGGGCAGCCCGACGGTGCACCGTCGTGGTTCCCGTGCCACGACAGCCCCGCCGACAAGGCGGCGTTCCGCGTCGCGGTCAGCGCCGAGGCGCCGTACCGGGTGGTGGGCAACGGGCGGCTCGTCGAGCAGCGCACCCGCTCCGGCAGCGTGCGGTGGGTGCACGACATGCCCGAGCCGACCGCACCGTACCTGGCCGCCGTGCAGATCGGCCGCTACGACGAGGTGCTGCTGGCCGACACCCCCGTCGTCCAGCGCCTGTTCGCACCGCGCCACCTGCTGCACCGCGCCCGCACGGACCTGGCACGCCAGCCCGAGATGATGACGCTGTTCTGCGACATGTTCGGGCCGTACCCGTTCGCGGAGTACGCGGTCGTCGTCACCGCGGACCCGCTGGAGGTGCCGCTCGAGGCGCAGGCCATGTCGACGTTCGGCGCCAACCACGTCGACGGCCGGGGCACGTGGCAGCGGCTCGTCGCGCACGAGCTCGCGCACCAGTGGTTCGGCAACAGCCTGACGGTCGGCACGTGGCGGGACATCTGGTTGCACGAGGGCTTCGCGTGCTACGCCGAGTGGCTGTGGTCCGAGGCGTCCGGCGGGCGGTCGACCGACACACTCGCGCGGGAGGCGCACGCACGGCACCGGCGCCTGCCGCAGGACCTCGACGTGGCCGACCCGGGGCCGGAGCTCATGTTCGACGACCGGGTCTACAAGCGGGGGGCGCTCGTGCTGCACGCCCTGCGCGTCGAGCTGGGCGAGGCCGCGTTCGCCCGGCTGCTGCGCACGTGGGTGGCCGAGCAGTGCCACGCCACGGTGTCGACGGCCGCGTTCGTGGCGTGCGCGTCGGCGGTCGCCGGACGCCCCGTCGACGACCTCGTGCACCGGTGGCTGGCACCGACGCTCCCGCCCTGGCCGCGCTGATCCGTCAGAGCTTGGTGACCGGTGAGTAGCGCAGCAGGAGCCGCTTCTCGCCGTGGGTGCCGAAGTCGATCTTCGCGACCGCGTTCTGCCCGGCACCCTCGAGCGCGACCACGGTGCCGAGGCCGTAGGAGTCGTGCGTGACCTTGTCCCCCACCGACAGGTCGGGCACGGACCCGCGCGGGGTCGCCGACCCGAACGACGCGCCCGTGCGCGGCAGGGGCTCACGCTTCTCCGTGCGGACCGGACCGCTGGCCGACCCGGACCCGCCCCGCTCGCCCCGGGAGGAGCCGCCGCCCCACGACGAGCCGGATCCGCGTGACCCGGAGCCGCCCGACCCGAACCCCGAGCCCCAGCCGCCGCGCAGCCGCGACGTCGAGGACTCACGCCGGCGCCAGTCGACGAGCTCGTCGGGGATGTCGTCGAGGAACCGGCTCGGGGGGAACTCGTTCGGCACGCCCCACGCGGTGCGCAGCGCGGCCCGCGACACGTACAGCCGCTCACGCGCACGGGTCAGCCCCACGTACGCCAGGCGCCTCTCCTCGGCGAGCTGGTCGGTGTCGGCCAGCGAGCGCATGTGCGGGAACGTGCCGTCCTCCATGCCCGTGAGGAAGACGACCGGGAACTCCAGCCCCTTGGCGGTGTGCAGGGTCATGAGGGTCACGACACCCGCGTCCGCCGCGGCCTGCGCGTCCTCGCCGCCGTCGTCGCCGGGGATCTGGTCGGAGTCCGCGACGAGGGAGACGCGCTCGAGGAAGTCGGTGAGGTCGCCCTCGGGGTCGGACTGCTCGAACTCGGCGGCGACGGCGTGCAGCTCGGCGAGGTTGTCGACGCGCGAACCGTCCTGCGGGTCGTCGCTGCCGCGCAGCGACGCGAGGTACCCGCTGCGGTCGAGCACGGCACCGAGGACCTGGGCGGGTCCGGCGCCGGACGCGGCGAGGTCGCGCAGCTCGTCGAGCATGTCGGCGAACGCACGCAGCCCGGTCACGGCCCGCGTCCCCAGGCCCGGGACCTCGTCGAGCCGTGCGAGCGCCGCACCGAACGAGAGCCGCTCACGCTCGGCGTACGCCGCGACGACAGCCTCGGAGCGTTCCCCGAGCCCGCGCTTGGGCTCGTTGAGGATGCGTCGCGTGCTGACGTCGTCGTCGGGGTTGGCGACGGCCCGCAGGTAGGCGATCGCGTCCTTGATCTCCTTGCGCTCGTAGAAGCGCGTGCCGCCGACGACCTTGTAGGGCAGACCGACGCGCACGAGCACCTCCTCGAGCGCGCGGGACTGCGCGTTGGCGCGGTAGAAGATCGCGACGTCGCCGGGCCGCACGCCGTCGGAGTCGCCGAGCCGGTCGATCTCCTCCGCGACGAACCGCGCCTCGGCGTGCTCGTCGTCCGCGACGTACGCGACGATCTGCGCACCCGCACCCGAGTCGGTCCACAGCCGCTTGGCCTTGCGGCCCGGGACCTTGGCGACCACGGCGTTCGCGGCGGACAGGATGTTCTGCGTCGAGCGGTAGTTCTGCTCGAGCAGGATCGTCGTGGCGTCCGGGTAGTCGGCCTCGAACTCCAGGATGTTGCGGATCGACGCACCGCGGAACGCGTAGATCGACTGGTCGGCGTCGCCGACGACCGTCAGCTCGCCGCGTCCCACACCGTCGTCCTCGGCCACGCCGACACCCACGAGCTCACGCACGAGCACGTACTGCGCGTGGTTGGTGTCCTGGTACTCGTCGACCAGCACGTGCCGGAACCGGCGCCGGTAGTGCTCGGCGACCTGCGGGAACGCCTGCAGCAGGTGCACGGTGCGCATGATGAGGTCGTCGAAGTCGAGTGCGCTCGCCTGCTGCAGCCGCTGCTGGTAGCGCGTGTAGACCTGCGCGAGGACGGTGTCGAACTCGTCCGCGCGACCGCCGCCGTTGGACGCCGCGAACGCGTCGGGGTCGACGAGCTCGTCCTTGAGCGCGGAGATCTTGTGGCCCAGCGCCTTGGCCGGGTACTTCTTCGGGTCCAGCTCGAGCTCACGCGCGACGAGCGTGAGCAGCCGCTGCGAGTCGGCCTGGTCGTAGATCGAGAAGCTCGAGCGCAGGCCCAGGGTCGCGGCCTCGCGCCGCAGGATCCGCACGCACGCGGAGTGGAACGTCGAGACCCACATGCGCTGCGCCGACGGCCCGACGAGCGCCTCGACCCGCTCGCGCATCTCGGCCGCGGCCTTGTTGGTGAAGGTGATGGCGAGGATCTCGCCCGGGCGTGCGCGGTGCGTGGCGAGCAGGTGCGCGATGCGGTGCGTGAGGACACGCGTCTTGCCGGACCCGGCACCGGCGACGATGAGCAGCGGACCGCCCGCGTGCAGCACGGCGGCGCGCTGCTGCGGGTTGAGCCCGTCGAGCAGCGCGGCCGCGTGCTGCTCGTCGACCGCGGCGGAGTGCCGCGCCGCGGCGTTCAGGCGCGCGCGGTCGTCGGCCGCACCGGGGTCGACGTCGTCGTCCCGCGGCGGGACGACGAGCGGGAGCCCGGAGGACTCACCGGCGTGCGAGGGCGCGCCGGCGGTGGACCGGCCGAACAGCGGGAGGGAATCGAACAGCGACGTCATGGCAGGGCCCAGCCTAGGTCCCGGCTCCGACATCGAGGAGCGCGTCAGCGCCAGAGGACGGCGATCGCGACGTTCAGCACGGTCAGACCGGCGATCCCGCCGAGATAGCCCTTCGTCACGAGCTCCGGACGACGACGTCCGACGACGACCAGTGCGGTGACCGCGAGCGCGACGACGAGCTTGACGCCGACCTTCACGTTGTTCGGCTCGTGCCCCGCGAGCCCGGCCGAGGCGATCCCGACGAGCGCGATGCCCGTCACGAGCGCCGTGAGCACGCCGTGGAACGTCCCGGGGTTGAGCGTCGCGCTCCTCATCCCCGCGAGCACGCCGCCGAACACCATCGCCCACCCGAGCAGGTGGAGCACCACGAGAACCCCGTACACCACGTCCATGCCGCCACCCTACGCGATCTGACACACCGTCAGATCGCGTCGCTCGCGCTGCACACCCGTGCCGAGGATGTGGGTCACAGGAGGCGGCGCGCCGCCGCCCAGCGGGTCAGCTCGTTGCGGTTCGAGAGCTGGAGCTTGCGCAGCACCGCGGAGACGTGGGTCTCGACCGTCTTCACCGAGATGAACAGCTCACCCGCGACCTCGCGGTACGTGTACCCGCGCGCGATGAGCCGCATGACCTCGCGCTCACGCGCCGACAACCGGTCGAGCTCGTCGTCGCCCGTCGCGACGTCGCCCGCGGCCGTGCCGAACGCGTCGAGCACGAACCCCGCGAGGCGCGGCGAGAACACCGCGTCGCCGCCCGCGACGCGCAGCACCGCGTCGGACAGCGCGGTCGCGTCGATGTTCTTGGTGACGTACCCGCGTGCGCCGACGCGGATCACCGCCACGACGTCCTCCGACGCGTCGGACACCGACAGGGCCAGGAACCGGGTGCCCGGGACGTCGACGCAGCGCCGCACGACCTCGGCACCCCCGCCGCCGTCCCCGCCGGGCAGGTGCACGTCCAGCAGGACGACAGGGGGCGCGAGCGCGTGCACGGCCTGCACGGCCTCGTCGACCGACGCCGCCTCCCCGACGACGCGCACGCGCTCGTCCAGCGACGCACGGACCCCCGCACGGAACATGTGGTGGTCGTCGACCAGCACCACGTCGACCGGTTCGCTCACGCCTGCCGCTCCTCGTCCTCGTCCTCGACCCCCGAGGCCACGCCCCCGACGGGCATGGCCAGGGCCACCTCGGTGCCCCGCTCGGGGCTGCTGGTGACGCGCGCGGTCCCGCCGCGCCGTCGCACGCGCCCCATGATGGACTCCCGCACACCGAACCGGTCGGCACCGACCGCGTCCAGGTCGAAGCCGTCGCCGCGGTCACGCACGAACACCTCGACGACGTCGGGCCCGACCTCCAGGTACAGCGACACCGGCGGGCGCCCGTGCACGACCGCGTTGACCAGCGCCTCGCGCGTGGCCTGCAGCAGCGCGAGCGTGTCGGGCTCGGGCACACGGTCCCCGACGACGACGACGTCCACCGCGACGGCCTCGCCACCCGGACCGGAGCGCGAGTCCTCGATCTCGGCGACGACGGCACGCAGCGCGGCGACGAGCGACGTCCCGGGCTCGTGCCGGTCGTCGTACAGCCACTCGCGCAGCTCGCGCTCCTGCGCGCGGGCCATGCGGGCGACCTCGGCGGGCTCGTCGGCCCGCGCCCGGATGAGCGCGAGCGTCTGCAGCACCGAGTCGTGCAGGTGAGCGGCGATGTCGGCGCGCTCGGCCTCGCGCGCCCGTGCGGCCCGCTCGTCGCCCAGCTCGCGCACGAGCCGCACCCACCAGGGCGCGAGCACCAGCCCGACGCCCAGCAGCACCGCGAGCGCCGCGACACCCGACTGCACGAGCAGCACCGGTTCGACCCCGCGCCCGACGACCTGCCCGGCGACGAGCAGCACGCCCGCCGCCGCGAGGAGGCCGCCGCCGATGAGCCGCAGGACGCTGATGCGCCGTCCGTCGGCCCGCCCGCGCTGCACCGCGTCGAGCTGGGACCACGCGAGCGCGAGGCCCACGAGCACGACGAGCACGGGTAGCGCCCAGCCGGCATCGAGGCGCACGCCGAGGCGCACGGCGACCATGACGCCCGCGGTGACGACCAGCAGACCACCGAGCGCGATCTCGGCCCACGGCATGCGCCGCCCATCGGCACGCAGCGTCTGGCGCCGCGCGAGACGCTGCAGGGTGCTCGGGCGGGCCGCCGCCGCGACCGCCGCCGGGTCGCCCGTGGGCACGGTCAGCCACCAGAACCCGTACAGCGCGACACCCACGCCCGCGACCGGTGCGAGCAGGACGAGCACGACCCGCACGAGCGGCACGGGCAGGTCGAGGTGCGCGGCGAGGCCCGTCGCGACACCCGCGAACCACCGGCCGCGCTCGGGGCGCCGCAGCGGCAGCCGCACACGGGGCGCAGGCGCCGGGCGCACGGGTGCGCCGGGCGGCGCGGGTGCGGTGGTCATGCACCGATCGTCACACGCGGCGGGCACGACAGGCACTCCCCCGGGGCCAGGACCAGGGGTCCGCGACGACGAACCGGGGTACGGCCCAGGGTCGGGTCAGGGGCGGTCCCCGATGTCCAGGGCACCGTGCGGCGCGCAGGATCGAACCATGGACACGCAGACTCCCCCCGGTGCGAACGCCGGGACGCCGGGCCAGACACCCGGCACGGGCCCCGGCCCGCACCCGGGCACCACGCCCCCGGCCGCGCCGAACGCCTTCTGGGCGGGCGTGCGCCGCACGGGCCTGTACCGCTCCGACGAGCGCTGGGTCGGCGGCGTCGCCGGCGGCCTGGCCGAGCGCATCGGCGTCGACCCGCTGCTCGTGCGCGGGCTGCTGGCGGTGTCGTTCCTGCTCGGCGGCCTCAGCCTCGTGCTGTACGGCATCGCGTGGGCTCTGCTCCCGGACGCCCGCGACGGACGCATCCTGCTCGAGCGCCTCGGCGCCGGCGACGCGGACGGCGCGCTGCTCGGCTCCCTCGCGTTCCTCGTCGTCGGCTTCGCCCGTGGGGACGGCTGGTGGTGGTTCTGGGACGGCAGCGGACCGGTCGGCGGCGTGCTGTGGCTCGCGAGCGTGGTCGTCGTGGTCATCCTCGTCGTGACCGCCGTGCAGCGGCGCAACCGCCCGACGACCCCGTGGCAGACCGCGACCGGTGCGGCGCCCACGGCAGCCGCGTCCCCGGGCACCCCGTCCGGTCCTGCGGCGGCGACGTCGGCACCCGCCGGCCCGGCGGCCTGGGCG
>JAFAEH010000304.1 GCA_023424135.1 Actinomycetes bacterium | reverse complement strand
GTCAGAGCACGCGACGTCACGGCACGCGACGTCACAGCACGAGCAGCGAGAAGCCCCCCGAGCCGTAGCCGGCGACGTCGACCACGAGGTCCGTGCGTCGCACGTACGCGCGCACCCACGGCGCGGCGTCGTGCGGCAGGTCCTCGCGCGGCGAGTACGCGGCATCGAGCCGCACGTGCGGGGCTCCCTCGGCGTTCATGAGCGAGGCGAGCACGTTGAGCACCTCGCGGGCGTTCTCCTCCAGCGGACCCTCGAGCATCTCCGCGACGGCGGACTCCTCGGCGACCCGCGCGGGCACCAGACCGATCGACGCACCGACGTACGCCGCGAGCGGCACGTCCATGAGGCAGATCGCCTTGAGCGACATCAGCCGGTCGACGTACAGCCCGACCAGCGCACCGCCACCCGCACCGGGGTCGACCATCGGTGCGCCGGTGCGCACCGCGACCTCACGGCCCAGCAGCCCCTCGAGGAGGTCACGCACGTCCTTCGCCGACGGCAGCGGCGTCTCCACCTGCAGGCTCATGCCAGCACCGGCTCGATGACCTCGCGGAACCCCTCGGGGGTGAAGGGCTTCGCGATGAGGAACAGCGCGCCCTCGCGGTCGGCGAGCTCGCGCATCTCCGGGGAGCCCTCGGACGTCACGAAGCCCAGCGGCGTCTCGAAGCCCTCGGCGCGCAGGCGCCGCAGCAGGTCGATGCCGGTCATCTCCGGCATGTTCCAGTCCGACAGGATCACGTCGGGCTCGTCGGCACGGACCGCCTCGAGCGCCTGGGCCCCGTCGGCGGCCTCGCGCACCTCCCAGTCGTAGCCGGCCTGGCGCAGCGTGCGGATGACGATCTGCCGCATGACGCGGCTGTCGTCCGCGACAAGGACGCGGATCATCGTTCTCCTCCTCGGTCTCGTCGTTCAGGTTCGAAGGTCACGCGGCGCCCCGCACGGCGACGACCAGCACGCGCCCGTGCCAGTCGAGCACCACCTCGGTGAGCAGCACCGAGCCGGGCAGGCCAGGGTCGTGGTCGGCCACGTGGGGCAGCCCCAGCGACCCCTGCGTGGGCAGCAGCGCCTTGACGTTGCCCCCGACGACGTTCGCGACCTCGCCGAACGCGTCGTCCAGGTCGTCGTCGCAGACCTGCTCGTCGGGCGCCATCGCGAGCAGCGCCCGCGCGAGGTCGTCCACCGTGCTGCGCTCCGCGGTGACGGAGGCCCGGCCGGCCCAGTCGCCGTGCAGGTCGACCCAGGCGACCACAGGCACCTGCCACGCCGGGACGTCCCCCACCCAGGGACGCACGGTCCCGAACTCGCCGTCGACCATCGCGGCGAACAGCTCCTCGGCGATCGCGTACACGTCCTCGCCGGCGATCAGCGCGCTCATACCGCCTCCCCCACCGGCAGGAGCCCGAGCAGCTCGAGCTTCTCGCGGATCGCGTCCGCGGTGAACGGCTTGATGAGGTACTCGTGCGCACCTGCCGCGAGGGCGCGCACGATCTGGGAGTGCTCGCTCTCGGTGGTCACCATCATGAGCGTCATGTGCCGGTACGCGGGGTTGGCCCGGACCTGCGTGACGAACGTGAGACCGTCCATCACGGGCATGTTCCAGTCGATGCACGCCAGCTCGGGCACAGGGCCCTCGGTGAGCAGGTCGAGCGCGTGCTGCCCGTGCTCGGCCTCGACCGGTTCGACCCCGAGACCTCGCAGGGTGCTCGAGACGATCCGGCGCATGGCGCGCGAGTCGTCGATCACAAGTGCTCTCATCTCAGGCCAGCTCCTCGGGTGGACGGGTAGGCGTGGACGACCGCGCCCGCGCGGGACGGTGTCGGCAGTGCGGCGGCAGCGGTCGGCACCACCGCCCGTGGTGCGGGTGGTGCTGCCGGGCGCGACGGGCCGTCGGGCGCCCGGTAGACGGTGGCGCGGCCGGCGACGACCCGCTCGTACGCGTCGTGCACGCCGATCGTCGTCTCGGCGGCGCCGAGCACGAGGTAGCCACCGGGGCGCAGCGCCCCGCGGACCCGTTCCAGCACGGCGCGCTTGGTCGGCAGGTCGAAGTAGATGAGCACGTTGCGCAGGAAGACGACGTCGAACGGGCCGCCCAGCGGGGGTGCGTCCAGCAGGTTGTGCTGACGGAACGCCACCTGGCGACGCAGCTCGTCCGCGACCTGCCAGCCGGAGCCCGCGCGGCGGAAGTGCCGCACCAGCGTCGCCGCGGGCAGCCCCCGGTTCACCTCGAGCTGGGTGTACGTGCCCGTCCGGGCGCGCTCGAGCACCTGCGCGTTGAGGTCGGTCGCGGTGATCTCCAGCGGCACGCCGGGGCCGAGCGCGTCCGCGAGGGTGATGGCGATCGAGTACGGCTCCTGGCCCGTGGAGCACGCCGCCGACCACACGCGCAGCCGCGACGGCCGACCACCCTCGCCGAGCGCAGGGACCACGTGCTCGGCGAGGGCCTGGAACGGGGCGATGTCGCGGAACCAGGACGTCTCGTTGGTGGTCAGCGCCTCCACGACCTCGGCGGTGCGCTGCGCCGAGGGGTGCACGCGCAGGTCGGCGACGTACGCGTCGACGCCGCTCATGCCCGCCGCGCGGGCCAGCGGCAGGACGCGGCTCTCGACGAGGTACTCCTTGCCGGGCTCGAGCTGGATCGCGCTGGTGCGTCGCACGAGGTCGGCGACGAACGCGAACGTGTCGGCGCTGATCGTCACGAGACACCCTCCACGACGGGACGGCCGGTGCGTTCCACGGTGCTCGTGATCTGCGAGGCCATCGCGTCGAGCGGCAGCACACGGTGCGCCCAGCCCGCGGTGGCGACCGCCCCGGGCATGCCCCACACGACGCTGCTGGGCTCGTCCTGCGCGAGGACGGTGCCCCCGGCGCCGACGACGTGCTCGGCCCCGACGCGCCCGTCGGCACCCATGCCGGTGAGCACGACGGCGAGGAGGTCACCGCCGACGGCCTGGACCGCGGAGCGGAACAGCACGTCGACCGCGGGGCGGCAGAAGCTCTCGGGCGGTGCCTGGGTCAGGGCGGTGCTCAGCCCGCCCGCGGTCCGACGCACCTCGAGGTGGAAGTCGCCCGGTGCGACGTGGATCTGGCCGGGCAGCATCGGGGCCCCGTCCACGGCCTCGGTGACGCCCCACGGGCCGAGGCGGTCGAGCCGCGCGGCGAGCTGTCGGGTGAAGACCGGGGGCATGTGCTGGACGACCGCGACGGGCACCGGCAGCAGGGGCAGCGTCCGGACCAGCCGGGACAGCGCCTCGGGCCCGCCGGTGGACGAGCCGACGACGACGAGCCGGACCGGGCGCTGCACCGTCGGCGCCGGTGCCAGGCGCACCCCCGTCGGGCCCGGCGCCGTGGACGGGACGGACCCGGCGGGCGCCATGC
>JAFAEH010000293.1 GCA_023424135.1 Actinomycetes bacterium | reverse complement strand
CGGGTGTCGACCCGCGCCGGTGCGGACCCGGCGTCCACGGTCGGGGGATCACCGCTCGGGCCCGTCGAGCACACGCCGGGCGCCGACCGCGACCCGTCGCCCCTCGACGTGTTCGAGCCGGAGGAGGGGCGCCGCCGCTGGCCGCGCACGCTCGCGATCGTCGGCGGCGCGGTGGCGCTGCTCGCGGTCGCGTACGTCGGCGCGTCGTACGCCCTGGGGGACCGTGTGCCGCGCGGTGCGACGGTCGCGGGCGTCGAGATCGGTGGGCTGAGCGCGGCCGAGGCCGAGTCCGCGCTGACCGACGGGCTCGCCGACCGGCTGACGGGTGCCGTCCCGGTCGTCGCGCAGGACGTGCAGGCCCAGCTCGACCCGGTCGCGGCGGGTCTCGCGCTGGACCCCGAGGCCACGGTCGGCAGGCTCACGGGCGTCGACCTGGCGCAGCCGGTGCGGCTGTGGCGGCAGATCACCGGCGTCGGCGCGCAGCCGCCCGTCACGCAGGTCGACGAGGCGGCGCTCGACGCCGCGCTCGCGGGGCTCTCGGACTCGTTGGTCCTCGCGCCTGTCGACGGGACGGTCGTGTTCGCGGACGGCGCGGCGCACGCGACGGACGCCGTCGACGGCTGGGAGCTCGACACGGACGGCGCGGCGCAGGTGCTGACGGACGGCTGGCTCACGCAGGATCGCCCCGTCGAGCTGCCGACCGCGGTGGTCGCGCCGGCCGTGACGCAGGACGAGACGCAGCGCGCGCTGACCGAGCTCGCGCAGCCGCTCGCCTCCGCCCCGGTGACGGTGGGCGTCGCCGACCGGCAGGCCGTGCTGGACGTGCCGACCCTGACGGGGCACGCCGCCCTCGTGCCGGTGGACGGCGCGCTCGAGCTGCAGCTCGACGGCCAGGCGCTCACCGACGCGGTGCTCGGGCAGCTGCCGGACCTGCTGACGAGCGCGGCGGACGCACGCTTCGAGTTCCAGGACGGTGCGCCGGTCATCGTGCCGGGCACGCCGGGCACCACGCTCGACCCGGCCGCGGTCGCGACGGCGGTCGCCACCGCGGCCACGTCCGGCACGGGCCGGCTGGCGACCGTCGAGCTCGTCGAGTCGGACCCCGCGGAGACGACGGCGGCGCTCGAGGCGCTCGGCGTCAAGGAGGTCGTCTCGGAGTTCTCGACGCCGCTGACGAGCGAGCCGCGCCGCACGTCGAACATCGCGACGGGCCTGCGGAACATCACCGGGACCCTCGTGCGCCCGGGCGAGACCTTCAGCCTCACCGACGCGCTCGGCCCCATCGACGCGGCGCACGGGTTCGTGCAGGCCGGTGCGATCGTCAACGGCGAGCACACGGACGCCTGGGGCGGCGGGCTGTCGCAGGTGTCGACCACGACCTTCAACGCCGCGTACTTCGCGGGCTTCGAGGACGTCGAGCACACGCCGCACAGCGAGTGGTTCCAGCGCTACCCCGAGGGGCGTGAGGCGACCATCTTCACGGGCGTGATCGACATGAAGTGGAAGAACAACACGCCGTACGGTGCGCTCGTGCAGGGCTTCGTCGAGGGTGGGCGGGCGTACGTGCGGATCTGGAGCACCAAGCACTTCACGGTCGAGACCGAGAAGAGCGGCCGCTCGGGCGTCACCGCGCCGACGACCGTGTACTCGCAGTCGGCGACGTGCGAGTCGCAGAGCGCCGGCAACCCCGGGTTCACGGTGACGAACACGCGCCGGGTCTACCTGAACGGCGACCTGGTCGAGACGACGTCGAAGACGTGGCGCTACAAGGCGCAGAACAAGGTCATCTGCGGGTCGCCCCCGGCGGCGGGGGAGGCCGCGCCGACGCCGTAGCGGGGGTCAGCCGCGCGGGCGTCGCGGTGGCGGTGCGGGCGGGACCTGCTTGGCGCGCACGACGTCGGCGGCGGGGACGTGCACGTCGCCGCGCCGCGTGCGCACGGTCAGGCCGGCGTCGTCGACGGCGACGACCTCGCCGAGGACGTCCGTGAACGGCGGTTCCCCGCCGTGCACGGTGCCCAGCGGGGCGTCGGCGGGCAGGTCGTCGCGTCGCCGCCGCACGACGACGCGCGTGCCCGGTGCCCAGGTGCGCCAGGTCGCGGACGTCACGTCGTCACCGTCGTGTCGGAGGCTGGACGCCGGGTCGTTCCACGGTCCACGTGAGGGATACTAGGTCGACCGCTGGACCCCGTGGAGGACCGACCGTGACGTATGTGATCGCCGAACCCTGCGTGGACGTCAAGGACAAGGCGTGCATCGAGGAGTGTCCGGTCGACTGCATCTACGAGGGCAAGCGCTCGTTGTACATCCACCCGGACGAGTGCGTGGACTGCGGTGCGTGCGAGCCGGTGTGCCCGGTCGAGGCGATCTACTACGAGGACGACGTCCCGGAGGAGTGGGCCCCGTACTACGAGGCCAACGTGCACTTCTTCGACGAGATCGGCTCGCCCGGCGGTGCCGCGAAGATGGGCGAGATCGAGCACGACCACCCGCTGATCGCGACGCTGCCGCTGCGCGTGCACGGCGAGTGACGCACCGCCACCTCGCGACGGGGGACACGTGGGTCTGCTGACCGGCGCGCTGCCGGACTTCCCGTGGGACACGCTCGTGCCGGCGGCCGAGCGGGCCCGCGCGCACCCGGACGGGATCGTCGACCTGTCGGTCGGCACGCCCGTCGACCCGACGCCGGCGCTCGTGCGCGACGCGCTGGCCGCGGCGTCGGACGCGCACGGCTACCCGACGACGCACGGGACGCCCGCGCTGCGCCGGGCCGTCGTCGACTGGTTCGCGCGTCGGCGCGGCGTGCCGGGCCTCGACCCGGCCGCGGTGCTGCCGACCGTGGGGTCCAAGGAGCTCGTCGCGTTCCTGCCGTCGCTGCTGGGTCTGGGCGCGGGTGACGTCGTGCTGCACCCGGCGACCGCGTACCCGACGTACGACGTCGGCGCACGGCTGGCCGGTGCGACCCCCCTGCCGGCGCAGGACCCGGCGGCCGTGCTCGCGGCGCGCGACGACGTGCGCCTGGTGTGGCTGAACTCGCCGGGCAACCCGGACGGGTCGGTGCTCGGCGTCGAGGAGCTGCGCGGAGTGGTCGAGGCTGCGCGCGGCGCGGCGCGCAGGACCGGGCGGCCCGTGGTCGTCGCGTCGGACGAGTGCTACGCCGAGCTCGCGTGGGACGAGCCGTGGGTCGCCCAGGGCGTGCCGAGCGTGCTCGACCTGCGCGTGACCGGCGGCGACCTGACCGGTCTGCTGGCCGTGTACTCGCTGTCCAAGCAGTCGAACCTCGCCGGGTACCGGGCCGCGTTCGTCGCGGGCGACCCGGACCTCGTGGCGGACCTGCTCGAGGTGCGCAAGCACGCCGGGATGATCGTGCCCGCACCCGTGCAGGCCGCGATGACGGTCGCGCTCGCGGACGACGCGCACGTCGCCGAGCAGCGGGCGCGCTACCTGCGCCGACGCACGGCGCTGCGGGCGGGGTTCGAGGCGGCCGGCTACGTCGTGGAGCGTTCGCACGCGGGGCTGTACCTGTGGGTGCGGCCGGCGGGTGCGGCGCAGGACGCGTGGACGACGGTCGAGGACCTGGCCGGGCTCGGCATCCTCGTCGCGCCGGGAGCGTTCTACGGGGCTGCCGCCGCGGGCCACGTGCGCGTCGCGCTGACCGCGTCGGACGAGCGGATCGCCCAGGCCGCCGCCCGGCTGGCGGGTGCGTGACGCCCGGGGCGTTCCCGTCGGCGTGCGGACGACGTACCCTGGGCGCCACCCCGATGTGAGTCACCTCACAACAGGCCCAAGGTCCGGTCTCACATTCGTCAAGATCGTGCTGCCGCAGGTACCGTCACTGCGGGCCGACGATGGTCACCACCGCGCGTCGGCCTCCTCCACTGGCCGCGGCGCCCAGCTGCCGGGGTCGGATGCACACGATCGTCGGCGCAGGAAGGAACACCATGTCGGACGTCGTCACCGCACCGGTGCAGGCCCCCGTCCAGCTCGTGGTCGACGGGCGGGCGCTCGACCTGCCCGTGGTCCCGGCGACCGAGGGGAACGACGGCATCGTCGTCTCCACCCTCCTGCGCGACACCGGGATGGTGACCGTCGACCCGGGGTTCATGAACACCGCGTCGTGCGAGTCGAAGGTCACCTACATCGACGGTGACGCGGGCATCCTGCGCTACCGCGGGTACCCGATCGAGCAGCTCGCCGAGAAGTCGTCCTTCCTCGAGGTCGCGTACCTGCTGATCCACGGCGAGCTGCCGACCCCGGACGCGTTCGCGGGTTTCGAGGAGCGCGTCAACCGGCACACGCTCGTGCACGAGGACTTCCGCACGTTCCTGGGGTCGTTCCCGCGCGGTGCGCACCCGATGACGGTCATGGCGTCGGCGCTCAACGCGCTGTCGACGTTCTACCCGGAGTCGCTGGACCCGTTCGACCCGGAGACGGTCGAGCTGGCGACGGTGCTCATCCTGGCCAAGACGCGCACGATCACGTCGTACGTGCACCGCACGTCCAAGGGTGAGCCGCTGCTGTACCCGGACTACTCGCGCGGGTACGTCGAGGACTTCCTGCGCATGACGTTCGCGGTGCCGTACCAGCAGTGGGACCCGGACCCGGTGGTCGTCAACGCGCTCGACAAGCTGCTGATCCTGCACGCGGACCACGAGCAGAACTGCTCGACGTCGACCGTGCGCATCGTCGGCTCGAGCCACGCGAACGTGTACGCGTCGGTCGCGGCGGGCATCAACGCCCTGTCGGGCCCGCTGCACGGCGGCGCCAACGAGGCCGTGCTCAAGATGCTCGACGAGATCAAGCGGAACGGCGGGGACGCCACCGACTTCATGCGTCGCGTGAAGGACAAGGAGGACGGCGTCCGCCTCATGGGCTTCGGCCACCGGGTCTACAAGAACTACGACCCGCGCGCGGCGATCGTGAAGCAGAGCGCGCACGAGGTGCTGCAGGCGCTCGGCAGCGCGGACGAGCTGCTGGACATCGCGATGCGGCTCGAGGAGATCGCGCTGAGCGACGACTACTTCATCTCCCGCAAGCTGTACCCGAACGTCGACTTCTACACGGGGCTCATCTACAAGGCGATGGGCTTCTCGGAGCAGATGTTCACGCCGCTGTTCGCGCTCGGCCGGATGCCGGGCTGGATCGCGCAGTGGCGCGAGATGATGAACGACCCGCAGACGAAGATCGGCCGCCCGCGTCAGGTCTACACCGGCGCCACCGAGCGCGACTACGTGGCCCCCGAGCGCCGCTGAGCGCTCGCCCCACCGCTGCTGCACCGTCGACCCCCACCCGCACGGGTGGGGGTCGACGTGCGTCCGGGCTCCCGCAGGTCAGAGCGTGAGCGTCACGTGCCCGCCCGGCAGGGCCGGCAGCCCGGTCGGCTGCCACGACGGGTCGTCGCGCGACCACGTCACGTCGCCCACCGTGACGGCCTGGACCCCGGTCGCCCACGCCGTCGCGACGGCCCACTGCGCACCGGCCCACCCGGCGCGGGCGGCGTCGTCGGCGACGAGCGGGGTCGCGTCCACGACGAGCACCGTCGTGGGGTTCTGCGGGTCCTGCGGGTCCTCGCCCGTCGTGACCGTGACGCTCACCTCGCCGAGGTCCCGCGTGATCCGCGCGAGCACCCCGGCCGTGGGGTCCTCGCCCGGCTCCGCGGGGCGCAGCGTGCACGTCAGCGCGGCGGGGGACCACCCGGTGAGCGCCGACGCCCAGGCGCGTGAGCGCACCTCGTGCTGCGCGTACGCGTCGGGGAACGCGCTGCGCTGGACCGCCTGCGCCGCCTGCGTGACCGCCATGTCCTGGTAGCCCGGCACCTTCTCCAGGCCCTCGTAGAACTTCGTCGTCGAGTAGACGGGGTCCATGATCTGCTCGATCGTGCCCCAGCCCTGCGACGGTCGCTGCTGGAACAGGCCGATCGAGTCGCGGTCGCCGTAGTCGATGTTGATCAGGCGGGACTCCTGCAGCGCCGTCGCGAGGCCGATCGTCACGGCGCGCGCGGGCAGCCCGCGGCGCAGCGCGATGCCGGAGACCAGCGCAGCGTTCTCCGCCTGCTCGGGGCTCAGGCTCCAGTCCGTGCCGTCCAGGTGGGCGACGCACCGCTCGGCGAGCGGCGTCGACGGGCGCGCACGCTCGAGGAGCGCGACGACCGCCACGACGGCGACCCCCAGCAGGACCAGGACCAGCGCGGTCACCACGAGGGCGCGCAGGCACCCGCCGCCGCGTGCACCGCGCGTGCGTCCGGGCACGGGTCAGTTCGCGTGCAGCGCGGAGTTGAGCCGGACCCCGGCCCCCGAGCGGGCGACCGCCTCGACCTCACCCGTGCGCGAGTTGCGCCGGAACAGCACGTTGTCGGCACCCGCGAGCACGCGGGCCTTGACGACGCGCACCGTGGACCCGTCGGCCGTGACCTCGTCGGTCGCGCCCTCGACGTCGAACCCGACGAGCCGCACCTTGGTGCCCGCCGTGACGTACAGCCCCGCCTCGACCACGCAGTCATCGCCGAGCGGGATGCCGAGCCCCGAGTTGGCGCCCAGCAGCGAGCGGCTCCCGATCGAGACGACCTCGCGCCCACCGCCGGACAGCGTGCCCATGATCGACGCGCCGCCGCCCACGTCCGAGCCGTCGCCCACGACGACACCCGCCGAGATACGGCCCTCGACCATCGACGTGCCGAGCGTGCCCGCGTTGAAGTTGACGAACCCCTCGTGCATGACGGTCGTGCCGGGTGCCAGGTGCGCCCCCAGCCGGACGCGGTCCGCGTCGGCGATGCGCACACCGGTCGGCACGACGTAGTCGACGAGCCGGGGGAACTTGTCGATGCCGTACACCGTCACGGGCGTCCCGGTCGCGGCGCGCAGCCGCAGCCGCGTGGCCTCGAAGTCGTCCACCGCGCACGGCCCCCGGTCGGTCCACACGACGTTCGGCAGCACGGCGAAGATCCCGTCGAGGTTCTGCCCGTGCGGCGCGACCAGCCGGTGCGAGAGCAGGTGCAGACGCAGGTACGCGTCGGCGGTGCTCGCGGGAGCGTCGTCGAGGGCGACGACGGTCGCGACGAGCACGACGCGGACCCCGCGAGCCGCGTCGTCACGCTCGCACGCCGCGAGCTCCGCGGGTGCGTGCAGCGCGACGGACGCGGGGTCGTCGGCGTCGAGGGTGGCGGGCGGCGCGCCCAGGGCGGGTGCCGGGTACCAGACGTCGAGCGTCGTCCCGGAGTCGGTGACGGTGGCCAGGCCGAGGCCCCAGGCCGAGCGGTCGGTCATGACGGACAAGCCTACGGCGCCGACGCCCCCGCCCGGACGCGCGCACCCCGCATGCGACCGGGCGTGGTCACGGGGGCGTCCCGACGGCGCCCGTGGGTAGGGTCGGGCGGGTGAACGGTCGAGAGGTGCTGGACCTGTCCGCGGACGTCGTGACGCTGACCCGGCAGGTGTGCGACCTGCCGTCCGTCAGCGGGGACGAGACACGGCTCGCGGACGCGGTGGAGGCGGCGCTGCGCGAGCATCAGCACCTGGAGGTCCTGCGCGACGGCGACACCGTCGTCGCGCGCACGCACCTGGGCCGTGCGCGTCGCGTCGTCGTCGCGGGCCACCTCGACACCGTGCCGATCGCCGCCAACCTGCCCACCCGCCTGGAGGGCGACGTGCTGTGGGGGCGGGGGACCGTCGACATGAAGGGCGGGGTCGCGGTCGCGCTGTCGCTCGCGGCGTCGCTGGACGCACCGGTGCACGACGTGACGTGGGTGTTCTACGACCACGAGGAGGTCGACTCCGACCTCAACGGGCTGGGGCGCGTCGTGCGCACGCACCCCGACTGGCTCGCCGCGGACTTCGCCGTCCTGGGCGAGCCGAGCAACGGCGGGCTCGAGGGCGGGTGCAACGGCACGCTGCGCGTCGAGGTCCGGCTGACCGGCGTCGCGGCGCACTCGGCGCGCGCGTGGGTCGGTGAGAACGCCGTGCACAAGGCGGGTGAGGTGCTGCGCCGCCTCGAGGCGTACGAGCCCGCGACGGTCGAGGTCGACGGCCTCGCGTACCGCGAGAGCCTCAACGCGGTCCTCGTGACGGGAGGCGTCGCGACGAACGTCATCCCCGACGCGTGCGTCGTCACCGTCAACTACCGGTTCGCGCCGTCCCGCAGCGTCGAGCAGGCCGTGACCCACGTCCGCGAGCTGCTCGACGGGTACGACGTCGTCGTGACCGACGCGGCAGGCGGCGCCCGCCCGGGCCTCGACGCCCCCGCGGCGCAGGAGTTCGCCGCGAGCGTCCTGGCCGTCACCGGTGGACGCCCCGCACCCAAGTACGGCTGGACGGACGTCGCGCGCTTCAGCGAGCTCGGGGTGCCCGCCGTGAACTTCGGCCCCGGCGACCCGCTGCTCGCGCACAAGGACGACGAGCGCGTCCCGGTCGCGCAGATCGAGCTGTGCCACCGCGCGCTGCGGGCGTGGCTCACGGGTGACGCGTCGCGCGAGTGGCCCGCGGGCACCGCCTGACGGGCACGGCACGGCCCGGTGCGCGCATAGGCTCGGGGCCATGAGCAACGACGACTCCTCGGCATCGGCGCCGGAGTACCGCCGCGGTCCCGTGCTGCTGCGCCGCGACCAGATCCCCGCGACGACGTCCGACCAGCGGCTGCTCTCGCGCGGCGACGGCGCGACGTGGCTGCACGACGACCCGTGGCGGGTCATGCGGATCCAGAGCGAGTTCGTCGAGGGTTTCGGCGCGCTCGCGGAGGTCGGTCCGGCCGTGAGCGTCTTCGGGTCGGCGCGGGTCAAGCCGGAGGACCCGTACTACGCGATGGCGCAGGACGTCGCCCGAGGGCTCGTCGAGGCCGGGTACGCCGTCATCACCGGCGGCGGCCCGGGGATCATGGAGGCCGCGAACAAGGGCGCCACGCAGGCCGACGGACTGTCGGTCGGCCTGGGCATCGAGCTGCCGTTCGAGCAGGGCATGAACCGGTGGGTCGACCTCGGGGTCAACTTCCGCTACTTCTTCGCCCGCAAGACGATGTTCGTGAAGTACTCCGAGGGCTTCGTCGTGCTGCCCGGCGGGTTCGGGACGTTCGACGAGCTGTTCGAGGCGCTCACGCTCGTGCAGACCCACAAGGTCACGGGCTTCCCGATCGTGCTGCTCGGCGGCGACTACTGGACGGGGCTGCTGGCGTGGCTGCGGGACACCGTGCACCCGCAGGGCATGATCGGCGCCGCCGACATCGACCTGCTGCAGGTCGCGTCGACCGCGCAGGAGGCCGTCGACATCGTCGTGCGCCGCAACGCCGAGATCCGTGCCGAGGAGCAGGCGGCGGTCCGCGCCACCGCGCGCGCCCAGCAGGAGGCCGCCGCGGCGGGCGACGGCGCGCAGCAGGAC
>JAFAEH010000274.1 GCA_023424135.1 Actinomycetes bacterium | reverse complement strand
TCCGCAGGGCGCCGATCTCCGATCGGCGCCCTGCGGCGTCTCCCGTCCGCGGCGGGCTCACGCGGAGGGCAGGACCCCGCGCTTGACGCTCGTCGCGACGACCTCGGCGGCGATCCGTCGGGCCTGCGACGAGTCGGGCCCCGGCGCGGCCGGGAGCAGCGCGGCCCGGTAGTACCGCAGCTCGTCGATGCTCTCGAGGATGTCGGCCAGCGCGCGGTGCCCGCCGTTCTTCTCCGGAGCGGCGAAGTAGACGCGCGGGTACCAGCGGCGTGCGAGCTCCTTGATCGACGACACGTCGACGATCCGGTAGTGCAGGTGGCCGACCAGATCAGGCATGTCGCGCTCGAGGAACGCCTTGTCGGTGCCTACCGAGTTGCCGGCGAGCGGTGCCTTGCCCGGGTCGGGTACCCACGTGCGCACGTACTCGAGCACCTGCGCCTGCGCGTCGGCCAGGGTCGTGCCGTCGGCCAGGGCGGGCAGCAGCCCCGACGTCGTGTGCATGGTGCGGACGAAGTCGTTCATCTGCTCGAGCGCCTCGGGTGGCGGGGCGATGACCACGTCGACGCCCTCGCCGAGCACGTTGAGCTCGGAGTCCGTGACGACGGCCGCGACCTCGACGAGCGCGTCGTGCGTCACGGACAGGCCCGTCATCTCGCAGTCGACCCACACGATGCGGTCGGCGCTGACGTGCGCGCCGGTGGGCGCGGGGGCGGTGCTCGGTGCGTCGGGAGAGGTGTCGCTCACGCCGACAGACTAGGCCGCACGCGCGTCGTGGGGTGTCCGACCGCCCGACGCGGCGCGTCCGACGCGCCCGCCGCAGCCGTCGACCCCGTCATCCGTCACGGCGAGGCGTCGCGTCCCGTGACGGATGGCGGGGTCGTGGGCGGGGCGACGGTCGGGCCGTCGGGGTCGGGCGACGGGCCAGGCACGGTTCCTGCCAGCGCCGTCGCGACGACGACGAGGACGGCCGCACCGGCACCGACGAGCCGTGCCGACGCCCACGACGTGCCCGCCCACGCGGTCGCAGCCGCGACGACCCCGCCGGCCAGCGCACCGAGGACGAGGCGGCCCGTCCACCGGATCACCGCATCGAGCGCACGGCGGTACCAGGGGCGGGCAGGGCCGGCGCGGCGGCCGTCGTGGCGACCCATCACGCGCACCGCCCGCCCGCGGCAGGGCGGCGGGCGGGCGGGAGCACGGGGTCATGGTGCCACGCGTCAGGCCGCGGGTGCCCAGAGCGCCCGCGGGGACGTCGGGATGTGCCGCACGGCCCGCGGATCCGGCGGCCGACCGGGCGCCTCGTCGTGCGATCTGGCGCGGCGCTCGCGCACGTGCAGAGCCGTCGAGCGGCGCAGCCGCTCGGCCTGCTCCTGGTGGTGGACCTGGATGTCGGTCAGGGGGTGCATGTGTGCCTCCGGGCATGACGGACGCACCCCGCGCGGGGGTGTGCCGTTGGTGGATGAGTACGTCCACTGCACCAGGAGCACGGCCCGCGTGTCACGACATTTCCGCGTGTTCGGGGCGTCGTGGCAGGATGCCGGGGTCCAGCGGCGGACCCACCGCCCGATGCCGATGCGTGAGCGCAGGAGGTGCCGTGACGTCGCGACCCGAGCCCGCACCGGGGGCCGAGGCCGAGCAGCGCGACGCCGCGCGGGTCGAGGAGCCGCGCATCCCCGCGCCCGCCCGCGAGCCGCAGCCCGTCGGGCACGCGTCCTCGGACGTCGCCGCGCCGGACGGGTCCGTCGACGCCGACCCGCCCGGACCGCAGGCCGCTCCGCGCCGCGCCGACCGGCTGCGCGCGTGGGCGGCGACGTGGACGCTGCCCGGGGCGGTGGGGCTGCTGATCGCCGCGCTGTACACCGCGTACGGCGCGGCCCAGTGGAACGCGTTCGTCGTCCGGTCGTGGGACCTGGGCATCTTCACGCAGCTCGCGTCGCGCTACGCGCACCTCGAGGCGCCGATCGTCCACATCAAGGGTCCCGACTACCACCTGCTCGGGGACCACTTCCACCCTCTGCTCGTGCTGCTCGGGCCCGTGTACGCGGTGTTCCCGCACGCGTTCACGCTGCTCGTCGTGCAGGCCGTGCTGTTCGGCGTCGCCGCGGCCGTCGTCACGTGGGCGGCGGTGCCCCTGCTCGGGCGGGTGTTCGGGGGGCTCGTCGGGGTGGCCTTCGGGCTGAGCTGGGGCCTGCAGTACGCGGGGGAGGCGCAGTTCCACGAGATCGCGTTCGCGGTGCCGCTGCTCGCGCTCGCGCTCGCGGGGATCCTGCACGAGCGGTGGCGCACGGCCGTCGTCGCCGGGGCCCTGCTCGTGCTCGTCAAGGAGGACCTGGGGCTGACGACGGCGGTGCTGGGCGGTCTGCTCGCGTGGCGCGCGCGGCGCTGGACCTACCTGTGGCTCTCGGCGTGGGGCGTGGCGGGTTTCGTCCTGGCGACGCGGGTCGTCCTGCCGGCCCTCAACCCCGACGGCGAGTGGGCGTACGGGTCGCGCGTGGACGTGCTGTCCGCGCTGTCCGACCCGGTCGCGCTGTACGCACCCGCCAAGGGGTACACGGTGTGGCTGCTGGTCGTCGTGACCGGGGCGATCGCCCTGCGCTCACCGTTCGTGCTCGTCGCCGGCCCGACCCTCGCGTGGCGCTTCCTGTCGACCGAGCCCGGGTACTGGGAGCCGACGTGGCACTACAGCGCCGTGCTCATGCCGATCGCGTACCTCGCGATGCTCGACGGCATCGACCGCGCGCGCCGCGGCCGCGTCGGCTGGCTGCGCCGCTACGCGCGGTACGCGCCGACGGTCGGCCTGACCGCGACGCTCGTGCTGCTGCCGCAGTGGCCGCTGTGGCAGCTGACCAACCCGGGCCTGCACTTCGCCGCCCCGCGTGAGCAGGCCGCACGCGCGACGCTCGCGACGATCCCCGACGGCGCAGTCGTCGAGACCGACGTCGGCCTCATGTCGTACCTCGTCGACCGGACGGACGTGTACTACCTGGGCAACACGAACCCCGTCCCGGAGTACCTGCTCATCGACCGGGTCTCCGGCGGCACCCCCCAGGAGTGGGGCGACGTCCTGCAGGTCGCGCAGCTGCTGCACCCGGGTGTGCCGTTCGAGGTCGTGCACGTGCAGGACGGGTACGAGGTGGCGCGTTCGCTCGACGGGTGAGCATCGGCGCCCCCGGCAGGACTCGAACCTGCAACCGACGGATTAGAAGGCCGTTGCTCTATCCATTGAGCTACGGGGGCCTGGCGCGGACCAGCGTAGCGGCGGCCGGGCGGGGCCCCGGGACGGGTGTCGGGCGACGACGCGGGTGTGAACGGCACCACTCGTGACCCGTCACCCGCGTGCCGCGTTTGGCCTGGTCAGATGTGGCGCTGACAATGGGGCTGTGAGCGCGCAGCCCGGAACCGTGCCTGCGCAGTCGTCCACGCCTGCGCCGGGTCCCTTCGGCGTGTCCGAGGCGGCGGCACAGATCCTCGCGCGACCGCTCGCCCAGACGTCCCTGCTGGACGCGGTACGCGACCTGCGGCGCGACGTCGAGCGGACGTCGTTCCCGCTGGAGATCCCGGGCGTCGAGGCGGCGCGCGGGTCGCGCGCGCGACTCGTGGACCAGCTCGACGAGCACCTGGTCCCGCGGCTGACGGAGCTGTCCGCGCCGGCGGTCGTCGTCGTCGCGGGCTCGACGGGCGCCGGCAAGTCGACGATCGTCAACTCGCTGGTGGGCCGTGAGGTCACCGCGGCCGGCGTCCTGCGGCCCACGACGCGCGAGCCCGTGCTCGTCCACCACCCGCTCGACACGGACCTGCTGTCGCACCACCCCGTGCTGGACGAGGTCGAGGCCGTCGCCGTCGAGACCGTCCCGCGGGGCATCGCGATCCTCGACGCACCGGACCTCGACTCGGTCCTCGACTCCAACCGGGACACCGCGCACCGCCTGCTCGAGGCGGCCGACCTGTGGCTGTTCGTCACGACGGCCGCCCGCTACGGCGACGCCCTGCCGTGGCAGGTGCTCCAGTCCGCGGTCGAGCGGTCGACGTCGGTCGCGATGGTCCTCAACCGCGTCCCGGGCGCGTCGCTCGCGACGATCCGGGGCGACCTGCTCGACCGGCTGCGTGCGCACGGGCTCGCGGGTTCGCCGCTGTTCGTCGTCCCCGACCTGGGCCCGCACTCCGGTCCTCTCGAACCGGCCGCGGTCGCACCCGTGCTGCGGTGGCTGACGACCCTCGCGGGGCCCGACCGTGCGCGCACGGTCGTCGCCCGGACCCTGCGGGGCGCGCTCGCGGCGCTGCGGCCGTGGGTCGACGAGCTCGCCGAGGCCGTGCAGGACCAGGCCGACGCCGCCGCCCGCATCGCGCAGGTGCTCGACGAGGCGACCGCTCAGCCCGCCGAGGCCGCTGCCGGGACGATCCGGTCCGGCGCGGTCGCGGACGGCGCGGTGCGCGCACGGTGGGCCGAGCTGGTCGCCAAGGGCGCACCGTTCTCGCGTCTGGTGCGCCGGTCGGGCCGGGTCCGGGGCTCCGCGCGGACGGCACGCGCCCGCGCCGCGGCGGCCGAGCCGATGATCGCGGACCTCACGGAGTCCGTGACCGCGGTCCTGACCGCCGTGGGGGAGCGCGGTGGCGAGGCGATGCGCACCACCG
>JAFAEH010000244.1 GCA_023424135.1 Actinomycetes bacterium | reverse complement strand
CCGCGCGGCTAGCGCGACGCGAGGCCCCGCCGTCGTGCGCTCAGGCGCCGACGAGGCGCTGCGCGAGGTAGCCGGTGACCTGGTCGAGGGCGACGCGCTCCTGCGACATGTCGTCGCGGTGGCGGATCGTGACGGCCTGGTCGTCGAGGGTGTCGAAGTCGACCGTGATGCAGAACGGCGTGCCGATCTCGTCCTGACGGCGGTAGCGGCGCCCGATCGCGCCCGCGTCGTCGAAGTCGACGTTCCAGGAGCGCCGCAGCTCGGCCGCGAGGTCGCGCGCCTTGGGGCTGAGCTGCTCGTTGCGCGACAGCGGGAGCACGGCGGCCTTGACGGGCGCCAGGCGCGGGTCGAGCTTGAGGACGGTGCGCTTGTCGACGCCGCCCTTGGTGTTGGGTGCCTCGTCCTCGTGGTACGACTCGACGAGGAACGCCATGAGCGAGCGCGTCAGGCCCGCGGCCGGCTCGATGACGTACGGCACGAAGCGCTCGTTCTTGGCCTGGTCGAAGAACGACAGGTCCTGGCCCGAGTGCTCCGAGTGGGTGCCGAGGTCGAAGTCCGTCCGGTTCGCGATGCCCTCGAGCTCGCCCCACTCGCCGCCTGTGAAGCCGAAGCGGTACTCGATGTCGACCGTGCGCTTGGAGTAGTGCGACAGCTTCTCGGCCGGGTGCTCGTAGTGGCGCAGGTTCGCCCGGTCGATGCCGAGGTCGACGTACCAGTCGGTGCGCGTGTCGATCCAGTACTGGTGCCACGTCTCGTCGGTGCCGGCCTCGACGAAGAACTCCATCTCCATCTGCTCGAACTCACGCGTGCGGAAGATGAAGTTGCCGGGCGTGATCTCGTTGCGGAACGACTTGCCGATCTGGCCGATGCCGAACGGGGGCTTCATGCGCGCCGCGGTGTAGACGTTCTTGAAGTTCACGAAGATGCCCTGTGCCGTCTCGGGCCGCAGGTAGTGCAGCCCGGACTCGTCCTCGACGGGGCCGAGGTACGTCTTGAGCATCATGTTGAAGTCGCGCGGCTCGGTCCACTGACCGCGTGTGCCGCAGTTGGGGCACGCGATGTCGGCCAGGCCGTTCTCCGGTGCGCGGCCCTTCTTCTCCTCGAACTCCTCGAGCAGGTGGTCCTCGCGGAAGCGCTTGTGGCACGAGAGGCACTCGGTCAGCGGGTCGGTGAACACACCGACGTGGCCCGAGGCCACCCAGACCTGACGCGGCAGGATGACGGACGAGTCGAGGCCGACGACGTCGTCACGCCTCGTGACCATCGCCCGCCACCACTGGCGCTTGATGTTCTCCTTGAGCTCCACGCCGAGCGGTCCGTAGTCCCACGCCGAGCGGGTACCTCCGTAGATCTCACCGCTCGGGAAGACGAAGCCTCGGCGCTTGGCGAGGGAGACGACGGAGTCGAGACGGGAGGGTGTGGCGGCCACGATGGGTTCTCCTGGGTCGAGGAAGCCCGCGGCTGGGTGCCGCGGGGCACAACCTGCCCAGGTTACCGGCCCGAGCATCGCTCGTTTTGACAACCGTTCTCGGACGACTGAGAATCGGTCTCATGTCCAGGTCCCGCCGTACCCTCGCCCTCGCCGCCGCGCTCACCGTCCCGGCCCTCGCGCTGTCCGCGTGCTCGTCCGCGGCCGGTGGCGACGACGGGACGGTGCAGGTGCTCGCCTCGTTCTACCCCCTGCAGATGATCGCCCAGGAGGTCGGCGGCGAGCGCGTGTCGGTCGACTCGCTCACGCCCCCCGGCGCGGAGCCGCACGACGTCGAGCTCTCCCCCGCCCAGGTCGCCGCCCTCGGCGCCGCCCAGCTCGTCGTCTACCAGTCGGGGTTCCAGGCGGCCGTCGACGACGCCGTGGACGAGGCCACGCCGCAGCACGCCGTCGACGCCGCGACGATCGTGCACCTCGAGACGACCGAGGAGGAGGGCCACGACGACGAGCACGCGGACGAGGACGGGCACGACCACGACGGGCTCGACCCGCACTTCTGGCTCGACCCGTCGCGGATGCCCGCGGTCGCCGACGCGGTCGCCGAGGCGCTCGCCGAGATCGACCCCGACGGCGCCGACACCTACCGCGCCAACGCCGCGGCGCTCGACGAGCGCTTCGCCGAGCTCGACGAGGCGTACGAGACCGGCCTGGCGACCTGCGAGCGCCGCGTCGTCGTGACGTCGCACGAGGCCTTCGGGTACCTCGCGCAGCGCTACGACCTCGAGCAGGTCGGGATCTCCGGCATCGACCCCGAGACCGAGCCGTCCCCCGCCCGGCTGCGCGAGGTCGGCGAGCTCGTGCGCGCCGAGGGCGTCACGACGATCTTCTTCGAGACCCTCGTCTCGCCGAAGGTCGCGCAGACCCTGGCCTCCGACCTGGGCGTCGAGACCGCCGTGCTCGACCCGATCGAGGGCGTGACCGACGACGCGCAGGACTACTTCTCGATCGCCACGTCCAACCTCGAGACGCTGCGCGTGGCATTGTCCTGCTCGTGAACGCGATCGAGGCCACCGACGTCCACGTGACGCTCGGCGGTCAGCCCATCGTCCGCGGCGTCGACCTGACGGTGCCCCCCGGGCAGGTGCTCGCGGTGCTCGGCGCGAACGGGTCCGGCAAGTCGACGCTCGTGCGCGCGCTGCTCGGCGTCGTCCCCCTCGCGTCGGGGTCGGTGCGCCTGCTGGGCGAGCCGCTCGGGCGCGCCGTGCCGTGGTCGCGCGTCGGGTACGTGCCGCAGCGCATGGCCGCCGCCGGCGGCGTGCCCGCCACGGCGCTCGAGGTCGTCGTCTCCGGGCTGCTGCACGGACGCCGGCTGCGACCGCCGCGGGACCGGCGCGCACGCGCCGTCGCCGCGCTCGACGCGCTCGGCGTCGGCGACCTGCGTGACCGCCGGGTGCAGGAGATGTCCGGCGGCCAGCAGCAGCGCGTCCTCATCGCCCGCGCCCTGGTCCGCGAGCCCGCGCTGCTCGTGCTCGACGAGCCGACGTCCGGCATCGACATCCCCACGCAGAGCACGTTCGTCGCGGCCCTGTCGCGGCTGCGCGACGCGGGCACGACCGTCGTCGTCATCCTGCACGAGCTCGGGCCGTTCGCGCCGCTCATCGACCGGGCCGTGGTGCTGCGCCACGGCCGCGTCGTCCACGACGGACCTCCCCCGCCCGCGCGCGACGAGCACGGCCACGCCGGGCACGACCACACCCACCCGCACGCCGACCCCGAACCACCCCTCGACGGTCCCGACCTCACGCTGGAGGTGACCCCGTGACCCCGTGGGACGAGGTCCTCGCGCTGCTCGCCTCGCCGCTCATGCAGCGCGCCCTCGTGGCCGCCGTGCTCGTCGGCGCCGCAGCACCCGTCGTCGGCACGTTCCTGGTGCAGCGACGCATGGCGCTCATGGGCGACGGCATCGGTCACGTCGCGCTCACGGGTGTCGCGCTCGGGTGGCTCGTCGGGAGCTGGGCGGCCGTCGCGCCCGCCGACGCGCTGGCCGTCCCGGGCGCCGTCGTCGCCGCGGTCGTCGGCTCGGTCGTCATCGAGCTCGTGCGCGAGCGCGGCCGCACGAGCGGCGACCTGGCCCTGGCGATCATGTTCTACGGGGGCATCGCGGGCGGCGTCCTGCTCATCAAGGTCGCCGGCGGCACCAACGCCAACCTCATGAGCTACCTGTTCGGCTCGATCTCCACCGTGTCGGGCGCGGACCTGTGGTGGACCGTCGCGCTCGCGGCGCTCGTGCTGACCGTCGGCGTCGGGCTGCGCTGGGCGCTGTTCACCGTGAGCCACGACGAGGAGTTCGCCCGCGCCAGCGGGCTGCCGGTCCGCCTCGTCTCGATGCTCGTCGCGACGCTGGCGGCGCTGACGGTGACGATCGCGATGCGGGTCGTCGGCCTGCTGCTGGTCAGCGCGCTGATGATCGTGCCCGTCGCCGTCGCCCAGCTCTACGCGCGGTCCTTCGGCCGGACCATGGCCGTCGCGAGCGGCATCGGCGTGGGCGTCAGCGTCGTCGGGCTGGTCATCACGTACTGGAACGACGTGCCGCCCGGCGCGACGATCGTCGTGCTCGCGATCGGCCTGTACGCGCTCGCCGCGGTCCTGCACCCGCTGGTCGCCCGTCGTCGTGCGCCGCACGACCCGCACCCCGACATGGGCGACGACGTGCTCGTCGTCACCACCGACGGTGCGTGCGCACCCGACCCGGCGCCCCGGGACGTGCGGTCCGGGACCTGAGGCCAGGTGAGGGCACCCTTCGCCCGACGTAGGATCACCCGGTGGGGACGACCGAGGTGGTGAGCGCGTACGGCCTGGACGGCATGCCCGTCGGTGTCGTCCTCGCGATCCTGTTCGGGATCGTGCTCGCCCGCTCGCACCTGACGTACTGGGCCGGGCGCGCTGTCGCCCGCGGCGCCCGCTACGAGGACGAGCACCGGCACGGCCCGCACGTGTGGCGCCGACTGGTCGAGCGGACCGCGCGGCTGGCCGCGACCCCGTCGGCCCGGCGCGGCCTCGCGCTCGTGCACCGGTGGGGCCCGGTCGCCGTGACCCTCGCGTACGTGACCGTCGGCGTCCAGACGGCCGTGTTCGCAGGATCCGGTCTGCTGCGCATGCCCTACCTGCGGTTCACCATCGCCTCGATCCCCGGTTCGGTGCTGTGGGCGCTCGTGTGGGGCACCGTCGGCTTCGGGGCCGTGTGGGGCGCGCTCGCGCTCGCTGCGGGCTCACCCTGGGGACTCGTCGCCCTCGCACTCGTCCTCGCCGCCGTCGCCGCGGCCGTGCTCGCGGCAGCACGTCGGCGCCGACGTACCGAACCGACGCTCGCGGCACCGGCCGAGGAACTGGCGCCCGAGCCGCGCTGAACCGGCCCGCGGGTCGGACGCCCGTCGGTCGGACGGCCGACGCTCCGCGCGTGCCGCGGCACCGGGCAGCCGTCAGCCCACGGCGTCCGCGTCGTCCGCGTGTGCCGCGGAGACGCAGAACTGGTTGCCGTGCGGGTCCGCGAGCACGGTCCACGCGAACCCACCGGGCATCGTGTGCTCGGCAACCGTGCGCGCACCCGCGTCGACGAAGTCCGCGACCGCGGATGCCGGGTCGTCGACCCCGAGGTCGACGTGGACCCGGTTCTTGCCGGGTGTCGGGTCGTCGACCCGCTGGAAGCCCAGCGCCGGCTGCCCCGGTGCGGTCGGCAGCAGCATGACGAAGTCGTCGTCGTACGCCTGCGTGCGTCGACCTGTGCGTGCCGCCCACCAGTCCGCGAGCCCGCGCGCGTCATGCGTGTCGAAGGTGACCATGGCGACCGAGATGCCCTGTGTGCTCGTCATGGGGCCGACGCTAGCCGCGACCCCTGACACGCCCTCACCTCGCTCGGCGGCCCGCCCACCGGTACGCGTCCGCGCGGTACGCCATGCGGACGACCTGCACGACCTGGTCGTCGTCGTCGATCCTGACGAGGACCCGGAACCCGATGCCGACGTACCCCGACCGCAGGCCCGTGGGCTCCGCCCCGAGCTCCCTGGTCACCCGGTACGGGTTCTGCGACAACCGTTCGTCGCAGAAGCGGATCACCGCACCCGCGAGACGAGGAGGCAATGTCCGCAGCACCCGCACCGCCGGCGGCGCCATCCGCTGGACGCTCAGGGACGTGCGACCGTCACGACGTCACCGGGGCGTCGACCGCACCGCCGTAGCGCCGGTCGCGCCGCGCGTAGGTCTCGACCGCGCGCCACAGGTGCCGACGGTCGACGTCGGGCCACGGCTCGTCGAGGAACACCATCTCGGCGTACGCCGACTGCCACAGCATGAAGTTCGAGATGCGCTGCTCGCCGGAGGACCGCAGGAACAGGTCGACATCCGGCAGGTCCGGCTCGTCGAGGTGCTTCTGGACGGTCTTCTCGGTGACCCGCTCCGGGTCGAGACGGCCGGCCGCGACCTCGCGCGCGATGGCCCGTGCCGCGTCCGCGATCTCGGCACGCCCGCCGTAGTTCACGCACATCGTCAGCGTGCACGTCGTGTTGCCCACCGTGCGGCGCTCGGCCTCCTCGAGCTCGGCGATCACGGAGCGCCACAGCCGTGGCCGGCGCCCGGCCCAGCGCACGCGCACGCCCCACGAGTCCATGAGGTCCCGGCGGCGGCGCAGCACGTCACGGTTGAACCCCATGAGGAAGCGCACCTCCTCGGGCGAGCGCGACCAGTTCTCGGTGGAGAACGCGTACGCCGACACGTGCTGCACACCGATCTCGATCGCCCCCGCGACGACGTCCAGCAGCGAGGCCTCGCCCGCGCGGTGCCCCTCGACGCGCGGCAGCCCGCGCGCGTTCGCCCAACGCCCGTTGCCGTCCATCACCACCGCGACGTGCCGGGGCACGAACTGCTTCGGGATCTGCGGGGGCCGGGCCCCCGACGGGTGCGGGTACGGCGGGACGATCTCACGGGCCACGCCCCCATCGTGCCAGGACGCTCAGACGCGCTCGACCATCGGCAGGGAGCGCAGCCGACGCTCGAGGTGGAACTGGCAGAACACCGCCACCAGCCCGTTGCCCTCGGCGCGGTGCCGCTCGGCGCTCGCGTCGGCGACGTCCCAGTCGCCCGAGAGCAGGGCCGCGAGCAGCGTGAACGTCTCGGGGGCCGGTGAGGCGGCACCGGGCGGACGGCACGCCCCGCACACGGCCCCCCCGACGGCGGGGGCGAACGAGTGGTGCGGGCCGGGCTCCCCGCAGCGCGCGCAGTCGGTGAAGGACGGTGCCCAGCCGGCGACGGCGAGCGCACGCAGCAGGTAGGAGTCGAGGACCAGGCCCGGGGCGTGCGCACCCGTCGCCAGGGCACGTACGGCGCCGACGAGCAGGCGGTACTGCTGGACCGACGGCTCCCGCTCGGCCTCGACGAGCCGCTCGGCGGTCTCGAGCATGGCCGTCCCGACGGTGTACAGCGCGTAGTCCTCGCAGATCGCCCGCCCGTACGGGCCGATCGTCTCGACCTGCGTGACGACGTCGAGGTTGCGTCCCGTGCTGAGCTGCACGTCCACGTGCATGAACGGCTCGAGGCGCGAGCCGAACCGGGACGTCGTGCGGCGCACGCCCTTGCCGACGGCGCGCACCTTGCCGTGCTCGCGCGTCAGGAGGGTCACGATGCGGTCGGCCTCCCCCAGCTTGTGGGTGCGCAGCACGATCGCCTCGTCGCGGTAGAGGCTCACCGGGTCATTGTCGCCCCCCGCACCGACATCACCCCTGCGACCCGCGCGGGCACGTCGACGGATCCGGGCACGCGTACGGCCCGGTGCGTCGGCGCCCGTTCAGGGCGTCGCGCACCGGGCCGTCGTGACGGCACCGTCGTGCGTGCGACGGTGCGGCGGGGACGTGCGTCAGGGTCGCCGCGTCACGTCCCCGTGCCCCGGTCCCGCACGCTCGTGCGCGCGTCGGGACCGGACGTGCAGGGACGGCGCGTCAGCGCTCGTGCCGGTTGACCGCCGAGACGATCGCCTTGAGGGACGCCGTGGTGATCGACGGGTCGATGCCGACACCCCACAGGATGTCGTCGCCGATCGCGCACTCGACGTACGCGGCAGCCGTCGCGTCGCCACCGGCGGACAGCGCGTGCTCGGCGTAGTCGAGCACCGCGACGTCCACACCGACCTGCGCCAGCGCGGCGACGAATGCCGCGACCGGGCCGTTGCCGGTGCCGCGCAGGGTCGTCTCGACGCCGTGGTCGACGAGGTCGACATCGAGCGTGTCCTGGCCGCCCTCGGTGCTGGTCGCGCGCGTGCCGCGCAGCGCGAACCGGCCCCACGGCTGCAGCGGACCGCCCGGCGTGGCGGGCAGGTACTCGTCGTTGAAGATCGACCACAGCTCGTCGGCGGTCACCTCGGTGCCGTGCTGGTCGGTGTGACGCTGGACGACCTGCGAGAACTCGATCTGGAGACGGCGCGGCAGGTCGAGGTCCTTCTCGGACTTCAGCAGGTAGGAGATCCCGCCCTTGCCGGACTGGGAGTTCACCCGGATGATCGCCTCGTAGGACCGGCCGACGTCCTTCGGGTCGATCGGCAGGTACGGCACGGCCCACTCGACGTCGTCGACGGCCGTGCCGGCGGCTGCGGCGCGGACCTCGAGCGCGTCCAGGCCCTTCTTGATCGCGTCCTGGTGCGACCCGGAGAACGCGGTGAACACCAGGTCGCCGCCGTAGGGGTGACGCTCGTGCACCGGCATCTGGTTGCAGCGCTCGACGGTGCGGCGGATGCGGTCGATGTCGGAGAAGTCGAGCTGCGGGTCGATGCCCTGGCTGAACAGGTTCATGCCGAGCGTGACCAGGTCGACGTTGCCCGTGCGCTCACCGTTGCCGAACAGGCAGCCCTCGATGCGGTCGGCACCGGCCAGGTAGCCGAGCTCGGCCGCCGCGACCGCGGTCCCGCGGTCGTTGTGCGGGTGCAGCGACAGCACGACGGACTCACGGTGGTGAAGGCGGCGGCTCATCCACTCGATCGAGTCGGCGTACACGTTGGGCGTGGCCATCTCGACCGTGGCGGGCAGGTTGACGATCACGGGCCGCTGCGGGGTCGGCTCCAGGACGTCGAGCACGGCGTTGCACACCCGCACGGCGTACTCGAGCTCGGTGCCCGTGTACGACTCGGGGCTGTACTCGTACAGCACCTCGGTGTCCGGGACCATCTCCTCGTACTTCTTGCAGAACCGCGCACCGGACACCGCGATGTCGGCGATGCCGTCCTCGTCCGAGCGGAACACGACCTCGCGCTGCAGCACCGACGTGGAGTTGTACAGGTGCACGATCACCTGCTTGGCGCCGGCGATGGCCTCGTACGTCCGCTCGATGAGGTGCTCGCGCGCCTGCGTGAGCACCTGGATGACCACGTCCTGCGGGATGCGGTCCTCCTCGATCAGCATCCGCACGAAGTCGTAGTCCGTCTGCGACGCCGACGGGAAGCCGACCTCGATCTCCTTGAACCCCATGTCGACCAGCAGCTCGAACATCTCGAGCTTGCGGGCGGGGCTCATCGGCTCGATCAGCGCCTGGTTGCCGTCGCGCAGGTCGACCGCGCACCAGCGCGGCGCACGCGTCATGCGCTTGTCGGGCCACGTGCGGTCGGGCAGGTCCACGCGGATCTGCTCGTGGAACGGGCGGTACCGGTGCACCGGCATGCCGGAGGGCTGCTGCGGGTTGCGCTCGGCGGCGGGCACCTGCGTGACAGGGGTCTGGCTGCTCATCTTCGGTCCTTCGTCGCGGGTCTCGGCGGGCTCAGCCGGGCACGGAACGCACCGCGACGAGGAGCCGGCCTAGAGGGCCTCGTCGCGGCGACGAAGAAGCAGCGAGCGTGCGTGCACACCCCGACCATACCCCCGCGCGCACCCCGCACCGCAACCTCGCCCACGACGTGGGCCGCACCTCACCCGAGGACCAGCACCTCACGCGACGTGACGGCGACGACCCGGCCGGCGAGCGCACCGGCCTGCGCGACGCCGCGGGGCAGCCCGACCCGCCACGCGACGACGCCGTCGTGCAGCCCGCGCGCCACGAGCGTCGTCGCCGCGCCGTCGGGCTCGACGGTCAGGACGTGCAGCCCGTCGGTGAGCGGGGCGGAGACCGGCTCCTGCGGCAGGTCGACCTGCCACAGCACGCGACCGTCCCCGCCGTCGACCGCCCCGACGGTCCGGTCGTCGCCCAGCACCACGACCCCGTCGACCGCCGCCACCGGCGTCGCCGAGGCCACGGCCTGCCACAGGACGGCGCCGTCCTGCGGCGAGACCGCGAGCACCCGGTTGCCCGCGTCGAGCAGCGCGGCCCCGACAGACCCGTCGCCCACGACGGCGGACGGCAGCGCGGGCACGTCACCGCGCGGCGTGCCGTCCGCGTCGCGCAACGCGCCGCCCGAGGCCGAGTCCCACGTCGCGTACCCACCGTCGGGAAGCGCGCGCACGAGGATGTGCCGACCGGGCGGCCCCTGCTCGAGCACCGCGCCCGTGCGCGCGTCGATCACCACGGTGAGCACGGCCTGCAGCGCGACCACGTCGCCGTCACCGCCGAGACGCGGCAGCGCCCGGACGCCGCCGGTGTCGACCAGGGGCACGTCCGACAACCAGCTCCACCGGACGGTCCCGTCGGTCCCGTCGCGCGCCTCGACGCGCACGTGACGATCGCGCGACGTCGCGACCACGGCGTCGTCGCCGTGCCGCACGACACCGAGGACGGACGCGTCGACCTGCCACGACCCCAGCGTCGCGCCGTCCGCGACGTCGAGCGTGACGACGTGCGTCGGCGGCTGCGCCGTCGCGGGGTCCCCGGCCCTGCCGTAGACCACGTCCGGCTCGGTCCACACGCACAGCAGCGGCGCCGTGTCGCTGCTCCCGGCGGCGCACGCGACCGCGACCGTCTCGAACCCCGAGCCCCGTGACCGCGTGACGAGGGACTCCCAGCGCACGTCGCCCGTCGCGGGGTCGTGCGCGCGCACGACCCACAGTCCGTCGTCGTCGGACACCGTGACGATCCCGCCGCCCGCGGCGAGCACGGGCGTCGGCCCGGCC
Source organism: Actinomycetes bacterium (assembly GCA_023424135.1). Lineage (GTDB taxonomy): Bacteria > Actinomycetota > Actinomycetes > Actinomycetales > Cellulomonadaceae > Cellulomonas. The sequence continues at coordinate 91 of JAFAEH010000244.1, read as the reverse complement.
GCGGGTGCGCGCCACCGCAGTGCCGGCACGTCCTCCAGCGGGCGGACGAGGCCCGGCGTGCGTGCCAGCACGTCCGCGCGCTCCTGCGCGG
>JAFAEH010000194.1 GCA_023424135.1 Actinomycetes bacterium | reverse complement strand
CGCGAGGCCGTCGCGTGCGGCTGCGAGCGCGCAGCTCTCGTCGTCGTCGACCGCGCCGACGTCGTACGTCACGACGCGGGGCTGGGGGACGCCGACCTGCTCGACCGCGGCGCGCACGTACGCGGGCGCGCACGGCTCGGCGAGGACGACGCCGTCGGCGACGCGCCCGGCGGCGGCCAGCGACCGGGGTCCGCGCACGCCGAGCAGCACGTCCGGCACACGGTCCGGCACGGACGAGTCGTCGAGCGCGACGTCGTCGAGCACGACCGGGGCGTCCGGGGACGTCGTCACCGTCTCCCCGCGCAGCAGCGCGCGCAGCGCGACCGTGTACGCCTCGAGGTACGTCAGCGGCTTCGCGGGCCACGCCCCCACGGACCGCATCCACCCGGGCATGCCGTGGCCGACGCCGAACGTCACGCGGCCGGGGAACATCCGGGCGAGCGTCGCGGCGTCCATCGCGGCGAACGCGACGTTGCGGGCGGCGGCGGGCAGGATCCCGATGCCGACGTGGATCCACTCGGTCGCGGCGAGCACGGCGGCGGCCTGCGTGGCGCCGCCGCGGTAGCCGAGGTCCTCGACGACCCACAGCTCGTCGAAGCCGAGGTCCTCGGCGCGGCGCGCGTAGGCGAGCACCTCGTCAGCGGGCAGGTCACGGGGCAGCAGGACCCCGAGCGACGGCGATGGCATGCCCCCATCCTCGGGCACGTGACGGCGCGCGCACGACCCCGGAAGGTCCCGTGCGGTGCACCCTCCCGACCTGTGGACTCCTGCCCCCGCGGGCGGGGCGTCGGTCAGCCCGGCAGGTCCGCGGACGAGACGACGACGTGCTCGCCGGCGTCGCCGGTCGCGCGGACCTCGAAGGTGCCCGTGGCGGCGTCGAACGTCAGGGACGCACGCGCGTCACCGTCGGTCCACACCAGCGAGCCGCGGCTGCCGTCGATGGCCCAGGCGCACGTACCGGCAAACGCGGCGTGCGCGTTGCGCAGGCGCAGGCCGGCGACCTGCGCACGCACGACGGGCCGGGTCAGCGCGGCCTCGACCTCGGAGCGCGAGTAGTGGTGGCGGTTGACGTCACGGCCGATGCCCGTGCGCGCGAGCAGGTCCATGTCGTTCTCGCCCGCGAGCAGGCCCACGTAGTAGACCTGCGGGATGCCGGGCACGAAGAGCTGGATGAGCCGCGCGAGCGCGTAACGGCGGTCGTCGCGCGCGAGCGCGTCGTAGAACGTGCAGTTGACCTGGTAGAGGTCGAGGTTGGAGGCGGCCGCACCGGTGGCCTGGCGCGACGTGCCGCCGGAGTTGTCGTGGATGCGCTCGACGAGCGCGTCGATCTTCTCGGGGGCGAGCAGCCCGGGCTCGCCCGGTGCGAGGTCCGACGTGCCGACGTCGACGATCCCGATGCCGTCGTGCGTGTCGAGCACCGTGACGGAGTTGGCGGGGCGGATCGCCATCCAGCCGTCGAGCGGCTCGAGGTCGCCCGTGGTGAGCGCGTGCAGGACGAGCGGCGGCAGCGCGAAGTCGTAGACCAGGTCGACCTTGCGCGCGATGTCGATCTGCTGCGTGTGGTGCCCGTGCACCTCGACGAGCACCTGCGCGCCGCGCGCGTGCGCCTGCTCGACGATCCGCTCGGTGTACGCGTCGGTCGCGGGCGTCATGAAGCAGTCGGTGCCCGCCTCCTTGCCGGTGTACCCGACGGCGTCGAGCCGCAGCATCGTCACCCCGCCGGACGTGAGCGCGTCGATGACCGACGTCAGGTACTCCCAGGCCTGCGGCGTGCGCAGGTCGATGTCGACCTGGTCGGGTGTGAACGTCGTCCACACGAGCCGACGACGGCCCCCGAGGGTCATGGCCGTGAACGGCAGCCCGGGGCGGGGGCGGTAGATGCGCGTGAGGTCGTCCTCGGTGGCCCCCCGGGGGAACACCGAACCGAGCGTGAGGAACATCGGCGCGTGCGGGGAGTCCTCGCCGCGTTCGCGCACGTCGAGGAACTGCGCGGACTGCGCCGAGACGTGGTTGACGATGACGTCGGCCATGACGTCGCGCCCCTGGGCGAGCGTGCGCACGTCGTCCCAGGTGCCCAGCCGCGGGTCGACCTGCGTGTGGTCTCGCGGGTCGAACCCTGCGTCGACGCCGTCGAACGGTGTGAAGAACGGCAGCACGTGCACACCGCCGAACGCACCGGCGAGGGGGCCGTCGAGCAGGGCCGTGACGCCGGCGACGTCGCCGGCGAGCCGGTCGGCGTAGGTGATCAGCTGGGGGCCGTGGTGGGTCACGGTCGGTGCTCCGTCGTGGTGCGGGGACCGGTCGTCCGGTCCGAGGTGTCGACCGGCTGCCCGGTCCCGGGTGGAGGCCACGCCGTCCCCGGCAGGGGCAGCCGGGACGGCGTGGCGGTCAGTGGGTCGCCGCGCGCTCCAGGAGGCGCTCCAGCCATCCTGCGCGCGTCGCGCGCGCGTCGCGCGACAGCGGGGCGTCGGGGACGAGGCCGTCGAAGCCGTGGCAGCCGCCCGGCCAGACGTGCAGCTCGGCGTCGCCGCCGTCGGCCCAGGTCCGTGCGGCGTACGCGACGCACTCGTCGCGGAACGTCTCGGCGGAGCCGACGTCGACGTACGTGGGCGGCAGGCCCGCGAGGGACGTGGCCCGTGCGGCCGACGCGTACGGCGGGGTACCGGGGCCGCCGGCGGCGTCGCCGAGGTAGGCGCGCCAGGCCGTCGCGTTCGCGGTGCGGTCCCACGACCCGACGCCGACCATCTGGTGGCCGGACGCGGAGTCGTCGCGGTCGTCGAGCATGGGGCACACGAGCAGCGCCCCGGCGAGCGCGGGGCCGCCGCGGTCACGGGCCAGCAGCGCGAGCG
>JAFAEH010000169.1 GCA_023424135.1 Actinomycetes bacterium | reverse complement strand
GCCTCACACGGACCGCCGCACGCGCCCCGCGACCGGTGTCACGGCGTGCGCAGGGAGTCCTGCCACTGGCGGTGCAGGTCGGCGACCGAGCACTCACCACCGACCGGGGATTCTCGCACGCGAACCTCGCGCTCATCCTCACCACGCCTGGGACAACCGGGTCATCAGATCGAGTCCGCCCGTCCCCTGCTGACGGCACAGCTCGACGAGCACGAGGGCGCACTGGCGAGCATCCGCGCCGGCATCGTGGTGCTGGTGGGCAGGGATCCCCAGCGCGGACGAGACGTCTGGAAGCTTGTACGAGGCAAGAGGAAGGACCGACTTCGCGGCATCCAGCGTGCAGAGCCAGGTCAGTCGCGGGACAGGGATCCCGTACTCACGACTCGCACCTGTCAGCACCGACCGGTCGAACGAAGCGTTGTGCGCCACGAGTGCGTCTCCACCCGCGAGCTCCATGACGTCGGGAAAGACACGATCCCAGGTCGGCGCTCCCACGACATCCACCTCGGTGATGCCGTGCACGCGCACGTTCCGCGGGTTGAACGAGCTGCATGCGGTCGGCGGCCGGACCAACGTCCTCAGACAGTCGACGATGTGGCCGTCGCGCACCTTGACCACACCGACCGAGCAGACCGACGCCCGCGTCGGGTTAGCGGTCTCGAAGTCGATTGCAGTGAACGACAGACCGGGGTACCCAGTCGAGAGCATGGGCGCCAAGATAGATGCGCAAATCGGGCACACCGAGGACCTTCTGCCTGCGCCAGTGCAGGTGAACGCGCTACGGTGCGGGCCGTGACCGACGAACTCGGCTTCTCCGCGCTGGCACCGCGCCGCGACCTCACCGCGCTGCGCCACGACCTGGGGACCGTGACGGTCGGCACCCACATCGCCGCCGTCTTCCGCACCGCCGACCATGGTCGGTTCTCCGTGGAGGGCCGCGTCCGACACGACCTGACCGAGAGTGTCCTCAAGGTCGGGTGGTGCGATCTGACGTCCGGAAAGGGCTCCGAACCGGCCGCAGACCTCCAGCAGATCACCCCGGTCGCCGACAGCACCGCTGACGACGACACCGACGCCCCGGACGCCCTGGCCGTCGTCGTCGCCACGCTTGCCCGCGGTGACGTGGTCACCGCCGGGTTCGACTTCGAGGGCTGCGGGCGGTTCACGATCTCCGGTGCGGTCCGGCAGGACGCACTCGGGACCTCGTGGCTCGTCGCCGGCCACATCGTCGCGCACGGCCACATCCCCGCGCCTCGCCTCCGGACGCTCGCTGCCGCCCGGAACACCGCAACGTCCTGATCGTGCTCGCTCGTGTGAGGCGTTGATGCCGGATTCCGGCATCAACGCCTCACACGAACCGCCGCACGCGCCCCGCGACCGGTGTCACGGCGTGCGCAGGGAGTCCTGCCACTGGCGGTGCAGGTCGGCGAAGCGTCCGCCCGCGGCGACGAGCGCGTCGGGGCTGGCGTCCTCGAGCACACGGCCGTCGTCGACGACGAGCACGCGGTCGGCGTGCATGACGGTCGACAGGCGGTGCGCGATGACCACGGCGGTGCGACCGGTCAGCAGCGTGCGCAGACCGTCCTGGACGAGCTGCTCGCCGGGGATGTCGAGCGAGCTCGTCGCCTCGTCCAGCACGAGCACCGCCGGGTCGGCGAGGAACGCGCGTGCGAACGACACGAGCTGGCGCTGCCCGGCCGACAGCCGCACACCGCGCGTGTCGACGTCGGTGTCGTACCCGTCGGGCAGCGACACGAGCAGGTCGTGCACGCCCACGGCACGCGCCGCCTGCTCGATCTGCGCGCGGCTCGCCCCGGGACGCCCCAGCGCGATGTTCGCCGCGACGCTCCCGGAGAACAGGTACGCCTCCTGCGTGACCATCACCATGGCGGCACGCAGGTCGCGGGGGTCGGCCTCGCGCAGGTCGACCCCGTCGAGCCGCACCGCGCCCGCGCGCGGGTCGTAGAAGCGCGCGAGCAGCTTCGCGACCGTCGACTTGCCCGCACCGGTCTCGCCGACGAGCGCGACCGTCTGCCCGGCCGGCACGTGCAGGTCCAGGTGCGGCAGGACGGACGGGCCGTCGCCGTAGCCGAACTCGACGCCGTCGAACCGCACGTCGCCCGCGGGCTCGCGCAGCCGCACCGGCCGCACCGGGTCCGGCACGGTCGGCTCCTGGGCGAGCAGGCCCGAGAGCTTCTCCAGCGCGGCCGTCGCGGACTGGAACGAGTTGTAGAACATGCCGATCTGCGCGAGCGGCGCGAAGAACCGGCGCGCGTACAGCACGGCGGCGACCAGCACGCCCACGTCGAGCGCACCGTCGAGCACCCGCAGCCCACCGACCAGCAGCACCGCCGCCACGGTCACGTTGCCGATGAGCACGAGCCCGGTGTCGAAGACCCCGTTCACCCGGATCGCCTCGGCGTTCGCCGCGCGGTACTCCTCGGCCTCGTCGTCGTACACGCGCGCGACCTCGCGCTCACGACGGAACGCCTGCACGGCGCGGATGCCCGTCATGGTCTCGACGAACCGCACGATGACCCGTGCGACCGCGGTGCGTGAGCGCCGGTACTGCGCCTGGGACCGGACCTGGAACCAGCGGGTCAGCACGACACCCGGCACGACGGCGACCAGCAGCACGAGCCCGCTGACGGGGTCGAGGACGACGAGCCCGACGGCCGTGAACAGCATCGCGAGCCCGCTCGCGGCCAGCGTCGTGACACCGCCGTCGAGCAGCTCGCGCAGCGCCTCGAGGTCGGACGTCTGGCGCGAGATGATCCGCCCGGACGTGTACCGCTCGTGGAACTCCAGGCTGAGGCGCTGCGTGTGCCGGAAGACGCGTCGTCGCAGGTCGAGCAGCACGGCCTGGCTGACGGTCGCCGCGAGCCGGACGGTCGCGGCGGTGAACAGGCCCGCGACCAGCGCGGTCGCCGCGTACCCGCCCGCGACGAGCAGCAGCGGCCGCGCGTCGCCGTCGCGCAGCGCGGGCAGACCGCGGTCGATGCCGACCGCGACCAGCGCGGGACCGGCC
>JAFAEH010000154.1 GCA_023424135.1 Actinomycetes bacterium | reverse complement strand
GCGCAGCCCACGGCGCACCGCCCGCGACCGCCTCGTCGACGGCCGCCAGCAGGTGCCACACCAGCCGGTCGGGCTCCCACGGGTCGTCGTCGCGCGACGTGCCGGTCGCCGCGGCGACGGCATCCCGCACGAGCCGCGCGGGCGGGTCGAAGTCGACGAGCGCGCAGATCCCGGCCTCGCCCCCGGTGGCCCCGAGCCGGTGCGACAGCCGCTGCGCGACCCACCGTTCGACGCCGCGGGTCGGGACCGCGACGACCTCCCGTGCGAACGGGTCGGCGCCTGCCGGGACGTCCGCGAGGAGATCGGCCAGCGCGTCGACCAGCACGTCCGCCCGCGGCGAGACGTGCACCTGCAGGCGTCCCGCGTGCTCGCGCGTCGCCGCGCCCGGACCGGTCGTCATCACGCGGGGCACGCTAGCGAACCGCACCGACATCCGGCCCGACGGCGGGTTCGCGGGCGCACGTGCGGACCTACGTCCACGTCCCCCGGGACACCAGCACGTCGCGCAGCAGGTCGGCACGGTCGGTGACGAGGCCGTCGACGCCCAGGTCGAGCAGCCGGTGCATCTCCGACGGGTCGTCGACCGTCCACACGTGCACGTGCCGGCCGGCGGTGTGCGCGGCGGCGACCGTGCCCGCGTCGACGACGGTGAGGCGGCCCTGCGCGACGGGGACCTGCAGCGCGTCGACGTCGCGCAGCGCGCGTGCCGCGAGCGCGCCCAGGTGCGTACGGTGCGCGAGCAGGAAGCGGGCGACCTCGCCGGTCGCGGCGGACGTCGCGACCGGGCGGCTCAGCCGGGCGACGGTCGCGCGCCGCCGGTCGGCGGAGAACGACGTGACGCACACGCGGTCGTGCGCCGCGGTGCGTTCGATCGCGTGCGCGACGGGCACGATCGCGTGCTCGCTCTTGACGTCGACGTTCACCCGCAGGTCCGGCCAGGTGCCCAGCACGTCCTCCAGCCGGGGGACGGGGTCGACGCCGCCGATCAGCGCGCGCCCGACGACCGACCACGGGAGCTCGGAGACGAGCCCCTCGGCGTCGGTCGTGCGGTCGAGGGTCTCGTCGTGCAGCGCGACCGCGACGTCGTCGGACGTGGCGTGCGCATCCGTCTCGACGTAGCGGAAGCCGAGGTCGACGGCGTTGCCGAACGCCGTCAGGGAGTTCTCGCGGCCGTCGAGCGCGAAGCCGCGGTGCGCGAGCGCGACGACCCCCGTCGGGTCGTCGAAGTACGGGTGCCCGGGTGCGGGCGCACGACGGTGGACGTCCTCGACGTCCCTCCCCGCGTGCACCCCACCACTCTCACCCGGACCCCGTGCGGGTGACGAGCGCACGGGGGGAGATTTCACCCGCTCGACCCCGGACCGACACGTCCCGGCCGCACCGGGACCTCCGACCCGTCGGCCGTGCACGGGCCGGGCCTAGCGTGCCCCGGTAGGCCCCGGTGCTGCTGCGACGTCGCGACGGCACCCGGGGCACCGACCCCCAGCGCACCCCGGAGCGACCGTGGCCGACCCCCGTGGCTTCCTGACGACGCGGCACCGTGAGCTGCCCGCGGACCGGCCCGTCGACGTCCGCCTGCTGGACTGGCACGAGGTGCACGCGCACCGGGCCGGTCACCCGGACGACCTCGCGCTGGTGCAGCGCCAGGCGTCGCGCTGCATGGACTGCGGCATCCCGTTCTGCCACGCGGCGTGCCCGCTGGGCAACGAGATGCCCGCGTGGCAGGACCTCGCGTGGCGCGGTCAGTGGGCGGACGCGTGCGACCGGCTGCACGCGACCAACAACTTCCCCGAGGTGACGGGGCGCATCTGCCCGGCGCCGTGCGAGGCCGCGTGCGTCGTCGGGATCGACGGGGAGCCGTTGACGATCCGCAGCATCGAGGGTGCGATCGCCGAGGAGGCGTTCGAGCGGGGGCTGCTCACGCCGCAGGTGCCGGACCGGCACTCCGGGCACACGGTCGCCGTCGTCGGCTCGGGGCCCGCGGGTCTGGCGTGCGCGCAGCAGCTCACGCGGGCGGGGCACACGGTCGTCGTCCACGAGCGGGCCGACCGGCCCGGCGGGCTGCTGCGCTACGGGATCCCGGAGTTCAAGCTCGAGAAGCGTGTCATCGACCGGCGCCTGGAGCAGATGCGGGCCGAGGGCACGCGGTTCCGCACGGGCGTCGACGTCGGCACGGACATCACGGCCGCGCAGCTGCGCGCGCGGTACGACGCGGTCGTCCTGGCGACCGGGGCGACGGTGCCGCGGGACCTGCCCGTGCCGGGCCGTGACCTGCGGGGTGTCGAGCAGGCGATGACGTACCTGCCGCAGGGCAACCGGGTCGCCGTCGGCGACGTGGTCGACGGGCAGGTCCTGGCGACGGGTCTCGACGTGGTCGTCGTCGGCGGTGGCGACACCGGTGCCGACTGCCTGGGGACCGCGCTGCGCCAGGGTGCGCGCTCGGTCACGCAGGTCGAGATCCTGCCGGCCCCGCCGCGCGAGCGTCCCGACGACGAGCCGTGGCCGACGTACCCGCGCGTGCTGCGCACGTCGAGCGCGCACGAGGAGGGCGGTGAGCGCGTCTGGGCGACGAGCAGCGTGCGGTTCCTCGACGACGGTGCCGGTGCGGTCCGGGCCGTCGAGGTCGAGGAGGTCGAGCGCGACGGCGGCCGGTTCCGGCCGGTGCCGGGCACGCGGCGCGAGCTGGCGGCGGGCCTCGTGCTGCTCGCGCTCGGCTTCACCGGCGCGGAGCCGGGGCCGCTGCTCGACGGCCTCGGCCTGGTGCGCACGACGCGTGGCGCCGTCGCCCGGCACGACGACTTCTCGACGGACGTTCCCGGCGTGTTCGTCGCGGGCGACGCGGGACGCGGGCAGTCGCTCGTGGTGTGGGCGGTCGCCGAGGGGCGTGCGGTCGCGGCGGGCGTGGACGCCTACCTCACGGGGACGACCGCGCTGCCCGCACCGGTGCGCGCGGGCAGCGTGGCGCTGGGCGCCAGGGCGGCGGGTGTGCGGGCGGCCGTCGGGTAGGACGACCGCCCGCGCACCGTCAGGCGGTGCTCGCCGCGCCGGTGGCCTGCGGCAGCAGCCGCTCGACGACGTCCGCGAGCGTCACGACGAGCGCGCGCTCACCGCCGGTGACGACCGCGAGGTGGTGACGTCCCTCGCGCATGCCCGCGAACGCGGTCGCGACGAGCGTGTCCGCGCCGAGCTCGTACACGGGCCGCACGAACGGTGCGACGGGCTCGTCGGGTGCGCTCGTGAGCGTGTCGCGCACGTGCACGACGCCGCTGACGGTCCCCGCGTCCCCGACGAGGATGCGCAGGTGCCCGCTGTCCAGCGACCTGCGCTGGACGTCCGCGACGCTCGCGCCCGTCGGGACCGTGACCGGTGTCGCGGCCGGGTCGGCGAGGTCGCCGACGGTCATGCGCTGCAGGTCGAGGGCCTGCGAGAGCTGCGCCGAGAACGCCGCGTCGAGCGCACCGACGTTCGCCGAGTGCTCCACGAGGTGACGCAGCGACGCCGGGTCCGCGCCCGCGGTCATCTCGTCGACCGGCTCGACGCCCACGCGCCGCAGCATGCGGTTCGCGGTCTCGTTGAGCGCCCGCAGCACGGGCCGTGTCGCCCACATGAAGGCGCGCATCGGTACGGCCAGGAGCTGTGCGGACGCCTCGGGGTGCGCGATCGCCCACGACTTGGGCGCCATCTCCCCGACGACGAGGTGCAGGAACGTCACGATCACCAGGGCGAGCACGAACCCCACGACGTCCGCCGGGACCGCGGGAAGGCCCCACGACGCGAGCAGCGGCGTGATCCAGTGGTGCACGGCCGGCTTGGTGATCGCACCGAGCGCGAGCGTGCACGCCGTGATCCCGAGCTGTGCGCCCGCGAGCAGGACCGTCAGCTCGTGCGAGCTGCGCAGCGCCGCGCGTGCGGTACGGCTCGTGGCGGCGGCGTCCTCGAACCGGTGGCGGCGTGCCGCGAGCATCGCGAACTCGACGGCGACGAAGAACGCGGACAGCGCGACGATCGCGGCGGTCGCGCCGACGACGACCCAGGGGTTGCTCATCGGGTCTCCTCCTGCTCGCTCGTCGTGCCCGCGTCGTCCGCGTCGTCCGCGCCCGGTCCGGAGCCGTCCGGGGGCCCGTCGTCCGCGGTCTCGACGCTCAGCCGCACCCGTGCGGGGACGTGCCGCTCGACGTCGAGGACCTCGATGCGCAGCACCTGCGCCGGCGGCTCGTCGACGTCGGCCAGGTGCGCCGGGTCGGGGGCCAGCGGGACCTGCACGACCGTGCCCTGCGGCGGCAGCGCGCCGTGCGCGTCGATGGTCAGGCCCGCGATCGTCTCGTAGTCGTCACGCGGCAGGTCGCGCCCGAGCGCACGCTCGACCTCGTCGACGTGCACGTCGCCCGCGACGAGCCACGACCCGTCGTCGTCCTGCGTCGCCGCGTCGGCGTCCATCGGGTCGTGCTCGTCGTGGATCTCCCCGACGAGCTCCTCGGCGACGTCCTCGACGGACAGCGCCCCGGCGAAGCCGCCGTACTCGTCGAGCACGACGGCGAGCTGGTTGTCGGTGCCGAGCAGCAGACGCACCGCGTCGGGCAGCGGCATCGACTCCGGCACGAGCGCGGGCGGGCGGGCCAGCGTCGCCGCCGTCGCCGCGGGGTCGGTGCAGCGCAGCACGTCGGGCAGGTGCACGACGCCCGTGACGGACTCGTCCGCAAGGACGGGGTAGCGCGAGTGGCCGTCGGACATCAGCTCGCGCAGGCGCGCGACCGACGTGTCGGGGGTGACGGTGTCGACGCGCGAGCGCGGCACCATCGCGTGCTCGACGTCCCGCTGGGGGAAGTCGAGGATGCGGTCGAGCAGCACGGACAGCTCGCGCGGCAGGTCGGGGGAGTCCGCGACGATGTGCTCGAGGTCGCGCGCCGTCGCGGAGTGCTCGACGTCGTGCACGGGCTCGATCCGCAGCACGCGCAGCAGCGCGTTCGACGCGGCGTCGAACACGCGGATCAGCCAGCCGAACGCGCGTAGGTACCAGATCGTCGACGTGGCCAGGCGCACGGCCGTGGGCTCGGGGCGTGCGATGGCGAGGTTCTTGGGGAGCAGCTCCCCGAAGAGCATCTGCACGACCGTGGACAGCAGCAGCGCCAGCACCGTGCCGACCGCGACGCCGACGCCCGTCGGCACGCTGACCAGGCCCAGCGCCTCACCGATCGACTCGCCGATGAGGGGCTCGGCGACGTACCCGACGAGCAGGCCCGTCACGGTGATGCCGAGCTGTGCGCCGGACAGCATGAACGACGTGCGGCGCGTCACGTCCAGCGCGCGGCGCGCACCGTCGTCGCCGGCCTCCGCGCGCGCGGACAGGCGCGAGCGGTCGACCGACATGTAGCCGAACTCCTGGGCCACGAAGTACGCGGTCGCCGCGGTGATCGCCAGGACGACCAGCACGCCGACCAGCAGGGTGAGCACCCACATCAGCGCCCCACCTCCTGTCGCGTCGTCGCGTCGCAGGGGTGGGGCACGGGACTGTGCCCGGGACTGTCGGGGTCCATCGTCTCTCCGGTTCGGTGGGTGCGGACGGTGGGCTGAACGCCGCAGCGCGCCCACCGGTTCCCGCAGCATCTCACCTCGCGCCGCGGACGCCGCAGCGGGCCCGCGTGCGACGGGGGTCAGCCGGCCCGCGTGAGCCACAGCCCGTGCCCCGCGGGGTCGCGGTCGCGGGCGTGCCGCACGAACACGTACGAGCGCTGCACGCCGTAGCTCGTGACGAACAGCGTGAGGTCCGTGGCGACCTTCGCCGCGAGCAGCGGGACGCCGACGTGCACGAGCGCGGCCAGCAGCAGGTACGACGCGCCGAGCATCGCGAGCGCGAGCCCGGCGTAGCGGGTCAGCGCGGTGCGCAGCGCGACACGTCCGCCCCCTCGGAACACGACGTGCCGGTTGACCAGGAAGTTCGTCGACGCGGACAGCACGCGTGCCCCGACGACGGACGCCGCGAGCGACCCGGTCAGGGCGTGCAGCACCAGCAGCGCGACGGTGTCGACGGCGTTGGCCGCGAGCGACGACGCGGTGAACCGCACGAGCGGTGCCATCACACGCACCGAGTCGTGCAGCGGGCGGAAGTGCGAGGACGCGTTGCCGTCGAGGTAGATCGTCGCGATCGGGACCTCGACGACACGGTGCCCGTCGGTGCGGGCGCGCAGCAGCACCTCGAGCTCGTACTCGAAGCGGTCGCCCGGCACGTCGAGCAGCCACGGCAGCGCCGTGGCGGGGTACCCGCGCAGCGTCTGCGTGTCCTGCAGGTGCAACCCGGTCACGGCCCGGAACAGCAGGCGTGACAGGTCGTTGCCGACGCGGCTGCGCAGCGGGACGTCGTCGACGAACAGCCGGGCACCGAGCACCACCGTGTCGGGCTCCTGCGCGACGCGGGCGGCGACGCGCAGCACGTCGACGACCGAGTGCTGGCCGTCGCAGTCGGCGCTGACGACGTCCTGCCCCGGGTGGTGGGTCAGCACGTGCGCGAACCCTGTGCGCAGCGCGCGGCCCTTGCCGTGGTTGACGTCGTGCGTGAGCACCTCGGCCCCCGCGTGACGGGCGGCGTCGAGCACCGTCGCGTACGCGGGTCCGCTGCCGTCGTCGACGACGAGCACACCGAGGTCGGGTGCGGCGCCGCGCAGGTCGTGGACGAGCCGGACCAGCCGCTCGTCGGGCTCGTAGGCGGGGATCAGGACGTACACCGCGTTCACCCCGCGATGTACAGCATGTCGGAGGTGCCGCGCTCGCGGTTCTTCCCGAGCGGGTTGTTCACGAGCTCGCCGTCGGACCACATCGTCGACGAGCCGCCGCCGTCGAGGTTGTACGCGGTCGTCGCACCCAGGTCGACCATGATCTGCGCGAGCTCGGTCATGTCGACCCCGGCGCTGTACCCCTGCGACCGGCCGTCGACCACGACGAACACCAGGTGGTTGGTGCCGATGACACCCACGGCCGTGCGCGGCTGGTCACCCTGGATCGAGTGGTTCCCGACGTTCGTGTCGACCTCGACGTCCTCGATCCCGGCCACGACCTGCCCGTCCTCGACCAGCGCGGGCCCGAACGACAGCGTGTTCCACACGCCGTCCGCCACGAGCGCATCGGCACTCGTCGTCGTCTCGTCGTACACCTCGACCGTGCCGTCGCGGTAGAACGCGAGCCCCTCGCGCGCGCCCTCGTCGCGGTACACGACGCCGTTGCGGATGACGATGCCCGTGTCGCGGAAGCCGTAGTAGTCGCCGTTGACGGCGAAGACCGCACCGGCGTCCTGCGCCATGTCGGACACCGTCTCGGTGACGTTCTCGCCGAACTGGTTCTGCGCGAACCACGAGCGCAGCTGCGTCGCGTCGCCAAGCACGACGTCCGCGACGTAGTACGTGACCTGGTCGTCGCCCTCGCCCGTGACGACCGTCGAGATCGTCACCTGCGGGTCGCTCGCAGCGGTCGCGGTGCCCGTGTCCTCGGTCGTGGTCGACGTGCCGGACGAGTCCGACGCCGACGAGTCGCTCGCCTGCGCGGCCTCGTACGCCTGCACGTCCGCGATCTCGACGTGCTCGACGACGAACCGGTCGAGCGCCCACCACGTCGCACCGCCGAGCGGCAGCGTGATCGCGAGCGTGCCCGCGAGCCACGCACGTCGGCGCCGTCGGCGTCGGTCGTCAGGGGCGCGTGCCGGCCGGGGCGGGGTGCCGCCGGGCCCGTCGGAGGTCGGCGTCGCGGCGGGAGGCGGGGTCGTCGTGCTGCTCATGCACGACAGGTCTACGGGCCCACCTCGTGCGCCGGCCCGCAGGACCCTGTGCGGCGCCTGGGCGTCGTCGCGTGCTCACGCACGCACGCGGCGTGCCACCACCTTCCCGACCTCCGCGAGCACGAACACGCCGACGGCGACGAGCAGCGTCAGTCCCCAGTCCCGCAGGCCGATCGGTGCCGAGTCGAACCACGAGTGCATGAACGGCGCGTAGGTGAACACGAGCTGCAGCACGAGCAGCGCACCGACGGCGATCCACACCACCGGGTTGCCCGTCAGCACGCGCCGCGTCAGCGACGAGCCACCCAGGAAGCGGCACGAGAACAGGAAGGCCATCTGCCCCAGCGCGAGCATCGTGACCGCGGACGTCTGCGCGACGCCGTCCCCGGCACCGAGCTGCTTCTCCACCAGGTACACGCCGAGCGTCGCCCCGCCGATCAGCAGCGAGGCCCACACGACCAGGACGAGCGACGGGCGGGAGAGCACGGACTCGCGCGGTGAGCGCGGCGGGCGGTCCATGATGCCTTCCTCGGCGGGCTCGTACGCGAGCGCGAGCGACAGCGTGACGGCCGTGACGAGGTTGACCCACAGGATCTGCACGGGTGTGAGCGGCAGCGACAGCCCGAACAGCACGGCGACGAGGATCACCAGGGACTGCGCGCCGTTGGTCGGCAGCAGGAACACCACGGACTTGCGGATGTTGTCGTAGATCCGCCGTCCCTCCTCGACAGCCCGCTCGATGGTCGCGAAGTTGTCGTCCGCCAGGACGATCTCGGCGGCCTCCTTGGTCGCCTCGGTGCCCTTGATGCCCATCGCGATGCCGATGTCCGCGCGGGTCAGGGCGGGTGCGTCGTTGACGCCGTCACCCGTCATCGCGACGACCTCGCGGTGCGACTGCAGCGCGCGCACGATCCGGATCTTGTGCTCGGGGCTCGTGCGCGCGTAGACGTCCACGTCACGCACGCGTGTGCGCAGGTCCTCCTGGCTCATCGCCTCGAGCTCGGCGCCCGTGAGCACCTCGACCTCCTCACCGGGCCGGACGATCCCGAGCTCGCGCGCGATCGCGACGGCGGTGCCCGCGTGGTCCCCGGTGATCATCTTCACCGCGATGCCCGCGCGGTGGCAGTCGGCGATCGCCTCGACGGCCTCGGGACGCGGCGGGTCGACGATCCCGACGAGGCCGAGGAACGTCAGACCCGTGTCGAGGTCGTCGAGGTCGAGGCTCGAGGTGCCCGCCGGTGCGGGCCGTTCGGCGGCCGCGAGCACCCGCAGCCCCTGCCCGCCGAGCCGGTCGACCGCCTGCTCCCAGGACGCGACGTCCAGCGGCACCGGGCTCCCGTCGGGGCCGCGCTGCGTCGACGCCCGGTCCAGCAGCCGGTCGGGAGCGCCGACGACGTGCACTCGCAGCGTGCCGTCCCCGAGGTGGTCCAGCGTCGCGGAGAACTTGTTCGCCGACTCGAACGGCACGACCGCGACGCGCCGCGCGCCCTCGACATAGACATCGGCCTTGAGCGCGAGCGTCGCCAGCGCCCCCTCGGTGGGCTGGCCGACGACGCCCCAGCGTCCCGCGTCGTCCGCCACGACCCGCGCGTCGTTGCACAGCGCGGCCGCACGCACGAGCGCGTGCAGGTCGTCGTGGTCGGCCGGCGGGGCGGGGGAGCCGCCGAGCGTCACGGCGCCGGTCGGTTCGTAGCCGAGGCCCTCGACGTCGTACGTGTGCTCGGCGGTGACGACCGTGCGGGCGGTCATCTCGTTCTTCGTCAGCGTGCCGGTCTTGTCCGAGCAGATCGTCGTCACCGAGCCCAGCGCCTCGACCGCGGGCAGCTTGCGGGTGATCGCGTGCCGCCGGGCCATCTGCTGCACACCCAGCGCCAGCGTGATCGTCACGAGCGCGGGCAGCCCCTCGGGCACCGCGGCGACCGCGAAGCCGATGGCCGCGGACACCAGGTCCGGCAGTGCGAAGTCGTGGATGACCCGTCCGATGACGAGCATCGCGAACGCCATCACGAGGATGCCGCGCGAGAGCAGCGTGCCCAGGCGCGCGAGCTGGCGCTTCAACGGTGTCTCGAGGTGGTCGACGTCCGCGATGAGGGACTGGATGCGCCCGATCTCCGTGCCTGCACCCGTCGCGGTCACCACGCCCAGCCCCGTGCCGACCGCGACGATTGTGCCGGAGAACAGCATGCTCGAACGGTCCCCGACGCCCGCGTCGGTCCCGACGGCCCCGACGTCCTTCGATGCCGGCACCGACTCCCCGGTGAGCGCCGACTCGTCGACCTGCAGGTTCGTCGCCTCGACGAGCCGCACGTCCGCCGGCACCTTGTCGCCCGAGCGCACGCGCACGACGTCGCCGGGCACGAGCGTCTCGGAGTCGACGTCCGCCCACTGCCCGTCGCGGCGGACCGTGGCCGACAGCGACAGCATGGTGCGGATCCCGTCGAGCGCCCGCTCCGCCTGCCCCTCCTGCAGGTAGCCGACGACGGCGTTGACGACGGCGACCACGAGGATGACGGTGAAGTCGACCCAGTCACCGAGGAAGGCCTTGAGGACCGCCGCCGCGAGCAGGATGTAGATCAGCACGTCGTCGAAGTGCTGCAGGAACCGCACGAGCGGGTGCGCGCGCGGCGGTGCGGGCAGCCGGTTGGGTCCGACGGTGTCGAGCCGCACCGCGGCCTCGCCGGTGGACAGCCCGTCGGGCGAGCTGCCGAGGCGATCGAGCACCGCGGACGGGGGCTCGGCGTACGGGCGGTGGTCGCCCAGGTCGCGCAGGTGGTCGGCTGCGGCGCTGCGCCGTGTCCCGTCGGTCGCCGTGCTCGTCATGCGTCACCTCGTCGGTGGCAGGGTCGGTCGCCGTCCTGTCGCATCGTGGCACGTCGCGCGGTCGGTGCGACAGGGACGCGCGTGACACGGCACGGGCCGCGCCCGCCGGAGAGGTGCGGGCGCGGCCCGTGCCGTGCGGTCGTGGGGAGGGGTCAGACGTACAGGGGCGTGAGCTCCGCGTACTCCTCGACCCCACCGCCGCGCAGCACGACCTCGATGATCTGCCGCCCGAGCGGGTCGAGGTCGTCGGTGAGGAACTGCTCCAGCTCGGAGCGGAAGAAGTCGGTGAGGATCTGCGCACCCGCGTCGTACGCCTCGAGGCCGACCTGCGACTGGTACTCCGGCTGCAGGAGCGTCGGGCGGATCTGCTGCCCGTCGAGCTTGATCTCCTTGGGCCGGTAGCCGAACAGCGGGCAGCGCGCCGCGGTGAGCTGCTCGGGTGCGATGCGCCCGCCGCCGCGTCGCGCGAGGTACTCACGCGTGAGCCACTCGGCGGAGAACCCGACCTTGTACGCGCCGATGTGCTGGTTGGGCGTCAGGACGTAGCGCGTGCGGTCGTTCTCGACGATCTGGCGCAGCAGCAGGTTCGCCGCCGCGACCTTCGTGCCGGTCGAGAACGGCCAGTAGGACCCGACGCCCTCGGCGACCATGCCGCCGTGCTTGAGCGCCTTCTTGACGTCCTTGCTCTCGCCGATCGAGGGGTTCTTGTCCCCGCGGGGGGCGATGAGCCGCCACACCCACGCGAGCGACGGCGGGACGATGTGCATCATCCCCATGACGCCGTACGTCGGGTTCTCGCGCGTGCACAACGGCATGCGGACGCCGAACGTGCGGACGTCGACCTCCTTGGGCTCGCAGATCACGTTCTTGATGAACGACCGGGGGATGACGACGCGCGGGTTGGGGCACCGCTTGCCGTTCGAGTCGAGCGTGTGCTCCCACGGCAGCGCCGTCGCGTCCGCGACACCGTCGATCGACAGGAACAGCAGGGGCTCCTTGGGCTCGATGACGGCCCGCTCGAACGCGGGGTCCTCGCCGTAGCTCGTGAGGTTGTCGACACGCACGAACCAGCCGGCCTCGGCGTCGGCGACGACGAGCCTGCCGTTGCCCTTCTGCACCGACGGGTGGCACAGCGTCATGTCGTCCGTCACGGGTGCGAGCGACGACGTCTCACCGAGGGTGATGTGGTACGGCTCGTCGCGCACGACGTTGGTGCCGACGAGGATGCGGCCGTCGTCCTCGCGCCGGATCTCCTGGCACATCTCGGACTTGCCGCCGCCCGAGGCGCCCTCGTGCATGATCACGGTCTCGTTCTCGTACGGTGTGGTCACGCGCACGCTCGACGCGTGCGCGGTGAGCCACCCCTCCTGCTCGCCGATGTCGAGCAGCACCGAGAACACGCCCTTCTTGGCGCTCGGCCCCGGGTACAGGTTGTACGCCCACACCTCGTGCAGCGTCTCACTGCGGTTGTGCACGACCACCTGCCGACCGCCGAAGTGCGTGTGCCGGAACGGGGGCGCGACGTACAGGATCGAGCGGGGCGTGTACGGCCCGATCTCCTCGAACGTCACCCATCCCTGCAGGTCGACGAGCGTGAGGGCGAAGAACGCGCTGTTCAGCGGGATGATCGCGAGCGACGGGTAGCCGAAGTGCGGTCCGCCGGCCTTGAACGGCACGACGACGAGATCCTGGGTGGCCAGCCACTCCAGCGTCTGCGTCCGGGTCGGGTCGAACTCGGCGTCGAACACGTCGCGGTAGCGCGGCTTGTCGGTGGGCAGGTCGTCGGCGATGCGCATGCAGTCCGGGTCGCGCCGGCGCATGTAGTCCTCGGGGTAGTTCACGGCGACGCCGTTGCGGCAGCGCGTGACGGTCGCCTCCGGCACGGGCTCGCCGTGCACGTCGTACTCGACGGTGAAGACGGGCCCGCCGTCCGGCCCGAGGGCCAGCCGGTAGAGCTCCTCGCGCGTCGCCGGGACGACGACGCGCGGGGCGGCCTCGAGGGCTGCGCGCACCTCGGGCGCGAGGGACACGTCCGCCAGGGGACCGGTCACGGTGACGCTCACGGGAGCTCCTTCGCCTCGGGGGGACCGGGCGAGGTCCGGTGCGGCACCACCCGGCTGGGCGGCCCCGACGGCCGACGGACGAGCGTCGTCGTGGGGCTGCCCTTTGCCAGGAGATTACGACCGGCAGATGTGCTGGTGGCAGGACCTTCGGACCTGCCACCCGGTCAGGAGCCCGCGGCCGGCGGGGGCGTCGGACGAGGGGAGCCCGGTCCTCCGCCGCCCTGGAGGGGTGCGGCGGTGGCCGTCGTGCGGGCCGCACGACGGCGACGCCACCACAGGACGCCCGCGGTGACCAGGCCCGCGGTGACGAGCCACGGCAGCAGGATGCCGACGACGACCAGCAGGCCGCGGACCGCCCCGACGAACGACGCCCAGCCGGTGTCCAGCCCGTCGAGGAACGTGGCAGGTTCCCGCGACTCCTGCTCGGGTGCCTCGTCGGGCGGGTAGATCGCCACGTCGAGCGTCGACAGGGCGACGCGGTCCGCGAGCCGTGCACGCTCGGAGCGCAGCCGTTCGAGGGTGGCCTGGCGGTCGGTCAGCGCCTGCTCGGCCTCGATGATCTCGGTGTTCGTCGAGGCGCGGGACAGCAGGTCCTGCATGCGTGCGACCGACAGCTCGGTCGCCTTGATCCGGGCGTCGAGGTCCTGGGCGGCCGCCGTGACGGTCTCGGTGCTCTGGGAGTACTCCGCGACGGTCGCGATCCCGTCGAGGTCGTCGCGGATCGTGGCCATCGTGTCCGACGGCAGACGGACCGTGAGCTCGGCGTTGCCGCGGTCGTCCTCGCCGTCGCCCGTGCGCACGTACTGCGCGTCGACTCGGCCGTCGAGCCGCTCGACGAGCGTCACGAGGTCCCCGGCCGCGGCCACCGGGTCCTCGGCCGTGAGCGTCGCGTGGGCGGTCAGGACGACGAGCTCGTCGGACTGCTCGCCGCCGTCCGTCGCGTCGCCGTCGGCGGCCCCGACCTCCTGCGGCGCTACCGCCCCGCCGTCGGCACCGCTCTGGTAGGCCATGTCGGCGGAGGCGCTCTGGTCGGCCCCGCTCGCGCTGCACGCCGTCAGCGTGAGCAGCCCGGCGAGGGCCAGGAGCGCGCCGGTCCGCGCGGCACGTGACCTGCGGACCTGCGGCGAGGTGGCCGGGAAGCGGGGGACCGGTGGCCGGCTCGCGGGGCCCGTGCGGTGCGTGATCGGCGTCATGGCGCCACCGTAGGGACCAGCGGCCGGTGACGTGGGCGTCTTGTCCCGATCGTGACCGGGTCGTCACCGGATCGGCTCAGGTCGGTGACCCGTCCGCGACGTGCCGGGGCCGGGCGTGACCTCGTCGTGACGCTCCGGCGCTCGCCACCGGCGCCGACCGGGCGGCGGCCGACGCCCACAGGTGGGTCGCCGCGAACGCGCGCCAGGGTCTCCAGGCGCGTCCGGCGTCCGCGACGTCGCGGGCGTGCGGGACGTCGAGCGCGCGGCGCAGCACGAGGTCGCCCGCCGGGTACG
>JAFAEH010000125.1 GCA_023424135.1 Actinomycetes bacterium | reverse complement strand
GGCGAGGCGGGCAGGGCCGCCGTGATCGCGGCGAGGTTGACCGCGTGCGCGCCCCCGGCCGCGCCCACGACCGTCCCGACGCCGGTCACCAGGAGCGACGCGCGCCACGGCACGCGGTACCCCGCGGCGGACAGCACGGCGGCGCCCGGGACGTTCTGCGCGGCCATCGTCACGAGGTACAGCGGCACCGCGAGCCCGACGAGCGCCGCGGGGGTGAACGCCGGGGCCGTGAGGTCGAGCAGGGGTGCGACGGGCACGGGCGGCGCACCGTCGGTCGTCGCGACCACGACCGCGACGACCAGCGCGAGCGCGAACGCCGCCGGCGCCGCCCAGCGGGGTGCGATCCGCAGGAGCGCGAGCCACAGCACGACGACGGGCGCGACGAGCACCGGCGACGCGACGAGCGCGCTCACGGGTGCGAGGCACAGCACGAGCAGGACGCCGGCGAGCATCGCCTGCGCGAGGGCGGCCGGGATCGCGGACACGAGCCGGCCGAGCGGACGCCACAGCGCGGTCAGGACCAGGAGGGCGCCGCACACCAGGAACGCACCCACGGCGGCCGGCCACCCGCCCGCGACGGCGCCCGTGGACACGAGCAGCGCCGCACCGGGTGTGGACCACGCCGTCGTGACGGGCACCCGGTAGCGCTGGGAGAGCACGATCGTCGCGACGCCCTGCACGGCGCACAGCACGACGAGCCCCGACGCCGCCTGCGACGCGTCGGCCCCGACGGCCCGCAGGCCGGCGAGGACGACCGCGAACGAGCTCGTGAACCCGACGAGCGCGGTGACGAGGCCGACGAGGTGCGGCTGCAGGCGTTCCACGAACAGAACGGTACGACAGCCGTTCTGTTTCCGGAACACCTGTCTATGCTCGTCGCGTGCCCACCGACGCGTCCGTACCTGCCGGCGACCGGCCGTCCGACGGGCTCGACCTGCCCGCGCTGGTCGGCGACCGCCTGCGCCGCGCACGCACCGAGCGCGGCCTGTCCCTCGGCGCGCTCGCCGCACGCGCGGGCGTCGGCAAGGGCTCGCTGTCGGAGATCGAGCACGGCACCCGCAACCCCACGCTCGGCACGCTCTACGCGCTGTCCGGCGCCCTCGGGCTGCCGCTGTCCTGGCTGCTGGCCGAGCAGGTCGGCGCCCAGGTCAGCTCCCCCGGCATCACCGCGCGCCTCGTCGACGCGCAGGCCGACGGGCACGGCACGGTCGAGGTCTACGCCCTGATGCTCGACCCCGGCCAGGTGCACCGCTCCGACGCGCACGGCGCCGACGTCGTCGAGCACCTGCTCGTCACACGCGGCACCGCCCGCGTCGGGCGCTCCGGCGCCGAGGTCACGCTGGACGTCGGCGCGTCGACGACGTGGACCAGCGACACCGCCCACACCTACGAGGCCCTCGGCGCCCCCGCCCAGGCCGTCCTCGTCGTCCGCACACCCGCACCCCGCTGAGCAGGCCCACGCTCAGCGGGGGCCGACAGCGCGACCATCTGCGCCCAGGTGCCGGCGAGCATCCGCGCACCGACATTCGGGTGGTGGCCCCCCTCAGACCGACCGGAGCAGGTCCGCCAGCGCGTCCAGGTACACCGCCCGCGGGCCGTCGGTCGACAGCGCGAGGTCGTGCAGGCCCCCGTCGACGACCAGCTCACGCACGTGCCTGCCGAGCCGCGGGCCCAGCCGGGCGATCGTCGCGACGTCGAGCACGGTGTCCGCGCGGTCCAGGTCCGGCCCGTCCTCGACGTCCGCCCCCGAGCGCGCCGACCTGGCCACCAGCACCGGCGCCCGCACGTCCAGCCCCCGTTCGACGCGCAGCTGCCCCGCGCGCACGGCCGCGAGCCACCCGGCCCGGGCGGGCACCCCCTCGGGCCGCTTGAGCGACGTGTCGAAGTCCCAGCGCTGCGCGAGCCGCGCCGCGTACCGCGACGGCGCCGACGCCACGACCCGCAACGGCGCGCGCCGGGCCAGCGGGCGCAGCGCACCGTCCTGCAGCGGACGGATCCACGACCGCTCGAACGACAGGAACGGGGAGTTCAGGACGAGCGCGTCCGGGCCGCCCGCCGTCCGGTGCGCGTGCGCCCACAGCGCGGCGACGAGCCCGCCCGTGGAGTGCGCGTGCACGACGACGGGCACCCCGGGCCACGTCCGCCGGGCCGTCGCGACGGCGCGCGTGAGGTCCGAGGCCTGCTCGCGCAGGTCACCCTGGTAGTGCGGCACGTCACCTGGCCGCAGCGAGCGGCCCGCGCGGCGCGCGTCGAGCGCGAGGAACGCCCAGCCCTCCGCGCGCACGGCGTCGGCCAGGTGGGTGGCGAAGAAGTAGTCGTTGTAGCCGTGCAGGTGCACGACGACGCCGCGCGGCCCGCCTGGGCCACGGGGCCCCCCGACGACGGGACGCACGAGCGTGAGCACCGGGGCCGAGCCGCCCGCGGCGAGGGCACGCGCGGACGGTCCGACGGGCGGCGGGCGCCAGCCCGGCAGCGTGCGGGCCTCGTAACCGGGGAGCAGCCGGTCGGGCGACCAGGCGCCCGACGCGTCCGGCGCGGGGTCGGCGGTCATCGGGCGCCCCGCCTCAGGCGTCCTGCGGCGCGACGTCCCGCCGCCCGTCGACGCCCAACCCGCGGGGGAAGCGCACGGGCACGAACAGGACGAGCCCCAGGGCCAGCACCGCGACGATCCCGAGCACACCCCAGTGCTGCGCGCCGCCGAGCCCGATCGCGATCGAGAACGCGGCAGGGGCCAGGAACGTCGCGGCACGTCCCGTGGTCGCGTACAGGCCGAACAGCTCGGTCTCCCGGCCCGGCTCGGCAAGGCGTGCGAGCAGCCCGCGCGACGCGGACTGCGCGGGCCCGACGCACAGGCACAGCACGAGCCCCGCCGACCAGAACGCGGCCTTGCCCGCGTCGTGCAGCAGGAACACCGCCGTCCCGGCGACGACGAGCACGACGAGGGACCACGTCACGAGGCGCCGCGGGCCGAACCGGTCGTCGATCCACCCGGCGGCGATGGTCGACGCGCCCGCGACGACGTTCGCCGCGATCGCGAACTCGATGACCTCGGCACCCGTGAACCCGAACGTGCCGGCCGCGAGGACCCCGCCGAACGTGAACACGCCCGTCAGGCCGTCGCGGAACACGGCGGACGCGACGAGGAACCTCAGCGTCGACCGGCGCTCGCGCCACAGCTGCGCGACGTGCCGCCCCACGGCGCGGTACGCACCGACCACGCCGACGTGCGCCGGCGGCGCCCCCGGGCGGCGGTGGTCGGGGACGACGACGAGCACGGGCACCGCGAACACCAGGAACCACAGGCCCGCGACCAGCATCGACACGCGGATGTCGAGGCCACCGTCGGACGTGACGCCGAACCAGCCCACGTCGGGCTGGATGAATCCCACGTACAGGATCAGGAGCAGCACGATCCCGCCGACGTACCCGGCACCCCAGCCGATGCCGCTGATCCGCCCGATCGTGCGCGGTCCGCTGATCTGCAGCAGCAGCGCGTTGTACGCGACGGACGCGATCTCGAACGCGATCGTCGCGACCGCGAGCAGCGTGATCCCCAGCAGCACCGCCTGCGTCATGGCCCCCTCGGCGGGACGCACGAACCACAGCGCCAGCACGCACGCCCCCACGACCGCCGACGTCACCGCCAGCAGGGGCCGTCGTCGTCCGCCCGCGTCCGCGAGCGTGCCGAGCGCGGGAGCGGTCAGCGCGACCAGGACGCCCGCCGCGGCCAGACCCCAGCCGAGCCACTGGCTGTGCAGGGCCGTGACCTCCGCGACGTCCGCACCGGGCTCGGCGAACGCGGAGCTGACGAGCCAGACGGTGAAGACGAACGTCGTGACGACCGCGTTGAACGCGGCGGACCCCCAGTCCCACGCGGCCCACGCGGCGACCTGCCCGCGTGCGGGAGTGGGGTCGACGATCTCGTCGACGGGGACCTCGGCGGTGGGGTGACCCATGCGCGCAGCGTAGGCCCCCCGGACGACGTGCGGGAGTCGGCCGGGCGAACGGTGCGTCGCAACCGGGCACCGGCTCGTCCGGGGGCGCCGGTGCCCGCGCCGACGGGTGCGCTAGCGTCGCCAGGCATGACCGGCGACCTCCTGCTGCGCGACGCCCGCGTGTGGCCGGCGCCCGACGCACCGGTCGGCGGGCCCGGGACCGTCCTGGTCCGGGGCGGTGTGGTCCGCCACGCCGGGGGCGACGCGCCGCACGACGTCCCCGCGGACGTGCCGTGCGTCGACGTGGGCGGGCGGGTCGTCGTCGCGGGCTACACCAACGCGCACGTGCACCTGACCGGGCCGGTCTGGGCGGGCGCGCGCACGGCACCCGCGGCCGTGCTGCAGGACGCGCTCGACGACATGCTGCTGAGCCGCGGGTTCACCACGGTGCTGGACCTGGGGTCCGACCCGCGCACGACGTTGGCCGTGGTCGCCCGCATCGGGTCAGGCGAGCTGCGGGGGCCCGAGGTGCTGACGGCCACCGCCACGATCGTGCCCCGCCGGGGCCTGCCGTTCTACGTGCGCGACACGCTGCCCTGGTACACGCGACTGCTGCTGCGCGGGCCCCGCACCCCCGCGCAGGCCCGGCGTGCGGTCGCGGTGCGGTCCCGCCGGGGGTCGTCGCTGACCAAGCTGTTCACCGGGTCCTACGTCGAGCCGGGCGTGGTCCGCGCGATGGACGAGGACGTCGCGCGCGCCGCCGTGCAGGAGTCCCACCGTCGGGGCCTGCGGGTCCTCGCGCACCCGTCGGACCGCGAGGGCACCCGTGTCGCCGTGGCGGCGGGCGTCGACGTGCTCGCGCACGTGCCGGACACACCCGACGGCACGCACCCGCTGCTGCGCGAGGCGGCGGCGCGCGGCATCCGGCTGACCCCGACGCTGCACATGTTCGCGCACACCGTGAGCACCGACGAGGCGTACCTCGGGCCGCTCCGCGACTCCTTGCGCGTGTTCCGCGACGCGGGCGGCCGGGTGCTGTTCGGCACCGACGTCGGGTACCTCACGGACCACGACATCCGCCCCGAGCTGACCGCGATGGCCGCGAGCGGCATGACGACGCGCGACGTGCTGGCCTCGCTCACGACCGAGCCCGCGGCGTTCCTCGACCGCCCCGACGCCGGGACCGTCCGCCCGGGCGCCCGCGCGGACCTCGTCGTGCTGGACCGCACCGAGGACGACCTGTCCCCCACCGACCTCGCCGACGTGCACCTCGTCGTGCGCGCGGGCCACGTGGTGCACGGGCCCGCGTGACCCCACGCGGTGGGTCGGCGGGTCAGCGGGCCTCGCGCACGGCGTGCCCCACCGCGGAGAAGGCCGCGACGGCCAGGCTCCGGGCGATCGGCGACCGCCACGTCTGGTCGAGGAACCCGTGCGGCATGCCGCCCGCGGTGAGCACGGCGAGCGGCGCACCCGCCGCACGCGCCCGCTCCGCGAAGATCTCCTCGCCCGCGCGGAACACGTCGAGCTCGGCGATCAGCAGGAGCGTCGGCGGCAGCGCCGCGAGCACCTCGGGCGGTGCCACGACGGGCGAGACGAGCGGGTCGGTGCGCGCCGCGTCGTCCGGCAGGTACGACCGCTCGAACAGGACCCCGATCTCGTAGCCCGCGGCCGCGCGGGTGTCGACGTGGTCGACGTCGGGGTACGCGAGCAGCGCGAACGCGGGCGTCGGCGCGTCCCCGCGCACCGCGAGCTGGCACAGCGCGTGCGCGGTCGACGCCCCGGCCGAGTCGCCCGCCACCGCGAACGGCCCGTCCAGGCCGAGCCCGGCCCCGCCCGCTCCGGTCAGCCACGCGACGGCGTCCTGGCAGTCCTCGATCGCCGCGGGGAACGGGTGCTCGGGGGCCAACCGGTACTCGAGGCTCACGACGGGCAGCCCCGCCACCTGCGCGAGCTCGGCGGCCGTGTGCTCAGCCCTGTCGAGGTCGCCGAGCACGAACCCGCCGCCGTGCACCCACACGACGAATCCCGGACCGTCGACGCCCGTCAGAGGGCGGTACACCCGCGCACGGATCTGCCCCGCGCGGGTGGGCACGTCCACGTCCGTCCGGTCGACACCCGCGGCAGGCGCCGGTGCGAACTGCCCGGTGTCCGCGGCGCGCATCCTGCGCGCCGTCGTCACACGCTCCTCGTGCGTCCCGCTCGGGAACGACTCGGGCGGGGCGGACGGGTCACGGCGCGGCGGTGCGTCGACGAAGTCGGGGTCGAGCCTCATGCCCTGCATGGTAGGCGCGCGGCCGCGGCTCGCGACCGGCCCTTTTCGTCCCGCGACGCACGGGGCGGAGGGCAAGGGATTCGAACCCTTGAGTACGGGGTCACCGCACTAACGGTTTTCAAGACCGTCGCTTTCGGCCGCTCAGCCAGCCCTCCTGCGCCGGCGGCGAGCCGACGGCGGCGACGAGTCTCCCACACGACGTCCCGACCCACGACGCCGCCGGAGGGTGACGTGGCCGGGCACACACCGGCAGGATGCGGGGATGGCACCGCCCACCGAGCCCGCCGCGGCCCCCGACCCGCGCCACCGCGTCGGGCTGCGCTCGCGCTGACGCCCACCCGGTGGCACGGTCCGGGTGCGGGCCCTAGGTTCAGGCCATGGCGTCGGCCGCGCGGACCGCACGAGTCGCCGCCGGTGCGCGCGTGCGCGACCGGCTCCCCCTGGGCGCGCTCGCGTCCCTCGACCTGCCGCCCGAGCGGGACGTCGTCTCGCTGGTCGCGGCGCAGGAGGACGGCCGGCTGCCGCACCTGCTGCCGCTGCGGCACGAGCGGATGGCCGCGTCGCCGTTCGCGTTCTACCGGGGTACCGCACTCGTCATGGCGGCGGACCTCGCGGCACGACCGCACAGCGGGCTGCAGGTGCAGCTCTGCGGGGACGCGCACGCCGCGAACTTCGGCCTGTTCGGCTCCCCCGAACGCCGTCTGCTGTTCGGCGTCAACGACTTCGACGAGACCCTGCCGGGCCCGTTCGAGTGGGATGTCGCCCGGCTCGTCGCGAGCCTCGAGCTGGCGGGTCGCGCGGCGGGCCGGGATCGCGAGCTCGCTCGACGACCTGCTCGACGGGTACCGCGCCTCGCTCGACCCGGTGCGACGCAGCCTCGTCGAGCGCTACGAGGTCACCGACCTCGCCCTGAAGGTCGTCGGCGTCGGCAGCGTCGGGACACGCTGCTGGGTGCTCCTGCTGCAGGGCGTCGACGCGGATGACGCGATCGTCCTGCAGGCCAAGGAGGCCGGACCGTCGGTCCTCGAGCCGTACGTGGGTGCGAGCGACGTCGCCCACCACGGCGAGCGCGTCGTGCGGGGGCAGCGGCTCGTGCAGGCGGCGAGCGACCTCATGCTCGGCTGGCAGACCGCCACCGGGATCGACGGCGTCGCGCGCGACTACTACGTCCGCCAGCTCCACGACTGGAAGGGTGGCGTCGAGGTCGCGGACCTCGGCCCCGAGCCGATGGCCGGCTACGGCCGCATGTGCGCGTGGGTGCTCGCGCGGGCGCACGCCCGCTCCGGCGACAGGTTCGCGATCGCGGGCTACCTGGGCGAGGACGGGCAGGCGGACGACGCGTTCGCGGACTTCGCGTCGACCTACGCAGACGTCGCCGAGCGGGACCACGCCGCCTACGCGGTCAGCCTCGCCACCACCCCGTCGGGCGCCCCGGGCTGACGACGGCGAGACCCGCGGCGTGCGCCACGGCCGCCGACGGTCCGTCGTACGTGGCGACCGCGCGCACGTCGAGGTGCGCCAGGGCCGCGCCGACGTGCAGCGCGGCGAACGCCCCGAGTCCCGGCGGGAGCAGCACCGCGCGGCGCAGGGCCTGGTCGGACAGGCGCATCCGCGGCAGCCGGGTGAGGGCGTCGAGCAGGACGAGGGTCGCGTCGGCACCCAGCAGCGCCGCCGTGACACGTGCCTCGAGCACCGAGACCTGCGACACCACGGACGTGCCCTCGTGCTCGAACGCCCAGGCGGACCACGCGTCGGCCTCGGGCGCGGCCGGTACGTAGCGGCTGAGCGCGGAGCCGTCCACGTAGACGTCCGCGACCGGGTCCCGGGCGACCAGGACCTCCGCGTCGGGGGCCGGGCGCGGTGCGGGCACGAGCCCATCCTGACCTGCGGACCTGGCCCGCACCCGCGCAGGCAGACGCGCCGGCCCGGACCACCCGGCCACCGACGGGCCCGGACGCCCCGACCCGTGCTCGTCGAGGACCGGCGCGACGGCCCCGGTGACGCACGAGCGGCCGGCCCCCGTGGGGGTCCGACCGCTCGTGGGTGCTGCTGTGCTCACCGCTGGCGCAGACGCTCCATGGCGAGCTGCACGAGCGCGATGAGCGCCTGCTTGGTGGCCGCCCGCGACCGCGCGTCGGTGTACAGCACCGGCACGTGGGCGGGGATGGCGAGCGCCTCGCGGACGTCGTCGAGCTGGTGCTTGGCGATCCCGTCGAAGCAGTTGACGCCGACGACGAACGGGATGCCACGCGACTCGAAGTAGTCGACGGCCGGGAAGCACTGGTCGAGGCGGTCGGTGTCGACCAGCACGACGGCACCGATCGCACCGCGCACCAGGTCGTCCCACATGAAGAGGAACCGGTCCTGGCCCGGGGTGCCGAACAGGTACAGCCACAGCGAGCCCGGCAGTGCGATGCGACCGAAGTCCATCGCGACCGTCGTGGTCGTCTTGCGGTCCGTCACGCCGCCGGCGTCGTCGACGCCCACGGAGTGCTCGGTCATCGCGGCCTCGGTGTTGAGCGGCTCGATGTCGGAGATCGAGCCGATGAACGTCGTCTTGCCGACGGCGAAGCCGCCTGCGACGACGATCTTGACGACGGTGGGTGCGACGGCGCCCGCGGTCCCCGACGGAGAGGCGACGGCGGCGTCAGAGGGCGGAAATGCCATTGAGAACACTCTCCAGCACGCTCAGGGACAGGGCGGGGGACTCACCGGTGTTGACCTCGACCGGCTGTGAGGTGTGCACACGCACATAGTTGGCATCGGCGAGGTCGGACACGATGATCCGGACGACTCCGAGCGGAAGGTGGAGCAGCGCCGACAGCTCGGCGACCGAGATGTACCCGGACGACGCGTGCTGGATGATCTGGCGCTTCTCGGGGGTCAGGCCCGTGCTGGCCACGGCACCCGGCATGACCTCGACCAGTGCCTCGAGAGGCAGGTCGGAGCGAGCCGAACGCACGCGGCCGCCGGTCACGGCATAGGGCCGGACCGTCCTGGCCTCGTACTCGACGTGTTCGCTCATCGCGGCCTCAGGCGACAGGCGCCCGGGTGGCACCGTCGACGGGCAGCTGACCACGCATCTCGGAGATGAGCTGCGGGGTGAGCGTGGCCTCGGTCCGCGAGACGAGCATCGCCATCTCGTAGCCGATGAGGCCCACGTCGCACGTCGACTCCGCGACCACGGCGAGGACGGAGCCGTTCGAGACGCTCATCAAGAACAGGAACAGGTTGTCCATCTCGATGATCGCCTGACGCACCTCCCCCGCACGCAGCTGGCGCGACGCGCCACGGGTCAGGCTCGACATGCCGGAGACGATCGCCGCGAGCTGGTCGCCGCTGGTGCGGTCGAGCTGCTCGGACATCGCCATGAGCAGACCGTCGGCCGACACCACGAGCGTGTGGCGAGTGCCGGGCACGGTCCGGACGAAGTTGTCCAGGAGCCAGCCGAAGTTGGCTGCCTCGGTGCTGAGCGCGGTCACACTTCCTCCTTCATGGTGCAGTCTGGGCCGACTGCGGGGGTGGTGTCCACGGTGACACGAGGTTCACCGGTGGTTCTGGGTCGTCGGATCACGAGTGGTCACCGTCCTGCGGGTCGCCGGACGCACGGCGTCCGCGCGACGTACCTGACTGGAAGCTCGACAACCGGGAGCGGAGCTGGTCGGCGTCGCGCTGGACGGGGCGCTCCTCCATCGGCGCCGGGGCGGCAGGGACCGCGCTCGGCACACGCTTGGTGAGTCGCTCCGAACCGCCCGCCCCGACCGCGCTGGGCCGGTACGCGGACAACTGGCTGAGCTCGGAGAGAGCCTGCTCCTGGATGTCCGAACGGAGGGCGAGCATGGCGGCCACCTCGTCGTCGAGCGTGCCCACACGGGGCGCGACCGACGGCGGGACGGACGGGTGAGGGACCGTCGACGACGGCGCGGCGGCGGGCCGTGCGGCCCACTCCGGCGGCGACCAGGACGGTGCGGGGCGCGTCTCCTGCGCGACGGGCGCGGGCGGCGCCTGCTGCGGAGCGGCGGGGGCCGTCCACGCGGGTGCC
>JAFAEH010000118.1 GCA_023424135.1 Actinomycetes bacterium | reverse complement strand
GCCGTCACCGGAGGCCGGGGACGCCGGGGCGCCGGCGCCCTGACCGCCGTCCTCGACCGCACGCTCCATCTCGCGACGGCGACGGCGCTCTCCGGGGTCACTCATCAGGACCTCGATACAACCTGTGCTTGGCGATGTACTGGACCACCCCGTCCGGGACGAGGTACCACACCGGCTCCCCCGCACGTGCACGTGCACGCACATCCGTCGAGGAGATCGCCAGTGCCGGGACCTCCAGGACGTCGACCCGCCCGGCAGGCAGGCCCTCCACCGACAACGTGTGACCCGGGCGGGTCACCGCGACGAAGCGCGCCATGTCGAACAGCTCGGCAGCATCCTTCCACGTGAGGATCTGCTCGATCGCGTCGGCACCGGTGATGAAGTAGAGGTCGGCGTCCGGGCGCGAGGTCTTGAGGTCCCGCAGCGTGTCGACCGTGTACGTCAGACCGGCACGGTCGATGTCGACCCTGCTGACCGTGAACCTCGGGTTGGACGCGGTCGCGACCACCGTCATGAGGTACCGGTGCTCGGCCGGGGACACGTCGAGGTGCTGCTTGAACGTCGGCTGCCCGGTCGGCACGAACACGACCTCCTCGAGCGCGAACTTCGCAGCAGCCTCGCTGGCTGCCACGAGGTGGCCGTGGTGCACGGGGTCGAACGTGCCGCCCATCACCCCCAGGCGTGGGCGTTCGCGTACCCCGGCGACGGACAGCACCGTCAGTGGCGCGTCCCGACGGACCGGAACGCGTACGTCGCGAGCAGCATCGCGACCAGCCCCACGAAGGCGCCGATGCCGAACACGGCGGGCGGGAACGGCAGGCTGGACGCGTGCTCGGCAGCGCCCTCGGCCGCGGCGATCAGGGTGGCGTGCACGTCGTCCTCCAGCTGGTCGTCGGTGGTGCGGTGGGCGGCACCGGGTCCCGGCGCCGCAGCGTCCCAGTGTCGCACGCGCGCCCGTGAGTGAGGGCCACATCGTGCGACGTGTGGTCAGGGTCGCACGTGACCGTCGCCGTGCACGACCCACTTGGTCGTGGTCAGCTCGGCCAGGCCCATCGGGCCGCGTGCGTGCAGCTTCTGCGTCGAGATGCCGATCTCGGCCCCGAGGCCGAACTGCCCGCCGTCGGTGAAGCGCGTCGACGCGTTGACGATCACCGCGGCCGAGTCGACCTCGGCGACGAAGCGCTCGGCGGACGCCAGGTCCTGCGTGAGGATCGCCTCGGTGTGACCCGTCGACCAGCGCCGCACGTGCTCGATCGCGGCGTCGAGGCCGTCGACGACCCGCACGGCGAGGTCGAGCGACAGGTACTCGGTCCCCCAGTCCGCATCGGTCGCGGGTTGCGTCGGCGCGTCCTGCGGTGCCAGTCGCAGGGTCGCGCCGTCGCCGTGCACCGTGACACCGGCCTGCGCGAGCGCGGCCACGGCGGACGGCACGAACGCGTCGGCGACGTCACGGTGCACCAGCAGCGTCTCGACCGCGTTGCACACCCCGACGCGCTGCGTCTTGGAGTTCAGCAGGATCGGCAGCGCCTGCGCCAGGTCGGCGGACGCGTCGACGTACAGGTGGCAGTTGCCCACACCGGTCTCGATGACGGGGACGGTGGACTCGCGCACGACCGTCGCGATGAGGTCGGCCCCGCCGCGCGGGACGAGCACGTCGACGAGCCCGCGCGCGTGCATGAGCGCCACGCCGCCGGGCCGCCCCCACGCGTCGACCGACTGCACCAGGTCCCCGGGCAGGCCTTGCGCGACCAGAGCGGCCGACAGCACGTCGACGACGACCTCGTTGCTGCTGGCCGCGGCGGACCCGCCGCGCAGCACGACCGCGTTGCCGCTCTTGAGGGCGAGGCCCGCGGCGTCGACGGTCACGTTGGGCCGCGCCTCGTAGATCATTCCGACGACGCCCATGGGGACGCGCACCTGGCGCAGGCGCAGCCCGTTGGGCAGCGTCGACCCACGCACGACCTCCCCCACCGGGTCGGGCAGCGACGCGAGCTCGCGCAGCGCGTCGGCGATGCCCGCGACCCGCTCGGGCGTGAGCGCGAGGCGGTCGAGCAGACCGGGCGACATGCCGTTCGCCCGGCCGCGCTCGAGGTCGACGGCGTTCGCGGCCAGCACGCGGTCGGTCGCCGCGACGAGCGCGTCGGCGAGCGCGTGCAGCGCGGCGTCCTTGGTGGCCCGCGTGGCGGTCGCGAGCGCGCGGGAGGCCTCGCGGGCGCGGCGCGCGACCTCGAGGACGGCGGTTTCGGGGTCGTCCAGCACGGGTGTCGTCGGCGACTCGAGCGACGTGGTCATGGGCCCAGGCTAGCCGGGCTGCGCGTGCCCGTGGTGCGGCGTCCGCAACCGGCGGACGGGGCGCCGCGGTGCGTGGCTCTCAGCGGCGACGGCGCACGAGCACGAGGTCGTCTCGGTGGACGAGCTCACGGTCGTACCCCGGGCCGAACGCCTCGCGCAGGTCCCCGGTGGTGCGTCCCAGGAGCTGGGGCGCCTCCTCCGCGCCGTACGCGACGAGCCCGCGCGCGACGACCGTCCCCTCGGCGTCGACGAGCTCGACGGGGTCACCCGCCTCGAACACGCCCTCGACCGCCGTGACGCCCGCGGGCAGCAGCGACGTGCGGCGCTCGACGACGGCCCGCACGGCACCGTCGTCGAGCACGAGCCGCCCACGCGTGCGCGCCGCGTGCGCGAGCCACAGCAGCCGGATCGAGCGTCGTCGCCCCGTCGCGGCGAACCACGTCCCCACGTCGTGCCCCTCGAGCGCGGGACCCGCCTGCCCCGCGGACGTCAGGACGACGGGGATGCCGGACTGCGTCGCGATCGCGACGGACTCGAGCTTGGTGACCATGCCGCCCGTGCCGACCGCCGACCCACGGGCCGTCACGTCGACCCCCTCGACCTCGGCCAGCGAGCGGACCTCGGCGATGCGCTGCGACCCCGGGCGCGAGGGCGGTCCGGTGTACAGCGCGTCGACGTCGGTCAGCAGCGCGAGCGCGTCGGCGTGCACGAGGTGCGAGACCAGCGCCGCGAGCCGGTCGTTGTCACCGAACCGGATCTCGTCGGTCGCGACGGCGTCGTTCTCGTTGATGATCGGCACCACGCCCAGGTCGAGCAGCCGGGTCAGTGCACGGTGCGCGTTGCGGTACTGCCCGCGTCGCCACGTGTCCTCGGCGGTGAGCAGCACCTGCGCGACGGTCAGCCCGTGCG
Source organism: Actinomycetes bacterium (assembly GCA_023424135.1). Classification (GTDB taxonomy): domain Bacteria; phylum Actinomycetota; class Actinomycetes; order Actinomycetales; family Cellulomonadaceae; genus Cellulomonas. The sequence goes on along the minus strand of JAFAEH010000118.1, from coordinate 5,586 downwards.
CGGCGAACGCGCGCGTGTAGTGGGCGACGAGCAGGCCCTGGCCGACCGATGCGGCGGCCTGCTGCGTCGCGAGGTCGCGCGGGCGGGCCGCGAGCCCCAGCGGGCCGATGCCGGCGGCGATGGCGCCGGACGAGACGAGCACGACCTGCGTGCCGGCCGCGCGCCGTGCCGCGAGGACGTCGACGACCGTCGCGAGCCGGTCCGGGTCGAGGTGCCCGTCCGGCGTCGTGAGGGACGACGAGCCGACCTTGACGACGACGCGTCCCGCACCGGGCAGCTGGTCACGTCCGGACAGGGCGGCGGCACTCACGGCCCCCATGATGCCCCGCCGCGCGCGTCGACCCGTGCAGCGACCGGCACGCGGGACACGCGGGGTCCCCCGCGCGCACCTGCACGCACCGGCCCGTGCAGGATCCCCGGGGCCCGCCCGGGCGCCCGCACCGGGTCCGGGCGGCCCGTCAGGCGTCCGGGTCGGTCCAGACGCCCTGCTCGCGCTCCGTCCACAGCTCGGCGCGCGCGGCGGCCTTGGCGTCCATGCGCTCGGTGTACTCGCGGCGCTTCTGACCGCGCGTCGGGCGCGCGGTGTCCTCGAGGCGCACGTCGGTGCCGCGCGGGCCACCGAGCAGCTCGGAGCCCGTCAGGAGGGTGGGCTCCCAGTCGAACACGACCGCGTTCTCGTCGGGGCCGATCCGCACCTCGTCACCCGCGACCGCACCCGCCTTGTACAGCGCGTCCTCGACACCGGCGCGCGCGAGCCGGTCGGCGAGGTAGCCGACGGCCTCGTCGTTCGCGAAGTCGGTCTGGCGCACCCAGCGCTCGGGCTTCTCACCGCGGACCGCGAACCACACCTGCCCGCCGCCCTCGCGGCGCGTGACGGTGAAACCGGAGTCGTCGACCGCCCGGGGGCGCAGCACGACGCGCGTCGCCTCGGGCGGCGGCGCCGCCCGGCGCGCGGCCTCGACCCGCTCGGCGAGCGCGAACGTCAGGGGCCGCAGACCCTCGTGGCTCGCGGTCGAGACCTCGAACACGGCCAGGCCGCGCTCCTCGAGCTCGGGACGCACGAGGTCGGCCAGGTCGCGCGCCTCGGGCACGTCGATCTTGTTGAGGACGACGACACGCGGCCGGTCCGCGAGCGGCACACCGCCCGCCGCGACCTCGAGGTCCTCGGCGTACGCCGCGAGCTCGGCCTCGATCACGTCGAGGTCGGTCAGCGGGTCGCGGTCCGGCTCGAGGGTCGCGCAGTCCAGGACGTGCACGACGACGGCGCAGCGCTCGATGTGCCGCAGGAACTCCAGGCCGAGCCCCTTGCCCTGGGAGGCCCCGGGGATCAGCCCGGGCACGTCTGCGACCGTGTACCGCGCGTCACCGGCCTGCACGACGCCGAGGTTCGGCACGAGGGTCGTGAACGGGTAGTCCGCGATCTTGGGGCGCGCGGCGGAGATCGACGCGACCAGGCTGGACTTGCCCGCCGACGGGAAGCCGACGAGCGCGACGTCGGCGATGGTCTTGAGCTCGAGCACGACGTCCGCGCTCTCGCCGGGCTCGCCGAGCAGCGCGAACCCGGGGGCCTTGCGCCGCGGGGACGCGAGGGCCGCGTTGCCGAGTCCACCGCGCCCGCCCGGCGCGACGACGTAACGCGCACCGACACCGACGAGGTCCGCCAGCACCTCGCCCTGCGGCGACTTGACGACCGTGCCGTCCGGGACGCCGAGGACGAGGTCGTCCGCCGTGGCGCCGCTGCGGTGGTCGCCCATGCCCTGCGTGCCGTTCGCAGCCGAGCGGTGCGGCAGGTGGTGGAACTGCAGGAGGGTCGTGACCTGGGCGTCGACCTCGAGAATCACGGACCCGCCGTTGCCACCGTTGCCGCCGTCGGGGCCGGCGAGGGGCTTGAACTTCTCGCGGTGGATCGACGCGCACCCGTGCCCGCCGTCACCGCCGGTCGCGTGCAGCACGACCCGGTCGACGAACGTCGCCACGGCTGAACCTCCTGCGTCGATGGGGTGCCCGTCCGGGGACGTGGACGAGCACCGACGTCCTGTGGACGATGGTCACACATGACGAAGGGGCGCACCGCACCGGTGCGCCCCTTCGTCGTGAAGCTACGGTGTGCCGCGACCTCAGAGGGACGCGACGACGTCGACGACCTTGCGGCCGCGACGGGTGCCGAAGGCGACCGCACCGGCGGTCAGCGCGAACAGCGTGTCGTCACCACCGCGGCCGACGTTGTCGCCCGGGTGGAAGTGGGTGCCGCGCTGGCGGACGATGATCTCGCCGGCCTTGACGACCTGGCCACCGAAGCGCTTGACGCCGAGGCGCTGCGCGTTGGAGTCGCGACCGTTGCGCGACGAGCTCGCGCCCTTCTTGTGTGCCATGACTGACCTGCTCTCGGGTGTGTCTGAGAAATCGGGGAGGCCGCCTGAGCCGTGGGGCTCAGCGGCGAAGGCTCACTTGATGCCGGTGACCTTGAGGCGGGTCAGCTTCTGGCGGTGACCCTGGCGCTTGCGGTAGCCGGTCTTGTTCTTGTACTTGAGGATGTCGATCTTGGGACCCTTCTCGTCCCGCACGACCTCCGCCGTCACCGTCACCTTGGCCAGCGCCGCGGCGTCGGTGGTCACCTTGTCCCCGTCGACGAGCAGGAGCGCCGGCAGCTCGACCGACGAACCCGCCTCCGCGGCGAGGCGGTCGACGACGACGACGTCGCCGACGGCGACCTTCTCCTGGCGGCCGCCGGCCTTCACGATCGCGTACACCACGTTGCTGCTCATCTCTGCTCGTCGGACCTGATGCTCATCGATACTGCTCTCCGGTGCCGCACGACCCCGCCGGACCCGCGCACCACCCAGCCACGAGGGCGAGGGGTTCGCGTCGGCGATGTCGTCCGCGGCGCCGGACCGGGCCATGTGCTCCGTCCGGATCGCGGCCCGGGCTCCTGCACACATGACACGGCGCGCGCGACGCACCGACGATCTAGGGTACGGACCCGCCCTCCCCCGGTCAAACGGACGGGGTCGACCCGCCGTCCTCGTCGAACAGCCCGGGGTCGACCGCGTGCAGCTCGAGGACCGCGTCGCTCTCCACGACCGTCGCGCCGGTCACCGGCTCGGGCGTCGAGCCGGTGGCACCGACACCGGCCGCGCCGAGCTCGGCGAGCACGTCGAGCACGTCCGCGTCGGCGCTACCCACCACCGGCGCCGCGTCCTCGGCGGCGACCTCGACGGCCGCCGCGACCTCGACCGCAGGCGTGATCACGGGCGCGACGACCTCCGGTGCCGTCCCGTCCGCCGGCTCCTGCCGCTCGTGCTCGTGCTCGTGGGCGTGCGCCGCGGCCGCCGCGATCGTGGCGAGCGTCGCCTTGACCGCCTCGCGTGCCTCCGGGAGCACCGGCACGGCGGGGTGCGGCGTCGACGGCGCGGCCGCCTCCGCCGACGCGCGCTTGCGCCGCGAGCGCTTCGACTCGCCCTGCTCGGGCGCGCCCTGCTGGTTGCCGGTGTCGGGGCGCCCGTTCTTGCTCACCGGGTCGGTGTGCACGATGAACCCGCGCCCGTGGCAGTGCTCGCACGTCTCGCTGAACGCCTCGACGAGCCCCTGCCCGACGCGCTTGCGCGTCATCTGCACCAGGCCCAGCGACGTCACCTCGGCGACCTGGTGCTTCGTGCGGTCCCGCCCGAGGCACTCGACCAGGCGCCGCAGCACGAGGTCGCGGTTGGACTCGAGGACCATGTCGATGAAGTCGACCACGATGATCCCGCCGATGTCGCGCAGCCGGAGCTGGCGCACGATCTCCTCGGCCGCCTCGAGGTTGTTGCGCGTGACGGTCTCCTCGAGCGTGCCACCCGCACCGGTGAACTTGCCGGTGTTGACGTCGACGACCGTCATGGCCTCGGTGCGGTCGATCACCAGCGACCCGCCCGACGGCAGCCAGACCTTGCGGTCCATGCCCTTGGCGAGCTGCTCGTCGACACGGTGCACGGTGAAGACGTCCTGCGTGCCGGTCCACTTCTCGACGCGCGCCGCCAGGTCGGGGGCCAGGTCGCCGACGTACGTGGAGATGGTCGACCACGCGCTGTCGCCCTGGACCACGAGCGAGGAGAAGTCGTCGTTGAAGATGTCGCGGACCACGCGGATCGCCATGTCGGGCTCGCCCTGCAGCAGCGCGGGTGCGTTCGCGGTCTTCCGCTTCTTCTCGATCGCGTCCCACTGACCCTGCAGGCGTGCGACGTCGGCACGCAGCTCGTCCTCGCTCGCCCCCTCGGCGGCGGTGCGCACGATGACGCCCGCGGAGTCCGGGACCACGTCGCGCAGGATCTTCTTGAGGCGCGAGCGCTCCGTGTCGGGCAGCTTGCGGCTGATGCCGGTCATGCCGCCGCCGGGCACGTAGACCAGGTAGCGGCCCGCGAGCGTGATCTGGCTCGTCAGGCGGGCACCCTTGTGGCCGATCGGGTCCTTCGTGACCTGGACCAGCACCGAGTCGCCGGACTTCAGCGCCTGCTCGATGCGGCGCGGCTGACCCTCCAGGCCGGCGGCGTCCCAGTTCACCTCGCCCGCGTACAGCACGGCGTTGCGGCCCTTGCCGACGTCGACGAAGGCGGCCTCCATGCTCGGCAGCACGTTCTGCACGCGTCCGAGGTACACGTTGCCGACCATCGAGGCCTGCGCCTGGTGCGAGACGTAGTGCTCGACGAGCACGCCGTCCTCGAGCACGGCGATCTGGGTGCGCCCGTCGCGCTCGCGCACGACCATGGAGCGCTCCACGGACTCGCGCCGTGCCAGGAACTCGGCCTCGGTGACAATCTGCCGGCGACGGCCCGCGTCGCGCCCCTCACGGCGGCGCTGACGCTTGGCCTCCAGGCGCGTCGAGCCGCGCAGCGCGGTGACCTCGTCGCCGGCGGGACGACGACGGGGTTCCTCGCCCGCCTCGCCGCGCGCACCCCGACGGCGGCGACGCCGACGACGGCTCGAGCCGGCCTGCTCGTCGCCGCCCTCGTCCTGGTCACCCTCGGCCTCGGCATCGGCGTCGCCGGACTCGCCCTCGTCGTCGGACGCCTCGTCCGACGACTGCTCGCTGCGTCCGCGACGACCGCGACCGCCGCGGCGGCGGCGACGGCGGGGTGACCCGCCCTCGTCGGTCTCGTCACCGTCGTCGTCGCCACTCTCGGACGGCTCCGCGGACGCGTCGCCCGCGTCGTCCGTGGCCGACGTCGCGTCCGCCTCGGCCGGCTCGTCGCCGTCCGTGGCGTCCGCCTTGCGGCCGCGACCACGACGCCGGCGCGAACGCCCGGTGCTCTCGTCGGCCGGTGCCTCGGCGACGACCTCGGTCGTCGTCCCCTCGTCGTCGGCCTCGTCCTGCACGGCCTCGACGCGGGCGGCGTCCGAGATCTCCTCGGGCGAGCCGGCCGACGCCTGCGCGCGGCGGCGGCGGGGCCGTGCCGCGGGGTCGGGCGCCTGGAAGAGCAGCGCGGTCGTCGCCAGGCGGCCGCGGGACGCGGGCTCCTGCGTCGTGCGGACCGGGCCGAGCTCGGCGAGCACGTCGAGGGGTGCCCCGTCACGCCCGGGTGCCTGCTCAGTGGACGACGCGCCCGCCTCGCC
>JAFAEH010000005.1 GCA_023424135.1 Actinomycetes bacterium | reverse complement strand
GGTCGAACGGGACGCCGGACAGCGTGCCGGCGCTCGTCGCGTCGGCGGTCGCGGCCGCCGACTCGCGTCGGGCCTCGGCCAGCGCCTCGCTCGGGTCGGTCAGCGAGACCGGCGGCAGCTCGCCCTCGCCCAGCGGCGAGCTGCCCGCCGGGCGCGTCGCGTACTCGCCGTCGGAGGGGCCGCCACCCTGGAAGCCCTTCGACAGCCAGCCCAGCGCACCGGACAGCTCCGCCGGCAGGAACCACATCTTGTTCGACGGGCTCGAGGCGATCTTCGGCAGGGTCTGCAGGTACTGGTACGCCAGCAGCTTCGGGTCGGCGTCGCCGCGGTGCACCGCGTCGAACACCTGGAGGATCGCGCGCGCCTCGCCCTCGGCCCGCAGGATCGCCGACTGGGCCTCACCCTCGGCCCGCAGGATCGCGGACTGCTTCTCACCCTCGGCCGTGAGGATCGCCGACTGCTTGACGCCCTCGGCCGTGAGGATCGCGGCACGGCGGTCACGCTCGGCACGCATCTGCTGCTCCATCGAGCCCTGCACCGACGCGGGCGGGTCGATCGCCTTGAGCTCGACGCGGTTGACGCGGATGCCCCACTTGCCGGTCGCCTCGTCGAGCACCCCGCGGAGCTGGCCGTTGATCTGGTCACGGCTGGTGAGCGTCTGCTCCAGGTCCATCGACCCGATGACGTTACGCAGCGTCGTGACGGTCAGCTGCTCGATACCGGTGATGTAGTTCGCGATCTCGTAGACCGCGTCCTTGGGCGAGGTGACCTGGAAGTAGATGACCGTGTCGATGCTGACCACGAGGTTGTCGGACGTGATCACCGGCTGCGGCGGGAACGAGACGACCTGCTCGCGCAGGTCGACGCTCGCACGGACGCGGTCGATGAACGGGATGAGCAGGTGCAGACCCGCGTCCAGCGTCTTGTTGTACCGACCGAGCCGCTCGACGATGATCGCGACCGCCTGCGGCACGATCCGCACCGCGCGCACGAGCGCGACGATCACGAAGATCAGGACGAGCGCGAGGACGACGATCAACGCGACCTGGCCGGGACTGGGGTCGTTCATGAGACCTCCGCTGGTTGTGCCGCCCGCGGCGGGCGACGTCGATGACCCGGGACCCGGGCCGGTGTTCGGAAGGACGAGGGGGCCACGGGCCCGGGGCGGGCACGCACGGCGCCGACCGGACCGGTCAGGCGGGTGCCGGACCGGGTGCCGCGGCCCCGCCCGGGGCGGGGGCGGGCTGGGGTGCGACGACGGCGGTCGCACCGTCGATCTTGGTGACGGTCACGGCCGTGCCCGGCGGCAGCGAGCCGCCATCGGCGGTGCGGGCGCTCCACACCTCTCCGGCCAGCTTCACGCGACCCGTCGTGCCGTCGACCGTCGAGACGACGACCGCGGCCCGGCCGACGAGCGCCGCGGCGTTCGTCTCCGGCAGGTCGACCCGCCCCTTGAGGGTGCGCAGCAGCCACGGGCGCAGGGTCGCCAGCAGGACGATCGCGGTCACCGCGGCGACGAGGATCTGCACCGCGACGGGGGCGCCGAGCGCGTACGCCAGGCCACCGGCCAGGGCACCGCCCGCGAACATGATCAGGACGAGGTCGAGCGAGATCATCTCGAGGATGCCGAGCACGAGCGCTCCCCCGACCCACCAGAGCCAACCCATCGCCCGCACCTCCGCTGGTCGCCGTCGTCCGTGTCAACCGATCCTATGCGATCGCTTTGCGACCTCGTGGCCGAACCGTCCCGAAGGATCCCCCGAGGGGGCCGCGGAGCGACCGCCCGGCGGGCGTCGCATCAGCCCGCCGCACCGTCCGTGGCGTGCGCCGACCACCGGCCGTCGGCGTGGTCCAGCCGCAGCGGCACGTCGAACGTGCCCGAGAGGTTCTCCGCCGTGAGCACCTCGCCGATCGGACCGGCCGCGTGCACGCGGCCCGCGCGCAGCAGCAGCAGGTGCGTGAACCCGGGCGGGATCTCCTCGACGTGGTGCGTCACCAGCACGAGCGCCGGGGAGCGCCGGTCACGCGCGAGCTCGGCCAGTGCACCGACGAGCTCCTCGCGTCCCCCCAGGTCGAGCCCGGCGGCCGGCTCGTCGAGCAGCAGCAGCTCCGGGTCGCTCATGAGCGAGCGGGCGATCTGCACGCGCTTGCGCTCGCCCTCGGACAGCGTGCCGAACCACCGGTCGGCGAGGTGGGCGACGCCGAACGCCGCGAGCAGGTCGTTCGCACGCGACTCGTCGACGTCCTCGTACGCCTCGCGCCAGCGCCCGGTGACGCCGTACGCCGCGGTGAGCACGACGTCGCGCACGGTCTCGCCCGACGGGATGCGGTCCGCGAGCGCGGCGCTCGCCAGGCCGATGCGCGGTCGCAGCTCGAACACGTCGGTCGAGCCGAGACGGGCGCCCAGCAGCGTCGCGCTGCCCGACGTGGGGTGCATGCGACCCGAGGCGACCTGCAGCAGCGTCGTCTTCCCGGCGCCGTTGCGCCCCAGGACGACCCACCGCTGCCCGTCGAGGACCCGCCACGACAGGTCGTCGAGGATCGTCGTCGTCCCCCGGCGGATCGTCACGTCCTGCAGGTCGAGCACGTCGGTCATGACCATAGACCCTAGTCGTCCGCGGGCGTCCGACGTGCCGGGCGACGGCCCTGCGGGACGTGCGCGACCGATCTCACAGCTCGATCGACAGCATGGTCGAGGAGTGCGCGACCTCGTAGCCGAGCGCGGCGTACAGCCCGTGCGCCCCCGACGGGTTCGCGGTGTCCACCTCGAGCTCGGCGAACTGCATGCCGTCGGCGGCGTACGCCCGCATGACGGATGCGAGCAGCGCGACCGCGACGCCCCGCCCGCGCCACTCGCGCCGCACGCCCAGCAGCTCGGTGTACCCGGACGTGTGGCCGGCCGCCGGCCAGTCCTCCTCGTACCGCCCGGACACGGCGTACCCGACGACCCGGTCGTCGTCGTCGAGCGCGACGAACGACCACGTCGGGGCGAACATCGCCTGCGTCTGGCGCCACTGCTCCGGCGTGCGCGGCTCCGAGCCCCAGTGGTCGGCGAAGACGTCGTTGTGGGCGACGCGGACCGCGTCGTCCACCTGCGGCGACCACGGCACGACGCGCAGACCGTCGACGTGCGGCACGTCGGGCAGGGGCAGCTCGTCGCCGCGGTCCAGCGGGCGTTCCATCGACGTGTAGTAGCGGATGGGCGTCAGGCCGGCGCCCTGGTAGACGGCCGCGACGTCAGGTGTCGCGTCGTCCGCGTACGTGGCGATCCGGGCGGGCAGCTCCTTGCCGGACGCCGCCAGGAGCTGGCGCGCACGGGCCACCTGCCAGGCCACGAGCGCGGTGCCGATCCCCCGGCCACGCCACGCGGGATCGACCACCCCCTCGACGAACGCGCGCACCACGCGCTCGTCACCGGGCGCGGTCTGTGCCTGCGCGAACGCACGCGCCGTCCCGTCGGGGTCGATGCCCACGAGGGTGTCCGCGGTGAGGTCGCGCCACGCACCGCCGAGCTCCTCGGCGACCTCCTGCGTCGTGCTGCGGTAGGGCAGCGCGTCGGCCTGCTGCGCCCGCACACGCAGGGCCGTGAGCGCCTCGACGTCCTCGGACGTGACGGGACGCCACACCAGGCCCCAGGTGCCGCCCGGCAGCGGGACCCTCGCGGGTGCGGCGGCGCGAACGGCGAGCGAGGGGGTCGTCTGCGTCATGCGTCCAGCCTGACCTGCCCGCGCGCCCCGCACCACCGGATTGCGCGGGCGGTGCGGCTCGCGCGTCAGGCGTCGATGCGTGAGCGGTCGAGCTGGTGGGCGTTGGCGACGATGAAGTCCTTGCGGGGTGCGACGTCGGAGCCCATGAGAAGCTCGAACACCTTCTCGACCTGTGCGGCCGCCTGCTCGGCCTCGCCGACGCGCACGCGGCGCAGCGTGCGGTGGCGCGGGTCCATCGTCGTCTCGGCGAGCTGGTCGGCGTCCATCTCGCCCAGACCCTTGTACCGCTGGATGTCGTCCTTGTACCGGCGCCCGGAGCGGTCGAGCTTCTTGAGCGTCGCGGCGAGCTCGGCCTCGGAGTAGGTGTAGATGTACTCGTTCTTGCGCGAGCCGGCGCCGATCACCTCGATGCGGTGCAGCGGCGGCACCGCGGCGTACACGCGGCCCGCCTCCACGAGCGGACGCATGTAGCGGAAGAACAGCGTGAGCAGCAGCGTGCGGATGTGTGCACCGTCGACGTCGGCGTCGGTCATCAGCACGATCTTGCCGTACCGCGCGGCCTCCAGGTCGAACGTGCGGCCCGACCCGGCGCCGACGACCTGGATGATCGCCGCGCACTCGAGGTTCTTGAGCATGTCCCCGACGGACGCCTTCTGGACGTTGAGGATCTTGCCGCGGATCGGCAGCAGCGCCTGGAAGTCCGAGCTGCGCGCGAGCTTGGCGGTGCCGAGCGCGCTGTCCCCCTCGACGATGAACAGCTCGCTGCGCGAGACGTCGTCGATCCGGCAGTCCGCGAGCTTGGCCGGCAGCGACGACGTCTCCAACGCGCTCTTGCGCCGGGAGATCTCCTTCTGCTTGCGCGCCGAGACCCGGGCACGCATCTCGCCCACGACCTTGTCGAGCAGCAGCGCGGACTGCGCCTTGTGCTCGCGCTTCGAGGACTCCAGGACGGCCGTGAGCTGCTTCTCGACGACCCGGGCGACGATGCCGCGCACCGGTCCGGTGCCGAGGACCTCCTTGGTCTGCCCCTCGAACTGGGGTTCCGCGAGGCGGACCGTGACGACGGTGGTGAGGCCGGCGAGCACGTCCTCCTTCTCGATGCGCTCGGCCGAGGAGTCCTTCGCCGAGATCTTCAGGCGACGGGCGTTCGCGGCCACCTGCGTCCGGACGGTCTTGAGCAGCCCGGCCTCGAACCCGGCCAGGTGCGTGCCGCCCTTGGGCGTGGCGATGATGTTGACGAACGAGCGCACCTCGGTGCCGTACCCGGTGCCCCAGCGCAGCGCGACGTCGACCTCGCACGTGCGCTGCACCTCCTGCGGCGTCATGTGCCCACGGTCGTCGAGCACCGGCACCGTCTCGGTGAACGTGCCCTCGCCCGTCAGGTGCCACACGTCGGTGACCGCCGCGTCGGGCGACAGGTGCTCGACGAAGTCGACCACGCCGCCGGTGTGCAGGAAGGTCTCCTCGTGCGGGCCGTGCTCCCCGGGGGTGCCGGGCAGGGCGCGCTCGTCGCGCACCGTGATCGCCAGCCCGGGCACGAGGAAGCTCGTCTGGCGGGCGCGCGTCACGAGCTCGTCGTAGGAGAACACGGCGGTCTTCGGGAAGACCTGCCGGTCGGCCCAGTAGCGCACGCGCGTCCCGGTGACACCCTTCGCGACGCGGCCCGTCACGGTCAGCTCGGAGCCCGAGACGAACGGCTCGAACGGCGACTCGGGGCTCACGCCGCCGCGGTCGTCGAACAGGCCGGGCTCACCGCGGTGGAACGTCATGCGGTGCGTGCGCCCGCCACGGTCGACCTCGACGTCGAGCCGTGCCGACAGGGCGTTGACCACGGACGCGCCGACGCCGTGCAGACCGCCCGACGCCGCGTAGGACCCGCCGCCGAACTTGCCGCCCGCGTGCAGCTTGGTGAAGACGACCTCGACACCCGTCAGGCCGGTCTTCGGCTCGACGTCGACCGGGATGCCGCGGGCGTTGTCGCGGACCTCGACCGAGGAGTCGGCGTGCAGGACGACCTCGATGCGGTCGCCGTGACCCCCGAGCGCCTCGTCGACCGAGTTGTCGATGATCTCCCACAGGCAGTGCATCAGGCCACGGCTGTCGGTCGTGCCGATGTACATACCGGGCCGCTTGCGCACGGCCTCGAGCCCTTCGAGCACCGACAGGTGGCGCGCGGTGTATCCGGCCTGCGAGGGGGTCGTCGTCACGGCGCCGATGGTAGCCCGGCGCGCCCGCACGTCCCGGCCGCCATGCCGCGACCGTGCCGCGACGACGTCCCGTGACGAACGTGTGTCGCGTTGGGCCGTCCGAGGTGGCCCAGGTCACGAACGCGTGACGCCGTGTCACGATCTTGTACGCAGACAGCGAACCACCCGTCCCCGACGACATGGATCTGCGGGGCGGATGGTTGTATGGAGGCGTGAACGGGACGACGATCGAACCCACGACCCCGCTGACGGCTGCCGACCGCTGCGACCGCTGCAACGCGCAGGCCTACGTCCGCGTCGTGCTGCCGGTCGGTGAGCTGCTGTTCTGCGCGCACCACGCGCGCGAGCACGCACCCAAGTTCGCCGCTGTCGCCACGCACGTGCAGGACGAGACGGACCGCCTGCTCGCCGAGCACGGAGCAGGGGCCGGCGCAGCCGGCTGACGCCCCCACGAGCCACGCGGGCCCCCGACCACCGGTCGGGGGCCCGTGTCGTTCCCGGACGGGGTCATCGGCCGACGTCGAGGTGCTGCCGGAGCCGGTCGAGGACGAGGACCCAACCGGTCTCGTACGACCCACGACCGGCGCCCGCGTCGTCCAGCCCCTGCCACCCACGGTGCTCGACCTCGACCCGGCTCAGCCCCGGCCCGAGCGGCCGGACCCGCAGCTCGACCTCGGTGGGGACCTGCGTCACGACCCACGTGGTGGTGAACCCCCGGGGCGGGTCCCAGGCCAGCACCTCGCCCCAGGCGTGCTCGCTCCCGTCGTCCCACACCTCGACGAGGGTCCCGCCGACGCGGCCGTCGAGCCGGACGTCCACGACGCGACGACCGCCGAGCGAGTACCCCGCCACGGGCCACCACGCGCCGATGTCGCGCACGAGCACGTCGAACGTGCGCACCGCGTCGGCGGGCACGACCACGGCCTGCCGCACCGGCAGCCCCGACCACCCTGCGGCCGCGTCGGCGGTCGGTGCGTCCTCATGCCGTCCGCTCATCGCACCCTCCTTCCGTCCGGTCCTGCGACGAGGTCCCGACCTCGTCCTCGACGAGCCGGCGCGCGTTGTCGAGCGCAGCCGCCCAGGTCGCGTCGAGGTAGGCGCGCAGCCGTTGGACCCCTTCGGGTCGCACCCGGTACAGCCGTCGGGTGCCCTCGCTGCGGTGGGTCACGAGGCCGGCGTCGGCGAGCACGCGAAGGTGCTGGCTGACCGCCCCGCGCGTGACGTCGAAACGCTCCGCGAGACGCCCGACCGGCAGCTCGTCGTCCGCCAGGAGGCGCACGATCTCCCGACGGCGCGGGTCGGCCAGAGCCCGCAGCGCGTCGTCTGTCGGATCCATGCGCCCCACCTCCGTCAGTGAAGACTAACGGTTAGTGGATGCTGACGGAAGGCGTGGCAGGAAGCGCGAGAGCCCGGCTCCCCCAGGGGAACCGGGCTCTCGTCGCGTGGGACCTGTCAGTCCAGGTAGTCGCGGAGCACCTGCGAGCGCGACGGGTGACGCAGCTTCGACATCGTCTTCGACTCGATCTGGCGGATGCGCTCACGCGTCACGCCGTAGACCTTGCCGATCTCGTCGAGCGTCTTCGGCTGACCGTCCGTCAGCCCGAAGCGCATCGAGACGACGCCCGCCTCGCGCTCGGAGAGCGTGTCGAGCACCTGGTGCAGCTGCTCCTGCAGCAGCGTGAAGCTCACCGCGTCCGCGGGGACCACGGCCTCGGAGTCCTCGATCAGGTCACCGAACTCGCTGTCGCCGTCCTCGCCGAGCGGCGTGTGCAGCGAGATGGGCTCACGGCCGTACTTCTGGACCTCGACGACCTTCTCGGGCGTCATGTCGAGCTCCTTGGCCAGCTCCTCCGGCGTGGGCTCGCGGCCCAGGTCCTGGAGCATCTGGCGCTGGACGCGCGCGAGCTTGTTGATGACCTCCACCATGTGCACGGGGATGCGGATCGTGCGGGCCTGGTCGGCCATCGCTCGCGTGATCGCCTGCCGGATCCACCACGTCGCGTACGTCGAGAACTTGTAGCCCTTGGTGTAGTCGAACTTCTCGACCGCACGGATCAGACCGAGGTTGCCCTCCTGGATCAGGTCCAGGAAGAGCATGCCGCGGCCCGTGTACCGCTTGGCCAGCGAGACGACCAGACGCAGGTTGGCCTCGAGCAGGTGGTTCTTGGCGCGGCGGCCGTCCTGCGCGATCCACTCGAGCTCACGACGCAGCTTCGGCTCGAGCGAGTCGCGCGTCTCGGAGAGCTTCTCCTCGGCGAACAGACCGGCCTCGATGCGCTTGGCGAGCTCGACCTCCTGCTCGGCGTTCAGCAGCGCGACCTTGCCGATCTGCTTGAGGTAGTCCTTGACAGGGTCCGCCGTGGCGCCGGCCGTGACGACCTGCTGCGCGGGTGCGTCGTCGTCGTCGGCGTCGGAGTAGACGAAGCCCGTGTCCTCGGGGTCGTCGTCCTTCTTGGCCGTGGCCGCCATGGCGGGCTTCTCGTCCGACTCGTCGCCGTCGCCGGCGTCCGCCGCGTCGCCCTCCTCGGTGGCGTCCGCGTCGTCCGTCGCGTCGACGTCCTCGAGCTCGGACTCGTCGACGTCGACGTCGTCCTCGGTCTCCTCGACCTCGTCGTCGGCACCCTTGGTCGGCGCTGCCTTCGACGCGCTCTTGCCGGCGGCCTTCGCGGGCGCCGCAGGACCGGACGCGGCAGGCTTCGCGGCCGGCTTGGCCGCGGCCTTCGCCCGGGCGGGACGCGCGGCCGATCCGGCGGCGGCGTCGCTCACCGAGGCCTTCGCCGCGGGGCGCGACTTGGCGCTCGTCGCCGCGACGGCGCGTCCGGCGGTGCCGAGGTCGTTGACCTCGACGCCTGCCGTGCCGAGACCGCGCACGACCGCTCGCAGCCGCTTGGGGCCCTCGACGCCGGCCGCCTCGCAGGCGGCACGCACCGCCGCCGTGTCGACGCTGCCGTGGGTCCGCCCTCGCTTGACCAGCTCCTGCAGCGCAGGGTGCTGGAACTCGCGCGGAAGTGCGGGGTGGGGGGTCTGGGACGTCACGAACGACCTTTCGTCAGCGCGGCAACCGGATCCGAGGGGGTCCGAAGGACCGGGAGACAGCAGATATTGTACCGACCCACCGGGCGGTCCCGCGCGGGCAGGTGCGCAGATGTCGACCACCGTGGGTGGTCGAGCGAGTGCTCGGGGATCGACGTGGTGCAACGCCTGCGGCGGCACCACCATTCCCCGCGCGGCGACACGTCTGCACGACGCGGCCCGTCGGCGCGCGGGACACCGCCCGCCCGCGTGGTCGACCGCGTCGTGCGGGACGCCTCAGTCCCGCGGCTTGACCGTGAGCACCGGGCACGGGGCGTCGAACAGCACGCGCTGCGCGTTCGAGCCGAGAATGAGCTTGCCCACGGGGCTGCGGCGTCGCAGACCGAGGACGACGAGCTGTGCACCCACGTCCTCCGCGGTGCCGATGAGGTCGTCCGCCACGTCACCGCCGTCGAGCAGACGGACGTCGTGCTCGACCCCCGCGGCGTCGAGCTCGGCGCGCACACCCGCGAGCGCCTCCTCGGTCTGCGTGCGCCGGTCCTCGGGCTCGTCCGGCCGGACGCTGAGCACGACCACCACCGGCAACGAGCGGTGCCGCGCCTCCTCGACAGCAGCATCCAGCGCTGCACGTCCCTCCGGCGTCGCCAGGTAGCCGACCACGATCCCCATCGCCGCTCCTCCTCCTGGCCACCGACGGCCTCGGGCGCGACGCTACCGGAGCGCACGACGCGCCACGACCCGCGGCGTGCCCGTGGACCGTCCCGCACGCTCACGGGGCGCCGTGGACCCACCCGGGCCCGACACCCGCGTCGAGCGCGTCGCGCATGAGGTGCGCCAACCGGTAGGCCGGGTCGTCGTCGAGCGCCCGGTCGAGCAGCACCGCGGCCCGTGCGCCGTCCCCGCGCCACCAGGCGATCGTCGCGAGCAGCGTCCTCGCCGGTGCCTGGGTGCCTCGTCGACCGTGTGCCACGACCTGCTCGAGGACCGCCTCGCCGACCCGCGCACCCTGGTCGGGCCGGCACCCGCGCGTCGGGTCGAGGAGCGCGGCGAGCGCGTCGCGCACCTGCGCGTCCTCGTCGGGTCCCGCCAGCGCCAGGGCCCGCTCGGGGAGCGTGCCGGTACCCGGCAGCAGCGCGACCAGGAC